>CAZUPH010000033.1:0-1073 GCA_964621995.1 uncultured Rubrivivax sp. | reverse complement strand
CGTCATACAGCACGAGTTCGGCATTGGGGTCGGCCAGACCGAACAGGCGGCCACGCCGCAGGCTGCTCCACGACGGAGGCCGCGGGTCGGGCTGCGACGCCGCCGGGTCGGCCGCCGCCGCAGCGGCGCGCTCGGCCGCCTCGCGCTGCGCACGCTCCTCGTCGAGCTGGCGACCCATCGCACGGCGCGCGGCCTCGCGCCGCGCCTCGTCGTCGCGCGCGGCCTGCACGCGCGCGGCTTCCTGGCGTGCGGCTTCCTGGCGCGCCGCCTCCTGGCGAGCGGCTTCGGCCCGCGCCGCTTCGAGGCGGGCCGCTTCGAGGCGGGCCGCTTCGAGACGAGCCGCCTCCAGCCGCGCAGCCTCCTGGCGCTCGGCCTGCAGGCGTTCTGCTTCCAGGCGGGCCGCTTCCTCGCGTGCCGCCTGCTGGCGCAGCGCCTCCAGGCGCGCCGCCTCGGCGCGGGCCGCCTCCAGGCGTGCAGCTTCCAGCCGCGCGGCCTCCTGCCGCAAGGCTTCCTGTCGCAAGGCTTCAAGGCGTTCGGCTTCCTGCCGCTGCACTTCCTGCCGCTGCACTTCCTGCCGCTGCACTTCCTGCCGCAGAGCTTCCTGCCGCAGGGCCTCCTGCCTTCGTGCTTCCTCCTGCCTGGCCCGCGTCAGCACAGCCTCGGCTCGCGCGGCCTCCTCGCGCGCTGCGGCCTGACGCTCCTCCTCCAGCCGCTGTGCCTGCAGCGACGCCGCGGCGCGCCGTTCGGCTTCCTGCCGCTCGGCTACACGGCGCTCGTTCTCCAGACGTTCGGCCTCGCGCCGCTGCGCCTCCTTCCGCGTGGCCTCCTGTCGCTCGGCTTCCTGTCGCTCGGCCAGCGCACGCGCGGCCTGGTCGCGCTCGGCTGCCTGGCGCTGCGCCTCCAGCCGCTCGGCTTCGAGGCGCTCGGCCTGCGCGCGCGCCGCCTCGATGCGCGCGGCCTCGGCGCGCGCGGCCGCGGCCCGTTCGGCCAGCCGCTGCGCTTCCTGCGCGGCGGCGTCGGGCGGTGCCGGCACCTCGGCCTCGGTCACCGGCGGCGCGGGCGCGGGGGCCGAA
>CAZUPH010000032.1:0-25861 GCA_964621995.1 uncultured Rubrivivax sp. | reverse complement strand
GCCAACCTGGCGCCGCGCAAGATGAAGTTCGGCCTCAGCGAAGGCATGGTGCTGGCCGCCAGCCACGCCGACGAGAAGGCGCACCCCGGCCTGTACGTGCTGGAGCCCTGGCCGGGCGCGGTGCCGGGGCTGCGCGTGCGGTGAGCCCGCGCGGCCCCTCCCGGCGTCGGCGCTTCATCGCGCGCCGCCACCATTGCGGACCTCCGGTGGCGGGCGCCAGCCGCCTCGCCCCCCGCCCACCGTGCCCCGGAGGTCCCGCTTGCCGCTGCAACTTCCCCCGCTCCACCGCTTCCGCCCGCGGCTGCTCGACAGCCTGAGCGGCTACGACCGCGGCCGCCTCGCCGGCGACGTGGGCGCCGGCCTCACGGTGGGCGTCGTCGCGCTGCCGCTGGCGATGGCCTTCGCGATCGCCAGCGGCGTCAAGCCCGAGTCGGGCATCTTCACCGCCATCATCGCCGGCTTCCTGATCAGCGCGCTCGGCGGCTCCAATGTGCAGATCGGCGGGCCGGCCGGCGCCTTCATCGTCATCGTCTACGGCATCGTCGAGCGCTACGGCCTGGCCAACCTGCTGATCAGCACCATGCTCGCCGGGGTGCTGCTGTTCACGATGGGGCTGTTCAAGCTCGGCGCGCTGGTTCGCTACGTGCCGGTCTCCATCGTCATCGGCTTCACCAACGGCATCGCGGTGCTGATCGCGCTGTCGCAGCTGAAGGACTTCCTGGGGCTGACCACGCCGAAGATGCCGGCCGACTTCTTCTCGCAGATTGGCGTGCTGGCCAAGAACTTGCACACGATCAACCCGACCGCGGTGGCCATCGGCGCGGCCAGCCTGGCCGTCGTCGTGCTGTGGCCCAAGTCCTACACCATGCCCACGGCACCGACCGGCGGGCTGCAGAAGCTGCGCCGGCTGTCGGCGCATGTGCCCGGCACCGTGGTCGCGCTGGCCGGCGCGACGATCGCGGTCAGCTTCCTGAACCTGCCGGTGGAGACCATCGGCAGCCGCTTCGGCGGCATCCCACAGGCCCTGCCCGGCTTCGCGCTGCCCGAGTTCAGCTGGGCCACCGCCAAGCTGCTGCTGGTGCCGACGCTGACGATCGCGCTGCTTGGCGCGGTGGAGTCGCTGCTGTGCGCGCGCGTGGCCGACAACATGGCCGAGATCCCCCGCCACGACCCGAACCAGGAGCTGATGGCCCAGGGCGTGGCCAATGTCGCCGCGCCGCTGTTCGGCGGCATCCCGGCCACCGGCACCATCGCGCGCACGGTGACCAACGTGCGCGCCGGCGGCCGCACGCCGGTGGCCGGCATCGTGCACGCGCTGACCCTGCTGGTCGTCGTACTCGTCGCGGCACCGCTGGCGCTGAACGTGCCGCTGGCGGCACTGGCCGGCATCCTGCTGTTCGTGGCCTGGAACATGGGCGAGTGGCACGAATTCGCGCGCCTGAAGAAGTTCAACCTGACCTACCGCACGATCCTGCTCGGCACCTTCGCGACGACGGTGATCTTCGACCTGACGGTGGCGGTGGAGCTGGGCCTGGTGCTGGCCTGCGTCTTCTTCATCTGGCGCATGGGCACGCTGTTCCGCGTGGCGCCGGTGGAGCGCGCCGAGCTGCCGCCGGGCAACGTGGTCTTCGAGCTCTACGGCTCGCTGTTCTTCGGCGCGGTCGGCAAGATCGAGGCGCTGCCGGCGCGCATCCCCGAGGGCACGCGCACCGTGGTGCTGGAGATGCACCGGCTGGTGCTGCTGGACACCTCGGGGCTGGACGCGCTGCAGCAGCTGCACCGCACGCTCAGGCGCCGCGGCATCGTGCTCGTGCTGGCGCATGTGGACGAGCAGCCGCTGTCGCTGATCCGGCGCTCGGGCTTCGAGGCCATCCTCGGCGCCGAGAACGTGGTGCCGACGGTGGCAGCGGTCTTCGACGACGCGCCGCAGGGCGCGGCCGCACCGGCGGACGGAGAGGCCCCGGCTTCGCGGGCCTGAGGCCCGCTCAGCCCTTGCGCCAGGGCTGCGGCGCGTCGGCCAGGCGGTGCAGCGCCGCGGCCGCCGCGGCCAGCGCCGTCTCGCGCCGCGCGACGACCCAGCCGACGGCAAACCAGGCCGCGGGGTCGGCCGCGGCCTGCGGACGCAGCAGGTCCTCGGCGACGTAGAGGTCGTTGAGCGCGCCCAGCGCGTCGGCCGCCTTCGCCAGCCTGCGCTGCAGGCGCTTTGCCGGGCCGGCCTTGTACAGCGGCAGCAGCAGTTCCAGCGCATAGCGGAAGCGCTTGAGCCGCTTGCGCGCGCGGTGCTGCGCGTCCACCGGCGCATGCACGAAGTCCGGCGCGTCGCGCAGCGCCTGCTTCCACGCCCGCCGCAGCACGGCCGCGGCCGCGTCGTGCAGCCGGGCCTGTTGCGGTGCCGCCGGCTGCAGCGCATGCGCCAGCGTTTGCAGCAGCAGCGCGGTGAAGGCCGGGCCGCGCACGATGTCCGCCGGCGCGGGTGCCGCCGGGCCGGCCGGCCAGCTGAACGTGGGCGCGCCGGCGGCGGCGAGCGCCGGCTGCAGCGTCTGCGCCAGCACGTCGCTGTCGCGCGTGGCACCGAGCGCCGTGAACGGCTCGCGCCAGGCCACCTCGAGAGCCTGCGCCGCCGCGGCATCGGCACCCCAGGCCCCGAACAGGCGCAGCACGCTGCGCAGCCGGCGCAGGCCCACACGCAGCTGGTGCAGGTGCTCGGGCCCGCCGGTGCCGGAGGCGATCTCGGCGGCATTGGGCAGTGCATGCGCCAGCGTGGCCTGCAGCATGCCGGCATAGGCCGCCGCCGTGCTGGCGTCCGGGTCCAGCCGCGACGGCGCGGCACGCAGCGCCGGCACCACCGGCTGCTTCAGCGCCAGCCGGTAGCCGCGCTCGGACTTCGTGCGCGGGTCCCACCAGAGCCCGAAGCGCTCGGCCCAGCGCGCGGCCAGCGCCACCAGGCCGGCCGGGTCGCCGCTGAAGAGCTCGAACTCGATCTCGTCGATCACCGCGCGCTCGCCCGCGCCCGGCGTGCCTTCGGCCGCCTGCAGCGTGCCGCGGTCGCAGGCGATCTCCACCAGCGCGCCGGCGTGGCGCACGCGGCGCAGCACGCGCGTGACGTCGGTCGTGTACAGCGGCTGCAGCAGCGCCGCGCCCTCGTCGCCCAGCGCCTGGGCCAGGGCCTCGCCGGCCGGCGTGCCGGCATGGCGCGCCGGGTCCGGCAGCGGCCGGCCGCGCTGCGGCGGCAGCGCCACTTCGTGCTCCAGGCGCTGCATCAGGCCGTCGCCCGGGCCCTTGAGCGTCTGCACCCAGCGCCGGCCCTCCTGGCGCAGGCGCAGCGCCAGCCCGGCGGCCGCCAGCCGGCGGTCCGGCGTGTCCGCGTAGACGGCGCGCAGCCGCACGCGGTGCGCGCTGGCGGTGGCCACCGCCTTCAGCAGCTCGGCGCGCCGGGCCGGCGGCACCTGGAACTTGAGTTCGATCTCCATGCGACGCGAGGGCAAGGGTGGCGGCGCCGGGGGCGGCCGCCGGAGGGCGCGCCGGCCACCGCCGGCCGCTAAAATGACGGGTTGACGATTCTGCCGCGCCCGCGCCATGCCGCTGTTCTGGAAGCCCTACAAGTCCGACGTCACGCAGTTCATCGAGGAGCTGAAGGCGAAGAAGCCGACGCTGGAGGACGAGCAGCGCGCCGGCCGCGCACTGCTGTGGGACCGCGCCGTGGACCGCGAGAAGCAGGCCGAGTGGCGGGCCGCGCGCGTGCCGCAGCAGCCCTACGTGTACCAGACCGAGCCCGACGCTTGAGCGCGGCCCTGGCCGGCGGCGACGTCGCCGTCCCCGCGGCGCCCGCCTCACCCGCGCCGCCCGCCGCGGACGGCGAGGCCGACGGCACCGTTCCCGACGTGGTCGACCAGGTCGCCGTCGCGCGCCTGTACGGCGAGCCGCTGTTCCGGCTGCCGCAGGACCTGTACATCCCGCCGGATGCGCTGGAGGTCTTCCTCGAGGCCTTCGAGGGGCCGCTGGACCTGCTGCTGTACCTGATCCGCCGGCAGAACTTCAACATCCTGGACATCCCGCTGGCCAGCGTGACGCGCCAGTACCTGGACTACGTCGAGCAGATCCGCAACCACAACCTCGAGCTCGCCAGCGAATACCTGCTGATGGCGGCGATGCTGATCGAGATCAAGAGCCGCATGCTGCTGCCGCCGAAGAAGAGCGACGACGGCAGCGAGCCCGAGGACCCGCGCGCGGAACTCGTGCGCCGGCTGGTGGAATACGAGCAGATCAAGCTGGCCGCCGCGAAGCTGGACCGGCTGCCGCTGCTGGGCCGCGACTTCCTGCGTGCGCAGGTGCACATCGAGCAGAGCCTGGCCCCGCGCTGGCCCGACGTGAGCCCCGAGGACCTGCGCCAGGCCTGGCGCGAGATCCTGCAGCGCGCGCAGCTGACGCAGCACCACACGATCACGCGCGAGCAGCTCAGCGTGCGCGAGCACATGAGCCTGGTGCTCAAGAAGCTGCAGGGCCGGCGCTTCGTGGAGTTCCACGAACTCTTCGACACCCGCCGCGGCGTGCCGGTGCTGGTGGTGACCTTCATCGCGCTGCTCGAACTCTCGCGCGAGCGGCTGCTCGAGGTGACGCAGGCCGAGGCCTTCGCGCCGATCTACGTGCGGCTGGCCTACACGCCGAACTGAACGGCCCCGAGGCTCCCCCCGGCGCCTCGTCTCGGCGGGCCCCCGAGCCCTGGTGCGACTGCCGCAGCCGATCGGTCGGGCCGGCCTCGGCGACAGCGACGTGGCCGGCCGGGCCAGCGCAGGCGGCAACCCGTCCCGCCCACCCCCGGCTGCTGCGGACCCGAGGGCGGCTTGTCGCCCGGCGCCGCCGGTGCTAGCGTGCCGGCGTGGCAGCCGCGGTCTTCCTGTCCTACGCCCGGCGCGAACACCGGGCCGAGGCGCGCGCGCTGCGCGATGCGCTGGCGGCCGCCGGGGTCACGGTCTTCCTCGACGAGCAGGACATCGCCGACGGCGCGGCCTTTCCCGCAGCCATCGGCGCAGCGCTGATGGCCGCACGCGTGGCCGTGGTGTTCGCCGGCACGGCCTACTTCCAGCGCCCGTGGTGCGTGCACGAGTTCCGCCTGCTGAGCAGCGGCTGGCGGCTGGACGCGCCGCCGCCGGACCTGGCGCCGGACCTCGCCGACGCGGTGGTCGTGGCCCTGCCGACGGCCGGCGACGTCGAGGCGGTCGTCGCGCAGCTGCCGCCGGCGCTGGCGGCCGCGTCCTGGCCCGCCGCCGACCGCGCCGATGCGCTGGCCGCGCTGGTGCGCGCGCGGTTGCAGGGCGGCGATGGCCGCAGCATCGGCGAGCGGCTGTCCACGCTGGCGGACGACACGCTGGCGCGCCTGCGTGCCGGCGCCGACCAGCCGCTGCCCTGGGCCGCGCCCGCGCCGGCACCGGCCGAACCGGCAGCGCCGGTGTGGCTGAGCGACGACATGCCCGCGCCGCGGGGTGCCGACTTCCACGGCCGCGCGCTGCTGCTGTGGCGGCTGGTGCACGAAGCCGTCAGCGCGCGCGCCTACACGCCGGCACGTCGCGTGGTGCTGCAGGGCCTGGGCGGCAGCGGCAAGTCGCTGTGCGCGGCGGAATTCGTGGCCCGCCACGCACGCCGCGCCTTCCCGGGTGGCGTGGTCTGGGTGGATGCCGCGGCGGGCCCCGATGCCCTGTGCGCCGTCGGGCTGCGGCTGTGGGCCGCGCTCGGCCCCGACCCCGCGCCGCCGCTGCCGGCCGACGCAGCGGCCGGCGCGCGCTGGCAGGCACTGGCCGCGCCGCTGGCGGCCCGGCTGCAGGCCCGGGTGGCGGCAGGCTCGCTGCTGTGGGTGATCGACAACCTGCCCGAGCCCGGCGCCGGTGCGCACGCCGGCGGCATCGGCGACTGGTGCCCGGCGCCGCGCCACCTCTCGGTGCTGGTCACCACGCGGCGCAGCGACCGGCTGCGCGACAGCGATGCCACGCTCGTCGTCGGCCCGCTGGACGCCGCGGCCGGGCTGGCACTGCTGACCGCGCCACCGGTGCAGCCCGGCTGGCTGCCGGCCGAGCGCTGGGCCGCGGTGGTGCGCTGGGTCGGCGCGCTGCCGCTCGCGCTGACCGTGCTGCGCGCGGCACTGCTCGACGGCGGCCTGGCGGTGGCCGAGTTGGCGTCCTTGCCCGAGGGCGAGCCGGCGGCCGAGACCGAGCGCCTGATGCAGGCGCTGCGCGGCGAGGTGGACGACAGCGCGCTGCGCGGTGCGGCCGAGGCCTTTGGCCTCGCGCTGCAGGCGCTGCAGCGCGAACCCGACCTGGCCACGGGGGCGCTGGCCCTGGCCCTGCTGGCCCCGGTGGCGCTGGGCGAACCGCTGCTCGCTGCCACCGTGGGCACGCCCGCCGTCGGCCGGCTGGCGCGCCGCGGCTGGCTGCAGGCCGCCGGTGATGCAAACAAGCAGCGCTTCACGCTGCACCGGGTGCCGGCCAGCGTGCTGCGCCACCGGATGTCCGCCGATGCCGCCGACGGCGCCGATGCCGCGTTCGCCGCGGCCCTGGACGGCCTGGCTGCCGTGGCGGCCGACGCCGACGCGCGGCCGGCGCTGCACCTCGACGCCGTGATGCGCCACCTGGTGCGACGCGGCCAGGCCGGCGCACCGGTCTTCGAGGCCGCCCGCCGCCTGCTGCAGGCGGTGTTCTCTCAGGCCAGCGACCGCGGCCTGCGCTTCGTCGCGGCGCAGGCCGCGGGTGTGCTGGGGTTGGGTGCGGAGCTGGTCGCTGCGCTGCGCGCCGCGCACGACGACGCCGACGATGCCGCCACCGAGGCCCTGCCGCACACCCTGCAGGCGCTGCCGCGCGAGCCCGCCGCGATGGACTGGCTGGCCGCGCTGCTGCGCGACCCCCGGCCCCGCGTGCGCTGGCAGGCGATGGCGCATGCGCCGGCGGCGGAGACCTTGGTGCAGCCGGCGCTGGCGGCGCTGCTCGACGGCACGGCCGACCGGGACACCGGGTTCTACGACCGTTTCCTGCATGAACCCGCGCTGCTGCGCGCGGTGTTGTCGGTGCTGCTGAACGCCGAGGACCGCGCCACCGCACCGCAACGGCGCATCGTGTACACGCTGTTCGGCAAGCTGCTGGCGCGGCACGGGCGGGCCTTCGTGGCCGGTGGATTTCGCGGACTGGCGCTGCGCAAGCACCTGCTGGGGCAGGCGCTGGAGGACGACGATGCCGACACCGCGCGCGCGGCCGCCGCCGCGCTGGCGGCTGGCGACGCGCCATTCGACGACGAGACGTGGCCGGCGCTGTGCGCGGCGGTGGACGCCGCCGACGACGACGGCCCGCTGCGCATCGCGCGCCTCGGCCTCGTGCGCGGCTACCTCGAAGCCACCCGGCGCCGCGCGCCGCGCGACGTGCGCGTCGAACGCGACGACGAGGGCGGCGTGCGCATCAGCGGCGACTTCTTCCGCGCGCCGGACCCCTGGCCCGCGACGGTCGTGCCGCGCCTGATCGGCTGGGTGGTCGACGGCCCGGACGACAGCATCGGCGCCGCCGCCGCGTTGCTGGTGGCCGACGACCAGGGCCTGCACGATGCGTCGGACTGGGCGCATGCGCAGGTGGACGCCGGCCATGGTGCACAGGTGCGCCGGCTGGCCGACGCGGTGCTGGCGCTCGGCGACGTCGGCCCGCGAGCGGTGAACGTGCACTGGTGGCGTGCGCGGGCGGCGCTGGCCGAGGGCGACGCCGTGGCCGCCGTGCCCGACCTCGAGGCGGTGCTGGCGCAAAGGCCCGGTTTCGACGACGCACGCCGCGCGCTGGCCGACGCCTGCCTGACCGCCGGCGAGGCCGCGATGGCGGCACAGGACGGCGCTGCGGTGCTGGCCTGGGGCCGGCGTGCCGAAGCAGCGATGCCCGATGCCGTCGGCGCGCAGCAGATGCAGGCCATCGGCCACCACCTGCTGGGCGACAACGTGGCGGCCGAGGCTGCCGCCTCCCGCGTCGTCGCCGCACGCCCCGGCGACGGCCAGGGCTGGTGGCTGCGTGCGCTGGTGCGCCAGGCCCTGGGCCGGCAGGACGACGCGCGCGCCGATGCCGCCGAGGCGCTGCGCCTGGCGCCGGATGACCCGCGCTTCGTAGCGCTGCACGAAGCGCTGGGCGCCGGCCGCTGAGCCGCGGGAGCGACGATCCGCGGAAAAAGCGCTCGGGCGATCAGTCCAGCGGCCAGGCCGCCGCCTTCGGCCAGGTGACCGGTTCCGCCGGTGCCGCGGCGCCCTGGTCCACCAGGCGCCACCAGGGCGTCACGTGGTCCACCTGCACCGGCTCCACCGGCTGCCCCAGCTGTGGCATCACGAGCTGCACGCCCTGCTTCGGCGCCAAAGCCAGCAGCGTCTCGGCCGGTTCGTCCCAGGCGTGCATCGCCAGGCTGAAGGTGCCCCAGTGCACCGGCAGGAAGGCGCCGCCGCCCAGCAGGCGCAGCGCCTCGAGCGCGTTGGCGGGCCCCAGGTGGATGTCGCCCCAGGCCGGGTGGAAGGCGCCCACCTCCAGCATCACCAGGTCGAAGGGGCCGAGGCGGCGGCGGATCTCCGCATACTGGTCCGTGAGCCCGGTGTCGCCGCTGAAGAAGACGCGGTGGCGCGGCGAGCGGATGACGAGCGAGGACCACAGCGTCGCGTTGCGGTCCTTCATGCCGCGGCCGGAGAAATGCTGCGAAGGCGCCGCGGTGACCTCGACCTCGGTGCCGGGCAGGCGGTGGCTTTCCCACCAGTCCAGCTCGACGATGCGCTCCGGCGCCACGCCCCAGCCCTGCAGGTGCGCGCCGACGCCCAGGCTGGCCACGAAGGGCACGGCGGTCTTCGCCAGCGCGCGCACGGTGGGGTGGCAGAGGTGGTCGTAGTGGTCGTGCGAGACGAGCACGGCGTCGACGGGCGGCAGCGCCTTCAGCGCCACCGGCACCGGCTGGAAGCGCCTGGGCCCGGCCAGCTGCGAGGGCGAGGCGCGCGCGCCCCACACCGGATCGGTCAGCAGCCGCACGCCCTCGATCTCCAGCAGCACGGTGCTGTGGCCGAGCCAGGTCGCGCGCAGCCCGCTGCCCGGTGGCCGCCGCCAGCCCTCGCGCGGGTCCATGGCCGGCAGCGGGCCGGTGGGCACGCGGCGCGTGCCGCCGCACAGGAAGTCCGCGAGCGTCGGGAATTTCGCCGCCGGGTCGCGCAACCCGGGGCGGATCGGCGCCGCGTTGCGAAAGCCGTTGCCCGCCCACAGCGTGGACGCCCGCATGCGCTCCAGGCGCAGGCCCTCGGCCAGCGATCCCAGGGACTTCAATCGCATGCGGGGCCTCCTGCGGCACGCCACCGGCGGCCGCTCAATGCGCTTCGTCCCAGTTGGGGCCCACGCCCACCTCGGCCAGCAGCGGCACCTTCAGCTGGGCCACGCCGGCCATCAGGCGCGGGATCGCCTCGCGCGCCCAGCCGAGCTCGGCCTCGGGCACCTCCAGCACCAGTTCGTCGTGCACCTGCATGATCATGCGCGTGGCGCGGCCCTCGGCGTCCAGCGCCTGCTGCACCGCGATCATCGCCAGCTTGATCAGGTCGGCCGCCGTGCCCTGCATCGGCGCGTTGATGGCCTGGCGCTCGGCGCCGGCGCGGCGCGGGCCGTTGCCGCTGTTGATCTCCGGCAGCCACAGGCGACGTCCGAACACGGTCTCGACATAACCGCGCTCCTTGGCCTGCACGCGCGTCTCGTCCATGTAGCGGCGCACGCCGGCAAAGCGCTGGAAGTAGCGGTCGATGTAGTCCTTGGCCGCCTTCTGCTCGATGCCCAGGTTGCTCGCCAGCCCGAAGGCGCCCATGCCGTAGATGAGGCCGAAGTTGATGACCTTCGCGTAGCGGCGCTGCTCGCTGCCGACCTGCTCCAGCGGCACCCCGAAGACCTCGCTGGCGGTGGCGCGGTGCACGTCCAGCCCCTCGGCGAAGGCGCGCAGCAGGCCGGGGTCCTCGCTGATGTGGGCCATGATGCGCAGCTCGATCTGGGAATAGTCCGCGCTCATCAGCACGTGCCCGGGCGGCGCGACGAAGGCCTCGCGGATGCGCCGGCCCTCGGGCGTGCGGATGGGGATGTTCTGCAGGTTGGGGTCGTTGCTGGCCAGCCGCCCGGTCACCGCCACCGCCTGCGCATAGTTGGTGTGCACGCGCCCGGTGGCGGGGTGGATCATCAGCGGCAGCTTGTCGGTGTAGGTGCCCTTCAACTTGGCCAGGCCGCGGTGCTCGAGGATGCGCGCCGGCAGCGGGTAGTCGGCGGCCAGTTCCTGCAGCACCTCCTCGTCGGTGCTGGGCGCGCCGCTGGCCGTCTTCTTCTTCACGGGCAGGCCGAGCTTGCCGAACAGGATCTCGCCGATCTGCTTGGGGCTGCCCAGGTTGAAGGGCTGTCCGGCGATGGCGTAGGCCTCCTGCTCCAGCGCCACCATGCGCTCGGCGAGTTCCTGGCTCTGGCGCGCCAGCAGTGCGGCGTCGATCAGCACGCCGTGGCGCTCGATGCGCGCCAGCACGCGCGCGGTGGGCATCTCGATCTGCTCGTACACGAAGCGCAGCTTGTCGTCGGCCTGCACGCGCGGCCACAGCGCCTGGTGCACGTGCAGCGTCATCTCGCTGTCCTCGCCGCTGTACTCGGTGGCGCGCGAGACCTCCACCTGCGCGAACGGGATCTGGTTGGCGCCCTTGCCGCAGACGTCCTCGTAGCTCAGCCCCTTGCGGTTGAGGTGGCGCTCGGCCAGCGCCTCCAGGCCGTGCGTGCGGTGGGCCTCGAGCACGTAGCTCTCGAGCATCGTGTCGTGCACGACGCCGGCCAGGCGGATGCCGTGGTTGGCCAGCACATGTTCGTCGTACTTCAGGTTCTGCCCGACCTTGGCCGCGGCAGCGTCCTCCAGCCAGGGCTTGAGCTTCGCCAGCACCTCGTCCAGCGGCAGCTGCGGCGGCACGTCGGCATAGCCGTGCGCCAGCGGCACGTAGGCCGCGCGCCCGGGCTCCACCGCGAAGCTGATGCCGACGATGCGCGCGCGCATCGGGTCCAGGCTGTCGGTCTCGGTGTCCAGCGCGGCGAGTCCGGCCCCGCGCAGGCGCGCCAGCCAGTGCTCCAGCCGCTCCCAGCTCGTGACGGTCTCGTACTCGCGCGCCAGCGGCGGGCCGGCGGCGGCGGGCGGGTCCTCGCCTGCGGCCGCGGCGGCGGTGCCGGCCGGCGCCAGGGCCGCACCGGGCACGGCCACGCCGAGCGCACCTTCCAGCTCCTTGCGCCAGGCGCGAAAGCCGTAGCGCTGGTAGAAGTCCAGCAGCGCGGCGCGGTCCACGTCGCGCAGCGCCAGCCCGTCCAGCCCCGGCCAGCCCGGCACGTGCCCCGAGAGGTCGCAGTCGGTGCGCACGGTGATCAGCCGGCGCCCGGTGGGCAGCCAGTCCAGCGCGCGGCGCAGGTTCTCGCCGGCCGCGCCCTTGATCTGGTCCGCCGCGGCCACGACGCCGTCGAGCGAGCCGTGCTCGGCGATCCACTTCGCCGCGGTCTTGGGGCCGACCTTGTCCACGCCGGGCACGTTGTCCACCGCGTCGCCGACCAGCGTGAGGTAGTCGACGATGCGCTCGGGCGGCACGCCGAACTTGGCCAGCACGCCCGCGGCGTCCAGCCGTTCGTTGCTCATCGTGTTGATCAGCGTGACACGCTCGCCCACCAGCTGCGCCAGGTCCTTGTCGCCGGTGGAGATGACGACGCGATGGCCGCTCTCGGCGGCCGCGCGCGCGAGCGTGCCGATGGCGTCGTCGGCCTCGATGCCGGGCACCTCCAGCACCGGCCAGCCGAGCAGCCGCACGGCCTCGTGGATGGGCTCGATCTGCTGCACCAGCGGCTCGGGCATGGGCGTGCGCTGCGCCTTGTACTCGGGATACCACTCGTCGCGGAAGGTCGGGCCCTTGGCGTCGAACACGCAGGCCGCGTGCGCGGCCGGAAACTGCTCGCGCAGGCGCTTCATCATCGCAATGAAGCCGTGCACCGCGCCGGTGGGGAAGCCGTCCGGCGCGCGCAGGTCGGGCATCGCGTGGTAGGCGCGGTACAGGTAGCTGCTGCCGTCGACCAGCAGCATGACATCGTGTTCGCTTCGCTCGCTCATGCGGCGATTGTGGCGTGGCCGGGTGCGTAGAATCCCGGGCATGTCCACGATGTTTCGTCCTGCCGCGGCGCTCGCGTGCTGGCTGCTGGCGGCAGGCGCCGGCGCCCAGACGGCCCCACCCGTCGCGCCCGCAGCGCCCACCGCGCAGGCGACGGCACCCGAGCCGGCGCCCGCGCCGCAGCGCCGCACCGAGGCCGTGGCCCGCGTCACGGTGATCGAGGACGACGGCGTGCGCATCGAGGAGACGCGCCTGCGCGGCGCCGCGCAGCGCATCACGGTGCAGAGCAAGGTCGGCAACGCGCGCGAGTACGAGATCCTCGTCGGCCGCGGCGGCCGCGACCCCTCGCAGGACCGCGGCGCGGCCGGCCAGCGCGCCTGGTCGGTGCTGGGCTTCTAGATCGCCGCGCGATGGCGGTCTACACCGAGGTCTCGTTCACCGACGCCGACGCCCTGCTGCAGCGCCTGGGGCTGGGCGCGCTGACCGACCTGCAGGGCATCCGCTCGGGCATCGAGAACACCAACTACTACGCCACCACGGCGCGCGGCCAGTGGGTGCTGACGCTGTTCGAGCGCCTGGGCGCCGATCAGCTGCCCTACTACCTGCGGCTGATGCAGCACCTGGCCGAGCGCGGCATCCCGGTGCCGGCGCCGCAGCCGGCGGCCGACGGCAGCCTGCTGCACCGCGTGGCCGGCAAGCCGGCCGCGGTGGTGACGCGCCTGCCCGGCAGCCACCGCCTGCTGCCCGACGCCGAGCACTGCCGGCAGGTCGGCGAGATGCTCGCGCGCATGCACCTGGCCGGCGCGGACTTTCCGCTCGAACAGCCGCACCTGCGTGGCCTGGCCTGGTGGGTGCAGACGGCGCCGGTCGTGCTGCCCCACCTGGCGCCGGCGCAGGCCACGCTGCTGGGCGAGGAGCTGGCCTTCCAGCAGGAGGTGGCCGAATCGGCGGCCGGCCGTGCGCTGCCGCGCGGGCCGATCCACGCCGACCTGTTCCGCGACAACGTGATGTTCGACGACACCGCCGGGCCCGACCGCCTGTGCGGCTTCTTCGACTTCTATTTCGCCGGCACCGACACCTGGGGCTTCGACCTCGCGGTGTGCCTGAACGACTGGTGCTGCGACCTCGACACCGGCGTGCTGGACGAGCTGCGCGCCGCGGCCTTCATGGCCGCCTACCAGGCGGTGCGCCCGCTGGACCATGGCGAGGTGCGGCTGATGCCGGCGCTGCTGCGCGCCGCGGCGCTGCGCTTCTGGATCAGCCGGCTGTGGGACTGGCACCTGCCGCGCGACGCCGCGCTGCTGCAGCCCAAGGACCCGACGCACTTCGAGCGTGTGCTGCGCCGGCGCATCGACGAGCCCTGGCACCCGGTCGCGGTGCCCGGCGGCGTCGGGGGCTGAGGCGATGGCGCTGATCCTGCGTTCGGTCGGGCCCATGCGCGGTGCGCGCTGGGTCGGCGACGGCTTCCGTCTCTACGCGAGGAAGCCGCTGCTGTTCACGATGCTCTTCATCGTATTCCTCTTCGCCGCGCTGCTGGTCAGCCTGGTGCCGCTGCTGGGTGCGGTGGTGCAGATGATGGCGCTGCCGCTGCTGTCGCTGGGCTTCATGATCGCCAGCCGCTCGGCGCTGCTGGACGGGCCCATCCACCCGGCGCAGTTTCTCGAGCCGCTGAAGGGCGACCCGGCGAGGCGCCGCGCGATGCTGATCCTGTGCGTGGCCTACGGCCTGGCGGCGATCGCGATCCTGATGCTGGCCGACGCGATGTCCGACTCGGCCTGGGGACGCCTGCAGCGGCTGATGGCGCGCGGCGAGGGCGCGCAGGCCGAGATCGACGCGCTGCTCGCCGAGCCGGGCGTCACGCAGGCGCTGTTCACCGGCCTGGGGCTGGGCACGCTGCTGTCGATCCCGTTCTGGCATGCGCCGGCGCTGGTGCACTGGGCCGGCCAGGGCGTGGCGCAGGCGCTGTTCTCCAGCACGCTGGCGGTGTGGCGCTGCCGCGGCGCCTTCGTCATGTACTTCCTGACCTGGGCGGCGGTGATCGTGCTCTTCGGCGTCACCGCGGCGCTGCTCTTCGGGCTGCTGGGCATGCCGCAGCTGGCCAGCGTGCTGGGCGTGCCGGCGGGGCTGGCCTTCTCGACCGTGTTCTACGTGTCGCTGATCTTCACGTTCAACGACAGCTTCGGGGGCGGCGGCGGAGCGGCGGCCGAAGAAGCGGCGCCGCCGGAACCGGGGCCGCCGACCGCCTGAGCGCGCCGCGCGCCGCCAGGGCGCGTCAGAAGGTGCCCGGATAGGCCCCGCCGTCCAGCAGCAGGTTCTGCCCGGTGATGAAGCCGGCGTGCACGCTGCACAGGAAGGCGCAGGCGGCGCCGAACTCGGCCGGGTCGCCGAAGCGCCGGCTCGGGTTGGACTGTCGGCGCTGCTCCCAGACCGACTCGAAGTCCTTGCCCGCGCGCTGCGCGACGGCGGCCGTGTTGCTGCGCAGCCGCTCGGTGTCGAAGGGCCCGGGCAGCAGGTTGTTCAGCGTCACGTTGCGGCTGGCCAGCAGCGGCTGGCGCGCCAGCCCGGCGACGAAGCCGGTGAGCCCGGTGCGTGCGCCGTTGGACAGGCCCAGCGACTCGTACGGCGCCTTGACCGCGGCCGAGGTGATGTTGACGACGCGGCCGAAGCCGCGCGAGGCCATCGCGTCCACCGTGGCCTTGATCAGCTCGATCGGCGTCAGCATGTTGGCGTCCAGCGCCGCGATCCAGGCCTCGCGGTCCCAGTCGCGGAAGTCGCCGGCCGGCGGGCCGCCGGCGTTGTTGACCAGGATGTCCACCTGCGGCGCCGCGGCCAGCGCCGCCGCGCGGCCCGCGGGCGTGGTGATGTCGCCGGCCACCGCGACCACCTGCACGGCCGCATTCAGCGCACGCAGCTCGGCCGCGGTGGCCTCGAGCGTGTCCGCGCCGCGCGCCGTGATCACCACGTTCACGCCCTCGCGCACCAGCGCCTCGGCGCAGCCCCTGCCCAGCCCCTTGCTCGCGGCGCACACCAGCGCCCAGCGTCCTGCGATGCCCAGATCCATGCCGTCCTGTCCTTTCGTCGAAACCGAAGCGTTCAGCGCGCCCGCGCCAGCAGCCACACGCCCGCCAGCACCAGCGCCGTGCCGCCGACGATCCAGGCATCGAGCGGCTCGCCGAGCAGCAGCACGCCCATCAGGATCGTCGACAGCGGCCCGATCATGCCGGTCTGCGCGGTCAGGGTGGCGCCGATGCGCTCGATGGCCATCATCACCATGATCACCGGCGCGAAGGTGCAGGCCAGCGCATTGAGCAGCGACAGCCAGATCACAGGCGGCGCCACCCACGCCGCCTCCAGCGGCCGCAGCAGCAGGAACTGCAGGATGCACAGCACGCAGGCCACGCTGCTGGCCCAGCCGGTCAGGCGCAGCGCGCCCAGGCGGCGCACCTCCTGCCCGCTGAGCGAGAGGTAGACCGCGTAGCTCAGCGCGCTGCCGAAGACCAGCGCCGCGCCGAGCAGGGTGTCCGGGCCGGTCAGCCGCACCTCGTGACCGAAGACGAGCAGCACGCCGGCATAGCTGACCGCCAGCGCCAGCAGCTGGCGGCCGCTCACGCGCTGGCCCATGAAGAGCACGCCGATCAGCAGCACCAGCGTCGGGTTCAGGTACAGGATCAGCCGCTCCAGGCTGGCGGTGATGTACTGCAGCCCGGCGAAGTCCAGGAAGCTGGCCAGGTAGTAACCGGTGAAGCCCAGTCCGAAGACGACGAGGTGGTCGCGCCGCGCCAGCGGCGGCTGCCCGCGCCCGGCCCACCAGGCCAGCGCCAGGAACAGCGGCAGCGCGAAGAGCATGCGGTACATGATCAGCGTCACCGCGTCCACGCCGTGCCGGTAGGCCAGCTTGACGATGATGGCCTTGCCCGAGAAGGCCACCGAGCCGGCGGCCGCCAGCGCCAGCCCCGGCCCGAGCCGCGCGTCCACGGGCATCACGCAGCGCCTCCCCGCGGCCAGCGCGCGAGCATGCCGTCGTCGGGTTTCAAGCGCGCTGCCGGCGCGAACTCAGAACCCGGCGGCCTGGCCGTCGCGGCGCGGGTCGCTGGCCGCGGCGTAGCCGTCGACCGCGGGGTCGCCCTGCCCTTCGTCCAGGCGCCAGATGAACTGCCCGGCGCCGTAGTCCTGGTAGCTGTCGGAAAAGGGCTCGACCTGGTGGCCGCGCTCGCGCAGGCCGGCCACGGCGGCGGGGTCGAAGCCCTGCTCGGCATTGACGAGCCCGGCATTCCAGCGCCAGCGCGGCGCGTCGCAGGCGGCCTGCGGCTGCTGGCGGTAGTCCAGCATGCGCACGACGGTCTGCATGTGGGCCTGCGGCTGCATGTCGCCGCCCATCACGCCGAAGCTCATCACGGGCTTCCCCTGCTTCGTCATGAAGGCCGGGATGATGGTGTGGAACGGGCGCTTGCCCGGCCCGACGAGGTTGTCGCGCGTCTCGTCGAGCGTGAAGCCGTGGCCGCGGTTCTGCAGGCTGATGCCCCAGCCCGGCACCACGATGCCCGAGCCGAAGCCCATGTAGTTGCTCTGGATGTAGCTGACCATCATGCCGCTGGCGTCGGCGGCGCTGAGGTAGATGGTGCCGCCCTGCGGCGTGTGGCCGGGGCCGAAGTCCTGCGCGCGCTTCGGGTCGATCAACCTCGCGCGTGCGGCCAGGTAGTCCGCGTCCAGCATCTGCGCCGGCGTCAGGCGCATCGTGCGCGGCTCGGCCACGTGGCGGTAGACGTCGGCGAAGGCCAGCTTCATGGCCTCGATCTGCAGGTGCTGGCTGGCCGCGGAGTCCACCTTCAGCGACGCGAGGTCGAAGTGCTGCAGGATGCCCAGCGCGATCAGCGCCGCGATGCCCTGCCCGTTCGGCGGGATCTCGTGCACCGTATGGCCGCGGTAGTCCTGCGCGATGGGCTCCACCCACTCGGGGCGCCAGGCGGCGAGGTCGGCCTCGGTCATCGCGCCGCCATGCGCACGCGCATGCGCCGCGATCGCGGCGGCGATCTCGCCGCGATAGTAGTCCTCGCCGCGGCTGTGGGCGATGCGGCGCAGCGTGCGTGCCGCCGCCGGCAGCGCGAAGCGCTCGCCGACGCGCGGCTCGCGGCCGTGCGGCAGGAAATGCTCGGCGAAGCCGGGCTGCTGCGTCAGCTCGGGCAGCGAGGCCGCGTTGCGCCACTTCTGCTGCACGATCACCGGCACCGCATAGCCGCGCTCGGCGGTCTCGATGGCCGGTGCCATCAGGTCGGCGAAGGGCAGCCGCCCGAAGCGCTCGGACAGCGCCGCCCAGGCCGCCACCGCGCCTGGCACGGTGACCGAGTCCCAGCCGCGCTTGGGCGGCGTCTTCGCGTCGGCACCGTAGCGGCGGCGGAAATAGTCCGGCGTCCAGGCTGCGGGCGCGCAGCCCGAGGCGTTGAGCCCGTGCAGGCGGCCGCTGGCCGGGTCCCAGAGGATGCAGAAGGCATCGCTGCCCAGGCCGTTGCTGCAGGGCTCCACCAGCGTCATCATCGCCGCGGTGGCGATCGCCGCGTCCACCGCATTGCCCCCGGCCTGGATCATGCGCAGCCCGGCCTGCGCCGCCAGCGGGTGCGAGGTCGAGACCAGGTTGCGGGCGAAGACGGGCGAGCGCTGGCTGGCATAGCCGGTGCTCCAGTCGAAGGCGTGCATGGGCTTGGGTCCTGGGCGGCAGCGAAGCCGCAGATTGTGACCGCAGCCGCCACGCGCTGCCGGCGCCGCGGCGCCCGGCGCTACAGCGGCCCGCCCGAGGGCGGCACCTGCTCGTCGGCGACGTAGCGGCGCACCAGCGGCGGCTCGGTGCCCACGTGGAAGGCCAGCCGCTGCTCGCGCAGCCCGGCGTCGAAGGCGGTGAAGCGCTCCAGCCGCCGACGGTGCTCGAGCCAGGTCTCGTCGACGAAATACTCCACGTAGCGCCCGGGCACCGCGACGTCGCGGAACAGGCCCCAGCTCAGCGCGCCCTGGCGCAGCCGCGCACGCCGCGTGCGCTGCATCACCTCGGCGAAGGCGTCGGCGCGAGCGGGGTCGATCTGGTACTCGATGGTCACCATCACCGGCCCGTCGTGCGGGCCCACCGGCACCGCGGGCTCGGGCACGTTGCGCACCGGCTGCGGCGTGAAGTCCGGCTCGCCGCCGCCCTCCACCGTGAGCCGGCGCGTGGCCACCAGCACGACGAGGCCGAACAGCGCGGCGCACAGCACGGCGCCGCGCACGTCCAGCACCGCCGCGACCTGGCCCCAGACGATGGAGCCGGCCGCCGCGCCGCCCATCAGCGCCATCTGGTACAGCGCCATGCCTCGCGCGCGCACCCAGTCGGGCAGCGCGGTCTGCGCCGAGACGGTCAGCGAATTGGCCACCGAGATCCAGGCCATGCCGATCAGCACCATCAGCGGCAGCGCCAGCCACAGCGTCGGCCACAGCACGACCAGGCTGGACAGCAGCGCATGCACCAGGGTGCCGGCCTGCACGAAGCGGTCGCGGTCGAAGCGCGCACGCCAGCGCGGGAAGTACAGCGCGGCGACGATGGCGCCCACGCCGACGCTGGACATCATCAGCGTGAAGGCGCCGGCGCCGCCGCCGTGCAGGCCCTGCGCCACCAGCGGCAGCAGCGCCACCAGCGCGCTGGCCTGCAGGAAGAACAGGAAGATGCGCAGCAGGATGCGCTGCAGCCGCGGCGACTGCAGCGCGTAGGCCGCGCCGATGCGCATCGCGCCGACGAAGCGCTCGCCGGGCAGCGCACTCGGGCGCGGCTCGCTCTTCCAGCGCAGGATCAGCACCAGCGAGACGAGTGCCAGCGCGGCATTGGCCGTGAACACCACCGCGGGCCCGGCCAGCGAGATCAGCGCGCCGGCGAGCACCGGCCCGATGACGCGCGAGAGATTCATCGAGATGCCGTTGAGCGCCAGCGCCGCCGGCAGGTCCGCGCGCGTCACCACCTGCGGCACCACGGCCGCGAAGACCGGCCAGCGCATCGCCAGCCCGATGCCGTTGCCGAAGGTCAGCAGCAGCAGCATGTGCGCCGACAGCAGCCCGGTGGCCGCCAGCAGCGCCAGCAGCAGCGCGTTGACGGCCACCCACAGCTGCGTGGCGGCGAAGAAGCGCCGGCGGTCGACGATGTCGGCCAGCGCGCCGCTGGGCAGCCCGAGCAGGAAGACGGGCAGCGTGGCCGCGGTCTGCACCAGCGCCACCATCACCGGGCTGGTGGTCAGCGACGTCATCAGCCAGGCGGCCGCGACGTCGTTCATCCACATCGTCAGGTTGGCCGCCAGCGAGGCCAGCCACAGGCCGCGGAAGACCGGGTTGGCCAGCGGCTGCAGGGCGGCGGGAAGCGAGCGCGGAGTGGACACCTGCGCCAGCTTAGCGCGTCCGCCCGCGGCGGCCGGACGCGCAGCGCCTCACGGGGCCGTCAATCCGCGTCCTTGAACGCCACCTCGCGCTTGCTGCGGATGGCCGGCAGCGTGACGACGACGACCAGCAGCACCGCGGCGATCAGCAGCGATGCCGACAGCGGGCGTGTCATGAAGGTGGTCCAGTCGCCGCGCGAGAGCAGCAGCGCGCGGCGCAGGTTCTCCTCCATCATCGGCCCGAGGATGAAGCCCAGCAGCAGCGGCGCCGGCTCGCAGCCCAGCTTGTAGAAGAAGTAGCCGATGACGCCGAAGCCGGCGGCCATGAAGACGTCGAAGTTGTTGTTGTTCAGCGTGTACAGGCCGATCGCGCAGAACACGACGATGGCCGGGAACAGGAAGCGGTAGGGCACCGTCAGCAGCTTGATCCAGATGCCGATCAGCGGCAGGTTCAGGATCACTAGCATCAGGTTGCCCACCCACATGCTGGCGATCAGGCCCCAGAACAGCTCGGGGTTGCTCGTCATCACCTGCGGGCCGGGCTGGATGCCCTTGATGGTCATCGCGCCGACCATCAGCGCCATCACCGCGTTGGGCGGGATGCCCAGCGTGAGCATCGGGATGAAGCTGGTCTGCGAGCCGGCGTTGTTGGCGCTCTCCGGCCCCGCCACGCCCTGGATCGCGCCCTGGCCGAAGGGCACGCGCGGGTTGCGCACGATCTTCTTCTCCAGCGTGTAGGCGGCGAACGAGGACAGCAGCGCGCCGCCGCCCGGCAGGATGCCGAGCACGGAACCGAGCGCCGTGCCGCGGATCACCGAGGGCCAGGCCTCCATGAAGTCCTGCCGGGTCGGCCACAGGCCCTTGACGTCCTTCGTGAAGACCTCCCGGTGCTCGGCCGGGCGGCCGAGGTTCATGATGATCTCGCCGAAGCCGAAGACGCCCATCGCGATGGCAACGAAGCCGATGCCGTCGGTCAGCTCCGGGATGTCGAAGCTGTAGCGCGGCACGCCGCTGATGACGTCGGTGTTGATCTGCCCGAGCAGCAGCCCGAGGATGATCATCGCGATGGCCTTGATCAGCGAGCCGCTGGCCAGCACCACGGCGCCGATCAGGCCCAGCACCATCAGGCTGAAGTATTCGGCGGGGCCGAACTTGAAGGCCACCTCGGTCAGCGGCGGCGCGAAGGCAGCGATGATCAGCGTGCCGACGCAGCCGGCGAAGAACGAACCCAGCGCGGCGCTGGCCAGCGCGGCGCCGGCGCGGCCGCGGCGGGCCATCTGGTAGCCGTCGATCGCGGTCACGACCGAGCTGCTCTCGCCCGGCACGTTGATCAGGATGGCCGTGGTGCTGCCGCCGTACTGCGCACCGTAGTAGATGCCGGCCAGCATGATCAGCGCCGGCGTGGCGTCCAGCGCATAGATGCTGGGCAGCAGCATCGCGATCGTCGCGACCGGGCCCAGGCCCGGCAGCACGCCGATCAGCGTGCCCAGGAAGCAGCCGAACAGCGCATACAGCAGGTTCTCCAGCGACAGCGCCGTCGCGAAGCCCAGCCCGAGGTTGGCAATCAGCTCTTGCATGGCGCGGTCCTCAACCCATGAACCACGGCCACAGCGGGATCGTGAGGTTCAGTCCGTAGATGAACACCACCCAGCTGCCGACGGTCAGGATCGCGGCATTGGCCAGCGCCTCGCCCCAGTGGAACTCGTCGCCAGCCAGCGCGGTGGTCACCACCAGCAGCGGCAGGGTCACGAACATGCCCAGCCGGGGCAGCAGCAGGCCGAACAGCACGACCGAGCCGACGACGATGGCCAGCGGCTTCCAGGCGATGCCGCCGACCTTGTCGCCGCCTTCGGACTCGATGGTCAGCGCCTTGAACAGGATCAGCGCGCCGAGCACCGCCATGATGATGCCCAGGCCGAAGGGGAAGTAGGCCGGGCCCGGCCGCGCCGAGGAGCCGAAGCTGTAGTTGGTGGCGCCCCAGGCGAAGCCGATGCCGATGACGATGAACATCAGCCCGGACCAGAAGTCCTTCTCGCTCTTGATCTTCAAACCCCGTCTCCTCCGCGGACCCCGCGCATCCCAAAAGGCATTCTAGGGAGGGGGACTTTCGCGCCGGCTGTGGTTTCCACGTAAGGCGCCGGTGGCGGCGCCCCCCGCGGCCGCCGCCCCGGCATCCTCCGGGCCCGCCTCAGGTCTCCAGCCCCGGCGTGGTGCGCAGCACCTCGTCGAGCGTCGTCACGCCCTCGGCGACCTTCATCGCGCCGGCCAGGCGCAGCGGCCGCATGCCCTCCTTCACGGCGCGGCGGCGCAGCGCGGCGGCGTCCACCTGCGGGTGCACGTGGGCGCGCAGCGCATCGCTCATCACGAGCAGCTCGTACAGCCCGGCGCGGCCGCGGTAGCCGGTGTGGCGGCATTCCAGGCAGCCCACCGGCCGGTACGGCCGCACGCCGCCCGAAAGCCGCCAGGGCCGCACGGCCTCGTCCAGCAGCTCGCGCGTGGTGCCCTCGTCGCGCGCCTTGCAGGCCGGGCACAGCGTGCGCGCCAGGCGCTGCGCGAGCACCCCGATCACGGTGGCCGCGATCAGGTAGCCCGGCACGCCCAGGTCGGCCAGCCGCGTGACGGCGCCGACCGCATCGTTGGTGTGCAGCGTGCTGAAGACCAGGTGCCCGGTCAGCGCGGCCTGGATCGCCATCTCGGCGGTGGCCAGGTCGCGGATCTCGCCGACCATGATGATGTCCGGGTCCTGCCGCATCAGCGCGCGCAGGCCCTCGGCGAAGCCCAGGTCCAGCGCCGGCTGGACCTGCGTCTGGTTGAACGCGGGCTCGATCATCTCGATCGGGTCCTCGATCGTGCAGACGTTGACCTCGTCGGTGGCCAGGCTCTTGAGCGTGCTGTACAGCGTGGTCGTCTTGCCGCTGCCGGTGGGGCCGGTGACGAGCACGATGCCATGCGGCCGCGCGATCAGCTGCTGCCATCCGGCGGCCTCCTGCTCGCCGAAGCCCAGCGCCGCGAGGTCCTTGACCGCGGCCTCGGGGTCGAAGATGCGCATCACCATCTTCTCGCCGAAGGCGGTGGGCAGCGTGGACAGCCGCATCTCCACCTCGCGTGCGGGGCGGCCCTCGCTCTCCGGGCGCAGCGTCTTGATGCGCCCGTCCAGCGGGCGGCGCTTCTCCACCACGTCCATGCGGCCGAGCAGCTTGATGCGGGCCGTCATCGCGCCCATCACCGTCAGCGGCACCTGGTACACGCTGTGCAGCACGCCGTCGATGCGGAAGCGGATGACGCCGATGTCGCGCCGCGGCTCGAGGTGGATGTCGCTGGCACGCTGGTCGAAGGCGTACTGCCACAGCCAGTCCACGACCTGCACCACGCCCTGGTCGTTGGCGTCCAGCGGGCCCTTGCTGCGGCCGAGCTCGACGAGCTGCTCGAAGCTCGCGGCGGCCGAGGTCTCGCCGCTCTTGGCCGCCGCGCGCACGCTGCGCGCCAGGGCATAGAACTCGGTCGTGTAGCGGCGCAGGTCCTCGGGGTTGGCCACCGCCAGCTTCACGGCGCGCCGCGTGTGGGCCTCGATCTCCGGCACCCAGCCGGTGTCCAGCGGCTCGGCGGTGGCGATCGTCACCTCGGCGGCCGAGACCGACACCGGCAGCGCGTGGCGCAGCTGCGCATACTGCACGCTCATCACCTCGGCGACGCGGCCGACGTCCACGCGCAGCGGGTCGATGCGCAGGTAGGGCAGCTGGCAGCGCCCGGCCAGCCACTCGGTCAGCGCCTCGGTGTCCAGCGCGCGGCCGCTGCCCTGGCGCACGAGCCCGGCGCCGCCCAGGCGCACCAGGGCGTGCAGGCTGGACGCGCCGGCGCGG
Organism: uncultured Rubrivivax sp.; assembly: GCA_964621995.1. Lineage (GTDB taxonomy): Bacteria > Pseudomonadota > Gammaproteobacteria > Burkholderiales > Burkholderiaceae_C > Rubrivivax. The sequence continues at coordinate 2,492 of CAZUPH010000032.1, read as the reverse complement.
AAGCGCGCGGCGACGCGCTCGGCGTCCGCGGCGGCGATCCAGCCGTCCTGCTGCAGCCACTGCAGCAGCAGCGGCCACTCCAGGCGGCCGCGGGCCGCGGGCGGTGCGGAAGGCGCCGGGGGCGCGGCGGGGCTGGCGGCGGTCTTCGCGCGGTTCATGCACTCTGCGGTTCGGGCTGGAGGGGCCGCACCATGCGCAGCCACTTGCGCGCGGGCAGACCCAGCGGGCCCCAGCGCGCCTCGATGGTAGCCGCGCGCGCCGTCAGCACCTCGCGCGGCGGCACGGCGACGCCGCGCCCGGCGACGACCACGGTATTGCCCTCGCGCGTGGGCCGCAGGCTCCAGACCTGGTCGGTGCCGAAGGCGGCGGAGATGCGCGCGCTGCTGCCGGCGAAGCTGGCGTCGCGGCCGAACAGGTTGACCGCCATCACGCCGCCGGGCTCCAGCACCGCGCGGCAGGCGGCGTAGAAGCCCGCGCTGTCGAGCACCGGCGCGGCCGCCTCCTCGTCGTAGAGGTCCACGTGCAGCAGCCGCACGCTGGCCGCTGCGGCCTGGGCCAGCCAGTCGGCGGCGTCGCCGCAGACCAGCTCGGCGCGCGCCGGCAGCCGGAACCACTGCCGGTTGGCGACGATGACCTCCGGGTTGATCTCCACCGCGGTGGTCGCCATGGCGAGCTGCTGCGCGGTGAAGCGCGTCAGCGCACCGGCACCCAGCCCGAGCTGCACGGCCTGCGCGCCGGCCAGCGTGTCCGGGTCCAGCCACAGCAGCGCGGCCAGCATGCGCTGCACGTAGTCCAGCTCCACCTGCTGGGGCTTGCGCACGCGCATCGCGCCCTGCACCCAGACCGAGCCCAGGTGCAGGTAGCGCACGCCGTCGTGCTCGGAGACGGTGACCGGGGGCAATGGCTGCGGCAGGCGCGGCATCGCTCAGATCCCCGCGGCGTCGAAGGCCGCGCGCCACGCGGCGAGCTTGCGTTCGAAGGACCAGCTCGCATTGGCCGGGCTGGTGGAGGGCAGGCGCAGCACCGGCAGGCCGAGCGCACGCGTGAAGCGCATCGCGCGCGCCGACTCGCCGCCGTTGTGGGCGATGGCGCGCAGCGCCGGCGCGCGCCGGCGCAGGCCGGCGAGGTCGTTGTACTCGGCGTCCTCGATGGCGCTGTCCAGGCTGCCCTCGCGCCGGCAGCGGGCATAGACGTCCCACAGGCCCAGGCCGCGCCGGCGCAGCTCGGCCAGCCGGGCCGGATAGGTCATCGCCGGCAGGTCCACCCCCCACAGCGCGCCCACGAGCGGCCAGAACTGGTTGCGCGGGTGGGCGTAGTACCGGCCGGCCGCCAGCGAGGCCACGCCGGGAAAGCTGCCCAGCACCAGCAGCCGGGTACCGCGCGCGATGACCGGCGGCAGGCCCTGCAGCAGCCTCATGCGACCGGCCCGCCGGCCGCTGCCGCGGCCTCCTGCGCGTCGAGAGCCGCCAGCCGGGGCAGTGCGGCGCGTGCATTGGCCGTGGTCAGCGCCGCCGTGTCCGCCAGCGTCCAGCCGCGCAGTGCGGCCAGCGCGGCGGCGATGCGCGGCAGCTCCGCCGGCTCGTTGCGCGCCTGGGTCGTGCCGCCGTCGCGGCGCAGCGCCGCGTCGCGGTAGAGCCAGACCGGCGGGATGTCCGGCGCATCTGTCTCCAGCACCAGCGCCGTCTGCGGCAGGCTGGCGGCCAGCGCGCGGATGCGCAGCGCACGCTCGAAGCTCATCGCGCCGCCGAAGCCCAGGCGCAGGCCCAGCGCGGTAAACATCGCCGCCTGCTGCGCGCTGCCGTTGAAGGCGTGCGCGATGCCCCCGGCCACCGCCACGCGGCGCAGCCCGGCCAGCAGCGCGTCGGCCGAGCGCCGCACGTGCAGGATCACCGGCAGCCCGGCCGCCCGCGCCAGCTTCAGCTGCGCCAGGTAGAAGCGCTGCTGGCGGTCGCGGTCCAGCCCCGGCACGAAGTGATCCAGCCCGATCTCGCCCACCGCCACCAGCCGCGGGTCGTCGCGCCCGTCCTGCAGCGCCTGCTGCAGGCGGTCCAGGTCGGCGTCGTCGGCCCGGTCCACGTACAGGGGGTGGATGCCCAGCGCGTAGACCGCGTCGCACGCGTGCGCCATCGCCTGCACCCGCTCGAAGTGCGCCGCCGCCACCGCCGGCAGCACCAGCCGGTGCACGCCCGCCGCCCGCGCGCGCTGCACCACCGCGGGGCGGTCGGCGTCGAATTCCGGCGCATCCAGGTGGCAATGCGAATCGATCCACATGACCGGATCATGGCCCAGGTTCGGCACCCCACCGATGCAGGCCTGCCTGCAACGTGATACGGTGAGGTTCGAACTGCCGCTGCGCCCATGAACAAGGCCCCGTTGTACAGCCGTTCCCCCCGCCGTCCGGTGCCGCCGGCAGCCTCAGCCGCCGGCGCGCGGGCGTCCGCCGCGGCCGGCAGCGGCCCGGCGCAGGACGCCGCCGCCGCTGCCCCGGCGGC
>CAZUPH010000031.1:0-26171 GCA_964621995.1 uncultured Rubrivivax sp. | reverse complement strand
GCGCTTTGCAGCAGGTCACCCTTCTTGGACGGCGGCTTGGGCAGGGGCATGGGCGGTTCGGGGGCTGAGAAAGCAAAAAGCCGCACAGCGGGCTGTGCGGCTTCGCGGGGGAGGGGGTGCCGGCGCCGGCCGGACGCGGCGGCGCCGGTGGCGGGAGCGGGCGGCGGTCGGGCTCAATCGGCGGCGGTGGCGGGCAGGGCTCAGGCGGCCTTCTTCAGTGCCTTGACGGCCTTCAGGACCTCGTCGACATGCCCGGCGACCTTGATGCCGCGCCATTCGGCGCGCATCACGCCCTCGGCGTCGATCAGGAAGGTGCTGCGCTCGATGCCCTTGACCTTCTTGCCGTACATGATCTTGTTCTTGACCACGCCGAACATGTGGCAGAGCTTCTCCTCGGTGTCGGCGATCAGCTCGAAGGGCAGGCCCAGGTTGGCCTTGAACTTCTCGTGGCTGGCCATGTTGTCGCGCGAGACGCCGAAGACCACCGCGCCGGCCTTGAGGAAGTCCTTGTGCTGGTCGCGGAACTGCATCGCCTCGGTGGTGCAGCCGGGCGTGTTGTCCTTGGGATAGAAATACAGCACCACGGCATGACCCAGGTGCGACTGCGGCGTGAACTTCACGCCGTTGGTGGCCAGGGCTTCGAATTCCGGAAGGGTCTTGTTGATGACAGGCGTCATGGAGGGTTCTCGGACTGCAGCCGAAGCCGGCTCAACGCGCAATTATAAAGTGTCGGAAGTCACGCCCCGCCGGGCCCCGGCGGCTCGAGCAGCAGCGCGGCCAGCACGCTGCGGCCTTCGCTGGCCAGCACGTTGTAGGTGCGGCAGGCGGCCGCGGTGTCCATGGTCTCGTAGCCGATGCGGCGCTCGATCAGCGCGCGCATCAGCGCCGGCGGCGGGAAGCGCAGCCGCGCACCGCTGCCGAAGATGACGAGCTCGGGCGCCAGTGCCGCGGCGCGCTCGAAGTGTTCCGGGGTCAGCGCCTCGAAGCGCTCGACCGCCCAGGGCAGCACCTCGCCCTTCCAGGGCACCAGCACGCTGCCGGCGTGCGGCGTCGTGCCGACCCATACCCGCCCCGGTTCATGGCGCGAGAGCGTGTTGACGCCGGGCTGCAGGTCGGGCTGGAACTTCATGCGTGGATAATTCTAAGTTCCCTACCCGGAGGTGCTCTTGAAGCCCGACATCCGCGCGGTCACCAAGTCCGCCAAGCTCGCCAACGTGGCCTACGACATCCGCGGGCCCGTGCTGGACAAGGCGCGCCAGATGGAGGACGAGGGCCAGCGCATCATCAAGCTCAACATCGGCAACGTCGCCGCCTTCGGGCTCGAGCCGCCGGACGAGATCGTGCAGGACATGATCCGCAACCTGCCGCACGCCGCCGGCTACACCGACAGCAAGGGCCTGTTCGCGCCGCGCCGCGCCGTCGTGCACTACACGCAGGAGAAGGGCATCCGCGGCGTCACCGTGGACGACGTCTACCTGGGCAACGGCGCCTCCGAGCTGATCCAGATGGCGATCAGCGCGCTCGTCAACGACGGCGACGAGATCCTGGTGCCCACGCCGGACTTCCCGCTGTACACCGCCGTCGTCGGCCTCTCGGGCGGCCGTCCGGTGCACTATGTCTGCGACGAGCAGGCCGGCTGGCTGCCCGACGTGGAGGACATCCGGCGCCGTATCACGCCGCGCACGCGGGGCATCATCGTCTGCAACCCCAACAACCCCACCGGCGCGCTGTACCCCGACAGCGTGCTGCTGGAGATCATCGAGCTCGCCCGCCAGCACCAGCTGGTGGTGTTCGCCGACGAGATCTACGACAAGACGCTGTACGACGGCGCCACGCACACCGCGATGGCCAGCCTGGCCGACGACGTGCTGTTCGTCAGCTTCAACGGCCTGAGCAAGAACTACCGCAGCTGCGGCTACCGCGCCGGCTGGATGGTGGTCAGCGGCGAGAAGCGCCATGCCCGCGACTACATCGAGGGCCTGAACATGCTGGCCAGCCTGCGCCTGTGCAGCAACACGCCGGGCCAGCTGGCGATCCAGACCGCGCTGGGCGGCTACCAGAGCATCAAGGACCTCGTCGCGCCCGGCGGCCGCCTGTGCAAGCAGCGCGACCTGGCCTACGAGATGCTGACCGCCATCCCGGGTGTGAGCGTCGTCAAGCCGAAGGCGGCGCTGTACATGTTTCCGCGCCTGGATCCGCAGCTCTACCCGATCGAAGACGACCAGCAGTTCGCCTACGAGCTGCTGGCCGAGGAGAAGGTGCTCATCGTGCAGGGCACCGGCTTCAACTGGATCGCGCACGACCACTTCCGGCTCGTCTTCCTGCCCAGCGTGGACGACCTCACCGAGGCGATAGGCCGCATCGAGCGCTTCCTGAACCACTACCGCAAGCGCTACGCGAGCTGACGCCACCGAGATGACGACGATGAAACCCCTGCAGGTCGGGCTGCTCGGCTTCGGCACCGTGGGCGGCGGCACCTGGCGCGTGCTGCGGCGCAACCAGGAGGAGATCCGCCGCCGCGCCGGGCGCGGCATCGAGATCGCCGCCGTGGCGCGGCGCAATACGGCTGCGGCGCGCGAGGAGATCGGCGACGCGGCGCGCGTGCTCGCCGACCCCTTCGAGATCGTGCGCGACCCGGCGATCGACATCGTCGTCGAGACGATCGGCGGCACCACGCTGGCGCGCGAGCTGGTGCTCGAGGCCATCCGTCACGGCAAGCATGTCGTCACCGCCAACAAGGCGCTGCTGGCGGTGCACGGCACCGAGGTCTTCGCGGCGGCCAGCGCGCGCGGCGTGATGGTCGCCTTCGAGGCGGCCGTGGCCGGCGGCGTGCCCATCATCAAGGCGCTGCGCGAGGGCCTGAGCGCCAACCGCATCGAGTGGATCGCCGGCATCATCAACGGCACCACTAACTTCATCCTCTCGGAGATGCGCGCCAAGGGCCTGGACTTCGGCGCCGTGCTGGCGCAGGCGCAGGCACTGGGCTACGCCGAGGCCGACCCCACGTTCGACATCGAGGGCATCGACGCCGCGCACAAGGCGACCATCATGAGCGCCATCGCCTTCGGCGTGCCGATGCAGTTCGAGCGCGCGCATGTCGAGGGCATCACCGCGCTGCAGGCGGCCGACATCCGCTATGCCGAGCAGCTGGGCTACCGCATCAAGCTGCTGGGCATCACGAAGCGGCGCGACGACCTGCCCGGCGGCGGCATCGAGCTGCGCGTGCATCCCACGCTGGTGCCGCGCGAGCGGCTGATCGCCAACGTGGAGGGCGCGATGAATGCCGTCGTCGTGCACGGCGACGCGGTCGGCACCACGCTGTACTACGGCCGCGGCGCGGGCGCCGAGCCGACGGCCAGCGCCGTCGTCGCGGACCTCGTGGACGTGACCCGGCTGCACACCGCCGACCCCGACCACCGCGTGCCGCACCTGGCCTTCCAGCCTGGGGCGCTGGCCGCCACGCGCATGCTGGACATCGCCGAGGTCGTGACCAGCTTCTACCTGCGCCTGCGCGTGGCCGACCAGGCCGGCGTGCTGGCGCGCATCACCGGCATCCTGGCCGAGCACGACATCTCGATCGACGCCGTGCTGCAGCGTGAGAGTGCCGAAGGAGAACGCCAGACCGACCTGATCATCCTGAGCCACGACACGGTGGAGGGCCGCATGAATGCAGCGCTGGCGCAGATGCAGGCGCTGCCCACCGTGCTGGCGCCCATCGTGCGCATCCGCAAGGAGGAGCTGAGTTGAGGTATCTCAGCACCCGCGGCGACCCGGCGCGGCCCGGCTTTTCGAACATCCTGCTCGAAGGCCTGGCGCCGGACGGCGGGCTGTACCTGCCGGAGCGCTACCCGCAGGTCGATGCGGCCACGCTGGCGCGCTGGCGCGCTCTGTCCTATGCCGAGCTCGCCTTCGAGGTGCTGTCGCTCTTCATCGCCGACATCCCCGCGGCGGACCTGAAGCGGCTGACCGCCGAGACCTACGACGCTGCCACCTTCGGCAGCGCGGCGATCACGCCGCTGCGCCCGCTCAACGCGCTGGCCGACGGGCTGTGGGTGCAGGGCCTGTCCCATGGCCCGACGCTGGCCTTCAAGGACATGGCGATGCAGCTGCTGGGCCGCCTGTTCGAGTACGAGCTGGCGCGCCGCGGCGAGCGGCTCAACATCCTGGGCGCGACCAGCGGCGACACCGGCAGCGCGGCCGAGTACGCGATGCGCGGCAAGCGCGGCATCCAGGTCTTCATGCTCAGCCCGCATGGCCGCATGAGCCCGTTCCAGCAGGCGCAGATGTTCAGCCTGGCCGACGCCAACATCCACAACCTGGCGGTGCAGGGGGTCTTCGACGACTGCCAGGACATCGTCAAGGCGGTCGGCAACGACCTCGCCTTCAAGCGCCGCCACCGCATCGGCACCGTCAACAGCATCAACTGGGCGCGGCTGCTGGCGCAGGTGGTGTACTACTTCGCCGGCTACTTCGCGGTGACCAAGGAAGAGGGCGAGCCGGTCAGCTTCGCCGTCCCCAGCGGCAATTTCGGCAACATCTGCGCCGGCCACGTGGCGCGCAGCATGGGCCTGCCGATCGCCCGCCTGGTGCTGGCGACCAACGAGAACGACGTGCTCGACGAGTTCTTCCGCACCGGGCGCTACCGCCCGCGCGGCAGCGCCGATACGCCCGAGACCTCCAGCCCGTCGATAGACAACAGCAAGGCCAGCAACTTCGAGCGCTTCGTCTTCGACGCGCTGGGCCGCGACGCCGCGCGCACGCGTGCCCTGTTCGGCGAGGCGCTGGCGCGCGACGGCGGCTTCGTGCTGACGGCGGCGGAGTTCGCGCGTGTCGGCGGCTACGGCTTCGTCTCCGGCCGCAGCACGCATGCCGACCGGCTGGACATGATCCGCGAGGCCTGGCAGCGCAGCGGCGAGCTGATCGACCCGCACACCGCCGACGGCGTCAAGGTCGCGCGCCAGCACCAGCGCCCGGGCGAGACGATGATCGTGCTGGAGACCGCGCTGCCGGCCAAGTTTGCCGCCACCATCGCCGAGGCACTGGGCCCCGGCGCGCCGGGGCCGCCGGTGCCGGCGGCGCTGCGCGGCCTGGAGTCGCTGCCGCGTCGCTGCACGGTACTGCCAGCCGACGTGGCCTCGGTGCGGGCCTACATCGAGGAGCATGCGGGATGAATGCGCCAGCCCGTCCCTTGCTGAGCCTGGACGAAGCGCTCGCCCGCCTGGCCGAAGGCGCAACGCCGCACCGCCTGACCGCCGTCGAGACGGTGTCCACCTTCGACGCGCTGGGCCGCGTACTGGCTGCCGACGTGCTCTCGATGCTGGACGTGCCGCCCGCCGACAACACCTCGATGGACGGCTACGCGCTGTTTGCCGACGACGTGCGCGAACCCGGCACCGTGCTGCCGGTGGCGCAGCGCATTCCGGCCGGGCAGGTGGGCGCGCCGCTGGCGCGCGGCACCGCGGCGCGCATCTTCACCGGCGCGCAGCTGCCGCCGGGCGCCGATGCGGTGGTGATGCAGGAGCAATGCGAGGCGATCCCGGATCCAGCCGGCGCCTCCGGACTGGGCGCGGTGCGCGTCAACACCGTGCCGCAGCATGGCCAGTGGGTGCGTCGCCGCGGCGAGGACGTGCGCACCGGCGCCATCGTGCTGCACGCCGGCGCGCGGCTCACGCCGCAGGCGCTGGGCCTGGCGGCCTCGGTCGGCGCGGGCGTGCTGCCGGTGCTGCGGCGCCCGCGCGTGGCGATCTTCTCCACCGGCGACGAACTGGTGATGCCGGGCGAGCCGCTGAAGCCCGGCGCCATCTACAACAGCAACCGCTACACGCTGCGCGGGCTGGCGCAGGCGGCGGGCTGCGAGGTGCGCGACCTGGGCATCGTGCCCGACAGCCTGGAGGCCACGCGCGCCGCGCTGCGCGAGGCGGCGCTGGCCAGCGACCTCATCGTCACCAGCGGCGGCGTCTCGGTCGGCGAGGAGGACCACCTGCGCCCCGCCGCGCAGGCCGAGGGCGCGCTGGAGAACTGGCAGCTCGCGATCAAGCCGGGCAAGCCGCTGGCCTTCGGCCACGTGCGCCGGCCCGACGGCAGCGCGGCGCTGCTGGTCGGGCTGCCGGGCAACCCGGTGTCGGCCTTCGTGACCTGGCTGGTCGCGGTGGCGCCGCTGCTGCGCGTGCTGCAGGGCCGGGCGGCCGCGCTGCCGCCTGCGATCCCGATGAGCGCCGGCTTCGACTGGCCCAAGCCCGACCGCCGGCGCGAATTCCTGCGCGCGCGGCTGGCCGAGGACGGGTCGTTGGCGCTGTTTTCCAACCAGAGCAGTGGCGTGCTGACCTCGGCGGTGTGGGCCGACGGGCTGGTGGACAACCCGCCCGGGCAGGCCATCGTGCGCGGCGACCGCGTGCGCTTCCTGCCGCTGGCCACGCTGCTGGCCGCGTGAGGCCGACCATGCTGGTGCAGGTGCGCTACTTCGCTTCGTTGCGCGAGGCCCTGGGCCCCGGCGAGGCGGTCGAGTTGCCCGAGGGCGCGACGGTGGCCACGCTGCGCGATGCGCTGCTGGCGCGCGGCGGCGGCCACGTTCAGGCGCTGGCGCGCGGCCGTGCGGTGCGCTGCGCCGTGAACCAGGTCATGGGCGACGAGACCGCGGCGCTCTCCGACGGCGCCGAGGTGGCCTTCTTCCCGCCGGTCACCGGGGGCTGAGCCGATGACCGCCGCCGCGCCCCGCGTGCGCATCCAGGCCGAGGACTTCGACCTCGCGGCCGAGGTCGCGGCGCTGCGCGCAGGCGACCTGGGCGTGGGCGCCGTGGCCAGCTTCGTCGGCACCGTGCGCGACCGCCACGGCGCGCGCGCCGGCGAGGTGCAGGCGCTGGAGCTCGAGCACTACCCCGGCATGACCGAGCGCGCGATCGAGGCGATGATCGACGCCGCCTTCGGCCGCTTCGACATCCGCGCCGCGCGCGTCGTCCACCGCGTCGGGCCGCTCGCGCCGGGCGACCAGATCGTGCTGGTCGCCGTCACCTCCGCGTACCGCGGCGAGGCTTTCCAGGCCTGCGAGTTCCTGATGGACTACCTGAAGACCCAGGCACCGTTCTGGAAGAAGGAAACCACGCCCGAGGGCGCACGCTGGGTGGATGCACGCGTGGCCGACGACGAGGCGCTGGCGCGCTGGGGCATCGTGGCGGGCAACGCCGCCGCCGCGGGCGACGCGCCGCCCTGATGGACCGCCCGCCCGCCGCGCCGATGGACGCCCCGCTGCCCGCGCTCGACACCCGCCACCTGCGCAACGCGCTGGGCCGCTTCGCGACCGGCGTCACCATCGTCAGCTGCCTGGACGCCGACGGCCGCTACGTCGGGCTGACCGCCAATTCGTTCAATGCCCTGTCGCTGGCGCCGCCGCTGGTGCTGTGGTCGCTGCGCGAGGCCAGCCCCAGCCTGGACGCCTTCGTCGCCGCGCGCCGGTTCGCGATCAATGTGCTGGCCGAGGCGCAGGTGGAACTGTCGCGCCGCTTCGCGAGCCGGCGCGAGGACAAGTTCGACGAAGGGCTGTGGGCCCTGGGCGAACATGGCGCGCCGGTGCTCGCCGGCAGCGCCGCGGTCTTCGAGTGCGAACAGGTCTCGCAGCAGGTGGCCGGCGACCATCGCCTCTTCATCGGCCGCGTGCTGGCCTGCAGCGAATCGGCCGTGCCGCCGCTGGTCTTCCAGGGCGGCCACTACCACCTGCTGGGGGAGGTGCTGTGACGATGCGCATCGAGGCGCCGTGGATCGACATGGCCGAGCAGGTCTTCGCGCTGTGCGGCGTGCAGCCGGGCGAGGTCTGCGCGGTGCTGTCGGAAAGCCGCACGCGGCCCGAGCTGCCGCAGATGGCCGCGCTGGCGCTGGCGCGGCGCGGCGCGCGCGTCTTCCACGTCGTGATGCCGCAGCGGCCGCTGTCCACCGGCATCCCGGTGCGCTCGACCGGCGCCTCCGACGCCATCGGCGGCCTGGAGCCGGTGGTCGCCGCGCTGTCCGGCTGCGGCTTCATCGCCGACTGCACGGTGGAAGGGCTGATGCATGCGCCAGAGCTGCCGCGCATCCTGGCCGGCGGCGCACGTGGGCTGTACATCAGCCACGAGCACCCTGAGATCCTGGAACGCTGCCTGCCGCGCGCCGAAGACGAGGCGCCGGTGCGCGACGCGATGCGCCGGCTGAAGGCCGCGCGCGAGATGACGGTCACGTCCGCCGCCGGGACCGAGCTGCGCGTGGCGCTGGCCGGTGCACGCATCGGCGGCGTCTGGGGCTTCACGTCGCGCCCGGGCTCGTGGTCGCACTGGCCGGGTGGCCTCGTGCTCGCGTTTCCGGCCGCCGGCAGCGTGGCCGGCACCCTGGTGCTGGACCGCGGCGACGTCAACCTGTGCTTCAAGCGCTACCTGGACGCGCCGGTGCGGCTGAGGATCGAGCACGACCATGTCGTCGCGATCGAGGGCGAGGGTCTCGACGTCGAGCTGATGCGCGGCCAGTATGCCGACTGGTCGGCGCTGGAGGGCGACCGCTCGGCGTATGCCGCGAGCCACGTCGGCTGGGGCCTCAACCGCCGTGCGCGCTGGGACGCGATGACGGCCTACGACAAGGCCGACTTCAACGGCACCGAGCTGCGCGCCTTTGCCGGCAACTTCCTCTACAGCACCGGCGCCAACGAGGTGGCCGGGCGCCACACGCTGGGCCACTTCGACCTGCCGCTGCGCGGCTGCACGGTGGCGCTGGACGGCGTGACCGTGGTCGAGCTTGGGGTGCTGGTCGGATGAAGCCGCCGGCCTTCGACAGCGCCGGCAGCGGCGACACCGCGGTGCTGCTGCTGCACGGGATTGGCGGCGGACGGGCGATCTGGCGGGGTGTGGATGGCGAGGGCGGCACGCTGCGCGCGCTGGCCGAAGGCGGGTACCGGGCCATCGCGATCGACCTGCCGGGCTACGGCGAGTCGGCCGCGATGGGCGCACCCGACCTGGGCACGATGGTCTGCGGTGTGCGCGCCGTGATGGCCGCGGTGGCCGCCCCACGCACCGTGCTCGTCGGCCACAGCATGGGCGGCATGGTGGCGCAGGAACTCGTGGCGCAGGACCCGCATGGTGTCCACGCGCTGGTGCTGGCCTGCACCAGTGCCGCCTTCGGCGCGCCGGGCGGCGACTGGCAGGCGCGGTTCGTCGCCGAGCGGCTGGCGCCGCTGGACGCCGGGCAGGGCATGGCCGGCGTGGCGGCGGCGCTGGTGCCGGCGATGGTGTCGCCCGGCGCCGCGCCGGGCAGCGCCGACTTCGCCGCCGGCGTGATGGCGCGCGTGCCCGAGGCCACCTACCGCTCGGCGTTGCAGGCCATCGTCGCCTTCGACCGCCGCGAGGCGCTGCCGCGCATCGCCGTGCCCACGCTGCTGCTGGCCGGCGAGCACGACCGCACCGCGCCGGCCGCGGTGATGCAGCGCATGGCCGCGCGCATCCCGGGCGCGGCCTTCGTCACGCTGGCGAATGCCGGGCACATCGCCAACGTCGAGCAGCCCGCGGCCTTCGACGCCGCGCTGCTGGACTTCCTGCGCTCCACCTTCCGCGATTGAGGACCCGCCCATGGCCGCCATGCACATCGCCGGCAACCCGCAGACCCTGACGCCGCTGCAGCGCGAGCTGATCGACGTGGCCGCCACGCTGGGCCGCGAGAAGTTTGCCCCGCGCGCGGCCGAGGTGGACCGCGACGCGCGCTTCCCGTTCGAGAACTACGAGGACATGAAGCGCGCCGGCCTGCTGGCGATCTGCGTGCCGAAGGCGCAGGGCGGGCTGGGCGCCGACTTCGCGACCTACGTGATGGTGGCCGCCGAGATCGGCCGCCACTGCGGCGCCACGGCGCTGTCCTACAACATGCACGTCTGCTCGACGATGTGGGCCGGCTTCATCGCCGACGCGCTGGACATGACGCCCGCGCAGCGCGCCGACCACGAGGCCAACCGCGCGCTGCACTTCGCCAACGTCGTGCGCCACGGCAAGGTCTACTCGCAGCCCTTCAGCGAAGGCGGTGCGGCCGCCGCGGGCAAGGCGCCCTGGGGCACGCTGGCCACGCCGGGCACGCGCGACGGCGTCGAAGGGTATGTCGTCAACGGCAAGAAGATCTTCGCCTCGCTGTCCGGCGCGGCGGACTTCTACGGCGTGCTGTGCACGGTGGACAAGCCCGGCGCCACGATCAAGGACTCGCTGTACCTCGCGCTGCCGGCCGACGCCCCCGGCGTCAGCGTGGTCGGCGACTGGGACCCGCTGGGCATGCGCGGCACCGTCAGCCGCACGCTGCTGCTGAAGGACGTGTGGGTGCCCGGCAGCGCGCGGCTGATGCCCGAGGGCCTGTATGCCCAGGCCGCGATGCGCTACCCGCACATGTTCGCCACGCTGAGCCCCACCTACATGGGCCTGGCGCAGGCGGCCTACGACTTCACGGTGGCCTACCTGCGCGCCGAGGTGCCGGGCATGCCGCCGGTCAAGCGCCGCATGTACCCCACGAAGCAGATCGCGGTGGCCGAGATGCGCGTGGCGCTGGAGCAGACACGCGCGCTCTTCCTGGCCAATGCCCGCGACGCCGGCGCTGACCCCGACAAGGACACGCGCATGCGGATCTACGCCGCGCACTACACCATCATGGAGAACGCGCAGGCCCTGGCCGCCAAGGCCATCCGCACCTGCGGCGGGCAGAGCATGCTCAAGACGCTGCCGCTGGAGCGCATCTACCGCGATAGCCGCTGCGGCAGCCTGATGCTGCCGTGGACGGCCGAGCTGTGCATCGACCGCCTGGGCCGCGAATGCCTGTACGAGCCGGGCGAGCGCGACGAGGAACTGGAAGCCTGAAGCCGCCGGGCGGCATGGTCGCGAGCTTCGACATCCGCGCCGCCGACGTCGAGCGGCTGGCCGACGCCGAGGCCGCGGCGCTGCAGGCCGCCGGCCTGGCCGCCGGCGACAGCGTCGGCTGGCTGGCGCTGAACCACCCGCGCGCGCTGGCTCTGCTGGCCGCGTGCCGGCGCCTGGGACTGCGCTGGGTGCCGCTGAACTGGCGGCTGGCGGCGCCGGAGCTGGCGGCCCTCGTGCGCCATGCGGGCCTGCAGGCCCTGTGGCACGACGAGGCCATGGCGCCGCTGGCGGCCGCGGTGCAGGCGCTGGTGCCGCTGCCGCAGCCGCGCGTGCCCGCCGCCGAGGGCGGCCACGTCGCGGGCGACGTGATGCTGGTCTACACCTCCGGCACCACCGGCGCGCCCAAGGGTGCGGTGCACACCGCCGCCGGCATGGACGCCAACCTGGCCGCCGCCGTCGGCGCGCAGGACCTGGACGCCGGCACGCGCACCCTGGCCGTGCTGCCGCTGTTCCACGTCGGCGGGCTGGCGATCCAGGTGCTGCCCACGCTGGCCGCCGGCGGCTTGGTGCGGCTGCACGAACGCTTCGACCCCGCCGCTTGGTTCGACGACGTCGAGGCCTGGCGCCCGACGACCAGTCTGCTCGTGCCCGCGGTGATGCGCGCGCTGGTCGAGCACCCGCGCTGGGCGGCGGCGGACCTGTCCAGCCTGCGCTTCGTCAACAGCGGCAGCCAGATCGTGCCGCGTGCGCTGATCGAGGCCTTCCACGGGCGCGGCGTGCCGGTGGCGCAGGTGTACGGCAGCACCGAGACCGGGCCGGTGTCCATCGTGCTGACGCCGGCGCAGGCGCTGGCCCATGTCGGCCGCGCCGGCTGGCCGGCGCCCGGCGTGCAGGCGCGGCTGGCGGCCGACGGCGAGGTGCTGCTGAAGGGCGCCAACCTGCTGCGCTGCTACCACCGCGGCGCGCCGCCGGCCTTCGACGAGCAGGGCTGGTTCCACACCGGCGACCTGGCCGAGCAGGGCGCCGACGGTGGCTACACCATCGTCGGGCGCAGCAAGGAGCTGATCATCTCCGGCGGCGAGAACATCCACCCGGCGGAGATCGAGGAACTCGTCGCCGCGTTGCCCGGCGTGGCCGACTGCGCCGTGGTCGGCGTGGCCGACGAACGCTGGGGCGAGGTGCCGGTGCTGGTGCTGGTGCCCGCGGGCGAGGCCGGCCCCGACGACGCCACGCTGCGCGCGGCCTGGGAAGGCCGCATCGCTCGCTTCAAGTGGCCGCGGCGCATCGAGCGCGTCGCCGCGCTGCCGAAGACCGCGCTGGGCAAGGTGCGGCGCGAGGCGCTGGTGGCGGCGCTGCCGCCACCAGCACCTGCCGCGCGCTGAGCCTTCAGCCCTCGACCCGGAAGCGCCGGCGCCGCAGCGCCGCGATGCCGGCCACGCCCGCCAGCCACAGCGCCCAGGTGGCCGGTTCCGGCACCGCCAGCACGCCCAGCGTCACGTCGTTGGCGTTGTAGACCACGCCGAACTGCACGCCGGGGCCGAAGCCGCTCCAGGTGACGGTGTCGAAGACCGAGTCGTTCAGGCGCTGCGCGAAGCTGACGATGACGAATTCGTCGCCGACCACCGGTGCATAGCCGAGGTTGGCGATGTGCAGCGTGCCGCCGATCGTCAGGTCGTCGCTCACCGTCAGCAGGTCGAAGCTGGCCAGCGAGCTCAGGTGCACCTCGAGCGTTCCGGTACCCAGCAGGCGCAGGTCGCCTTCCACCGCCAGCGTGCCGGTGGCCTGCGGTGCGCCGGGGGCGATGACGCCCGTGTTCTCCAGCGCCCACGAATTGCTCAGCGTGCGCACGGTGCCTTCGCCGGCCAGCGTGCCGGCATTCGCGAAGCTGTTGCTCGTGGCGGCCAGCACGGCACCGGCCTTCACGTGCACGAGCCCCGCATTGACGAAGCCGCTGTTGACGGCCAGCGTTCCGGCATTGACGTTCGTCGTGCCGAAGTTGGCGAAGGAATAGGCGTTCGTGGTGCCCAGGCCGTTGCGTTCGTAGGTACCGGCGTTGTGGAATCCGCCGCTGCCGAAGCCGAGGAAGCGGGTATCGCCGGCCGTAGCCGCGCCGGCGTCGGTGAAGGTGCTGCCGGTGGCGACGCGGACGCTGCCGCTGCTCGTGGCATTGATGTTGCCGTTGCCCGCGCTCCAGTTCGCGTCGCCGTTGAGCTGCAGCACGTGGTTGCTGTTGATGGTCTGGTTGGTGCTGCCGTTGAAGTTGGCGGCGCCGAAGACGGTGGTCGTGGCCGCGCCGCTGAAGGTGCCGTTGTTGAACTCCAGCGAGGCGACCTGCAGCGCGGCGCTGCCGGCGCGTGTGCCGCCGGTCACCTGCAACTGGCCCAGCGCATTGACGCTGTCGTTGTTGAAGGTGCCGAAGTCCAGGTGGACGTCGCCGCCCAGGCTGCCGGTCATCGTCAGCGTGCCGCCGCTCAGGCGTACGAGGCCGGCGTTGGCGATGCTGCCGCTGACGGTGCTGTTGCCGCCGCCGAAGTTCAGCAGCGTGCCGGCGGCGACGTTGATGGTGCCGCTGGAGCTGCTGGCGCTGGCGAAGTTCAGCGTGCCGGCGTTGAGGTTGACGGTGCCGGTGTTGTCGAAGGCATAGGCACTGGTGGTGCCCAGCCCGTTGCGCTCGTAGGTGCCGGCGTTGAGCACACCGCCGCTGCCGAAGCCGAGGAAGCGCGTGCCGCCGGCCGTGGCCGCGCCGGCGTCGGTGAAGGTGGTGCCGGCGGCCAGGCGGACGCTGCCGCTGCTCGTGGCGTTGATGTTGCCGTTGCCCGCGCTCCAGGTGGCGTCGCCGTTGAGCTGCAGCACGTGGTTGCTGTTGATGGTCTGGTTGGTGCTGCCGTTGAAGTTGGCGGCGCCGAAGACGGTGGTCGTGGCCGCGCCGCTGAAGGTGCCGTTGTTGAACTCCAGCGAGGCGACCTGCAGCGCGGCGCTGCCGGCGCGTGTGCCGCCGGTCACCTGCAACTGGCCCAGCGCATTGACGCTGTCGTTGTTGAAGGTGCCGAAGTCCAGGTGGACGTCGCCGCCCAGGCTGCCGGTCATCGTCAGCGTGCCGCCGCTCAGGCGTACGAGGCCGGCGTTGGCGATGCTGCCGCTGACGGTGCTGTTGCCGCCGCCGAAGTTCAGCAGCGTGCCGGCGGCGACGTTGATGGTGCCGCTGGAGCTGCTGGCGCTGGCGAAGTTCATGGTCCCGGCGTTCAGGTTGATGGTGCCGGTGTTTTCGAAGGCGTAGGCATTGGTGGTGCCCAGGCCGTTGCGCTCGTAGGTGCCGGCGTTGCGGAAGCCGCCGTTGCCGAAGCCGAGGAAGCGGGTGCCGCCGGCGCTGGCCGCGCCGGCGTCGGTGAAGGTGGTGCCGGCCGCCAGGCGCAGGCTGCCTCCGGTCTGCGCGTTGATGCTGCCGTTGCCGGCGCTCCAGGTGGCGCCGCCGTCGAGCTGCAGCACATGGTTGCTGTTGATCGTCTGGTTGGCGGTGCCGACGAAGCTGGTCGCGCCCGTCGCAATGGTGACGCCGGCGCCAGCCAGGCTGCCGGACGAGAAGCTCAAGCCCCCGGTCGTCAGCGTGCCGGTCCCGGCGCGGCTGCCGCCCGTCATCGTCAGGCTGTCGATCATGCGGTCGATGTCCAGCGTGGCCGTACCGCTGCCCAGCGTGGCGCCGTCGCCGGCGCCGGGCGAACCGGCTGGCGACCAGCGGCTCGGGTCGAGCCAGCTGCCGCTGCCGCCCAGCCAGACATAGTCGATGCCCCAGGCTGGCGCGCTGCCGGCGGCCAGGGCGCAGGCCAGGGCCAGTGGGCGCAGGCGCCAAGCGCCGGCGGGGCGCGCGTGCGGGCGCCGGAAGTGACGAGCAAGACCGTGCATGGCAGTTCCCCCTGTACCTGTCTGGAAGCGTGGTCCGCCGAGGCCCCATGCCCGCGGCGCCGTCCGCCATTGGACGCAGGTCGCGTTACCGGTGGGTTATTCCCTTTGTCACGCGGTCCCGGCACACTGCCGCGTTATGGGAGAGCCCACGCGACATCCCCCCGAGGGGAGCGGGCCACCGGTGCTGCGGCTGCTGGGCACGCCGCGCTGGGTGCTTGCGGACAGCCGCGAGCTGCCGCTGGCCGTGCGTGATGCGCTGCTGCTGGCGCTGCTGGCGCTGGACGGGCCGCAGACACGCCCGCGTGCCGCCGCGCTGCTGTGGCCGGACAGCGACCCGCGCCACGCCAACCTGAGCCTGCGCCAGCGCATCTTCCGCCTCAAGCGCACCGCCGGCACCGACGTGATCGTCGGCGACGGCGCCATCCGCCTGGCCGACGCGGTGCGGCACGACCTGAGCGACCTCGACGAGGCCCTGCATGCCGACGCCGGCCATGCCCGCGGCGCGCTGCTGGCGGGCATCGAGGCGCCGGAGGCGGACGACGAGCTCGCCGCCTGGCTCGCCGCGGCGCGTGCGCGTTGGCACGACGCACTGCATCAGCGGCTGGCGGCCCTGGCCGAGGAGCACGCCGCCGCGGGCCGTCTGGCGCAGGCGCTGCCCTATGCCGAGCGGCTGGTCACCGAGGCCCCGGCCGCCGAACATGCCCACCGCCGGCTGATGCGGCTGCATTACCTGCGCGGCGACCGCGCCGCGGCGATGGAGGCGGGGCTCCGCTGCGTCGAGGCGCTGGCGCGCGAGGTCGGCGCCGAGCCGGGCGAGGAGACGCGCGCGCTGGCGGCGCTGATCGAGCGCGGTCACGTGCTGGCGGCCGATGCGCCGGCGCTGGCGCCCGCGCCGCTGGCGCTGCTGCGGCCGCCGCGGCTGGTCGGGCGCGACGCCGCCTTCCAGGCCATCGTCGAGGCCTGGCGTGGCGGCCGTCACCTGCTCGTCAGCGGCGAGCCGGGCATCGGCAAGAGCCGTTTGCTGGCCGAGTTTGCAGCGCATGCCGGCGTGCCGGTGGTCGAGGTCCGGCCGGGCGACCGCGCGCTGCCCTACGGCGTGCTCGGGCGCGTCGTGCAGGCCTGGCGGCAGCGCTGCGGCGAGCCGGCCGACCGCTGGGCGGTGCAGGAGCTGGCGCGCTTCGCGCCCGGACTGGGCGAGACGCCGGCCGGCGAGGCGCAGACGGCGCGCGTGCAGGCCGCGCTGCAGGCCTGGGCGGCCCATGCCGCGGCGGCCGGGCTCACCGGCACGGTGCTCGACGACCTTCAGTTCTGCGACGCAGCCACGCTGGAGGCACTGCTGGCCTTGCTGCCGCAGGCCGCCGGCCCGCGCTGGCTGCTCGCGGTGCGCGCCGCGGAGCGGCCGCCGGCACTGGACACCTGGCTGGCCGGCCCGGCCGGCGACGGCACCGCCGAGCTGGCGCTGCCGCCGCTGGACCGCGAGGGCGTGGCCGAGCTGCTGCATTCGCTGGACCTGCCTGGCGTCGACGCGCCCGGCTGGCTGCCGCTGCTGTGGCGGCAGGCCGGCGGCAGCCCGTTCTTCACGCTGCAGACGCTGCTGGCCTGCGCGCCGCGCCCCGGCGAGCCGGTGCCGCCCGAACTGCCCGCGCTGCCGCCGCACGTGGGGCAACTGCTCGAGCGGCGGCTGCAGCGGCTCTCGCCGCGCGCGCTGCAGCTCGCGCAGGTGGCGGCGCTGGCGGAGACCGACTTCTCGGTGGCGCTGGCTGCCGCGGTGCTGCATTGCCATGCACTGGACCTCGCGCCGGCCTGGCGCGAGCTGGAGTCGGCGCAGGTGCTTCGCGACGGCGCCTACGCGCTGGACCCGGCGCAGGTGCCGCCGGTGCGCATGGCGCTGCACCACGAGCAGGCCGGCCAGTGGGCGCAGGCCGCGCGGCGCTACCGCGAGGCGGCGCAGGCTGCGCTCGTCGCCGGGCGGCGCGGCGAGCAGGCGCGGCTGCTGCAGGCGGCCGCGCAGGCGCACGCACAGGCCGGGCAGCGCCGCGAGCGCGTGGACGCGCTGGCCGACCGCATCGGCGCGCTCGTCCAGGCCGGCGGCGGCGATGAGCTGCGCGCAGCGCTGGCCGAGCTGGCGCCGCTGGCGGGCGAGGACGGGCGCGACTGGCTGCACGCCATCGCCGCGGCGGAGGTGCAGATCGTCTTCGGCGAATTCGCCGCCGTGTGCGCCGCGATGCCGGCGGCCATCGCCGCGGCGCAGGCCGCCGGCGACGAGGAGGGCGCCTGCCTGGCGGCGCGCCGCCTGGCCACCGCACTGGCCCACCGCGGGCGCCCGGCCGAAGCGGTGGCCGTGCTGCAGGAGCGGCTGCCGGTGGTCGAGCGGGTGCTGTCGCCGCGCGCCCGCGGCGAGTTCCTGTGCGAGCTCGGCACCTTGCTCGAACGTGCCGATCGCCGCGGCGACGGCGCCGCGCGGCTGCGCGAGGGCATTGCGCTGGCGTTGGCCAGTGGCGACCGGCACACCGCCGCGACCGCGCTCGTCAACCTGGGTGTCAACCGCGTCTACTGGGGCGACGCCGCGGCGGCGGCCGCGGCGGCTGCGCAGGGCCTGCAGCTGCGCGCCGCGCTGGACGGTCCGGGCGGGCTGTCGGCCGGCTTCGAGATGACGATGGGCGGCATGCTGCGCGACCTGGGGCAGTACGGGCGTGCGCTGGAGCACCTGCAGCGCGCGCTGCAGGCCTTCGAGGCCGACGCCAACCCGCTGTGGGTGTGCAACACGCGCTCGCACCTGGCGCTGGCCTGGATGCACCTGGGCCAGTGGGCGCGCGCCCGCCAGACGCTGCGGCCGCCCGGCGAGGGCGTGCCGCCCTTCCTGGCCGCCCGCCAGCGCGCGATCGAGGCGCTGCTGGACGAGGCTGCCGGCCACCCGGCGCTGCCCGGGCTGGACCAGGCACTGGCGCTGCTGGGTCCGGACGGGCGCGCCGACATCCGGCTCGGCATCGAGCTCGAGCGCATGCGGCGGCTCCCGGCGGCGCAGTCCGCCGCGCGCTGCGACGCGCTGCTGCCCGAACTGCAGGCACGTGAGCTGATGGGCCATGTCGTCGCCGCACGCGCCTGCCGCGCGCTGGCGCGACTGCAGACCGGGCAGGCCGCCGCCGCGCACGACGACGCGCTGGCGGTCGCGGCCGAGGCTGCGACGCTGATGCCCAGCGGCCAGTTCCGTCCGGCGCTGTGGCTGGCGGCCGCCCAGGTGCTGCGCGGCTGCGGCGACACCGCCGCGGCCGGCGCCACGCTGGCCCGGGCCGGCGCCTGGATCGCCGAGCGGCTGCCGCAGGTGCCTGAGTCCTTCCGCGAAAGTTTCCGGCATCGCAATGCGGTGGTCGCGGCCCTGGCCTTCTCGACGACCGGCGGCGACGCCGCCCCAACCCCGCCCGCGGTAACCCTCAGGTAACGCAGCGGCGCCTAGTGTCGGGCGTCGTCGTTCCGAGGAGCCGCATGTGCCCGCGCCCCCTTCCGCACCCCACCCGCCGGGGCCTCCGGCCGGCCGGCGCAGCCGCGCCGCGAGCATGCGCCTCCCCCTTCGGCGTCTGGCCGGCGTGGGGCTGCTGATGCTGGCGGCCTGCGGCGGCGGGGGCGGCGTCAGCACGCAGGCCGATCCGCAGCCGCCGGTGGCGCCGCCCGTCCAACCGCCCGTCCAGCCGCCCGCCGCGGCGCCGACGTTCAGCGTCCAGCCGGCGGATGCGGCGGTCGCCGTGGGCCAGTCCGCGCGTTTCGAGGCCGCCGCGGACGGCAGCGCGCCGCTGGGCTTCCAGTGGCTGCGCGACGGGCAGCCGATCGCCGGCGCGACGCAGGCCCGCTACGACACGCCGGCCACCGCGGCCGACGACGACGGCGCGCGCTTCAGCGTGCGCGTGAGCAACGCCGCGGGCAGCGTGGTCTCGCGCGAGGCGCGGCTGACCGTGCTGCCGCCGGTGGCGGCGCGTGCGCAGTGGCTGGCCGGCGTCGCCGCGCTGTCCGGGCACTACCGCGACGCCACGGTGCAGTACTACGACCTGCCGGGCAGCCGCCGGCTGGGCGACCTGCTGCTCGTCGATACCCGCGCGCCGTCGGCCCCGCGCACGGTCGCCGGTGCGGGCGAGTGGCTGCCGCATGCCAGCGTCTGGGCCGCGGATGTGGCCGGCACGCCCGCGGTGGCCACGAGGCTGCGCGAACGCTTCAGGACCTTCCTGCGCAACGGTCGGCTGCACCGCATCGACCTGGAGCCGGCGGCCGGCGACGTCCCGGTGGCCGAGCAGGTGTCCAGCCTGGGCACCGGCGAGGTCTGCGAGGGCGACCAGCAGGTCTACCAGCAATGGACGGCGCCGCAGCATGCGTGGTTCGTCTTCCCGGCCCCGGCCGAGGGCGTCGCCAACTGCTACAGCCAGCGCTCTTGGCGCGCGGTGCGGCTGGACATGGCCGCGGGCGAGGCCCCGCTGACGCTGACCGCACGGCCGGTGGCGGCGCTGCGCGACGCGCGCGGCGCGATCGAGGGCTTCGTGCTGCAGCGCGGCCAGCAGGTGCTGCTGGCCGACGCCGGCTTCCGCAATGCCCGGCTGCTGCTGGAGAACACCGACGGTGGCCTGGAGCTGCGCGCGCATGGCGTGCACGGCCGCGGCGACCGGCGCTACCTGCTGTACCACCTGGGCAACTCGTTCCAGCCGGCGCAGCAGCAGCTGCGCGCGCTGCCGCTGGACCGCGCGGGGCCGTCGGTGCTGCTGGCCAGCGACGTGCGCCCGGGCCCGGTCGTCGCTGAGGACGCCGCCGGCCTGGTCTTCGCGGCCGGCCGGCGGCTGCTGCAGGTGGACGCGGAACTCGCCGTGCGCACGCTGACCGACATGCTGCCGCTGAACGACGGCCGCCTGTTCCTGACGCCGACGCGCGTGGTGCTGGTCGCCGGCAACATCGCGCCGACCGCGGTGGTCTCGGTGCCTCGACAGGGCGGCGCGCCGGCGACGCTGCTCACGCTGTCCGGCAACGGCGACCCGTATCCGACCCTCGTCACCGTGGGCGAGGACGTGTACGTGCAGATCGGTGTCGGCGTGCAGCAGGGCGGTCTGCACATCGTGGGCAGCGACGGCAGCCAGCCTGTGCGCCTGGACAGCGGCTACATCGCCGCCACGCTGCGTCCGGCCGCGATGACGCTGGACGTGCAGGCCACCGGCTTCGACCACGCCGAGCAGCGCGAGGTGGTCGGCGCGGCGACGGCCGGGGGGCTGCTCGTCGTCGAGTCGGCGTTCAACGACTCGGCGTCGCAGGCGCCCATCGTCCGCTACGGCAGCGCGCGCACGCGCACCGAGCTCGGCCGCCTGCCCGGGCTGCTGCAGCCCAACTGGCCGCTGGGCGAGGCCGAGCCGGGCGACGTGCGCCTGGGCAACGCGCCGGCCGGCTTCCTGCGGCGCTACCTGACGGCGGTGCAGCGCGGCGGCTTCGGGCTGCTGCAGCGTGAGAACGGCGACCTGTTCCTGGTGGACGACGCCGGCGCCGGCGCGGTGACGCGGGTGACCGCGGTGGAGCCCGCGCCATGAGCGGCGGCATGCCGGCGCGAGTGCGTCGCGTGCCTGTCACGACCCTGCGGAGATCGAACATGGACCGAGCCCTTGCGACCATCCTCTGCACGCTGCTCGCGGCCGTGCTGCCGGCGCTGGCGCCGCCGCCGGCGGCCGCGCAGGGTCTGTCGGACCTGCTGGACCCGCGCGCGGCGCGCGAGGTACAGCGCGCCGCGCGTGAACTCGAGCGGCAACGCGCGCGCGAGGCCGCGCGCGAGCGGCGCGAAGGCCAGCGGGCGGCGGCTGGCGAGCGCCGCGAGAACGTGCGCAGCGAGCGCCTGGCCGCCTGCGAGCGCGTCGCCGCCTGGTTCTCCGGCACCGAGCACATCCCGCCCGAGGCGCGGGCGCGGCGCTTCGGCGGCGGCCCGCGCGGCGAGCGCGGCAGCCCGGCCGTGCAGCTGCCCTACGAGGCCTGGCTGCTGCAGGACGCGCGCTTCGAGCCGGCCTTCGGCAAGCGCTACGACGAGATGCCGGTGGAGGAAGGCCGGGCGCTGCACGAGGCCTCCCGGGGCGGCTGCGCGATGCCGCGCAACGAGCGCGGGCAGGCCATGTCCGACGGCATGCTGCTGTTCCGCGCCTTCGATCCACGCTTCCAGGCGCAGTACGTGCAGGCGGTGCGCCGGATCCGCGAGGCCCGCGGGACGGTGCAGCGCACGCTGCAGGACCTGGCCGCGCTGGCCCCCGGCGACGAGGCGCGGCAGGCCCTGGGCCGGCAGGCCGCGCAGCGCGTCGAGCTCGAGGGCTATCTCGACGACGCCGGTCGCGCCGGGCTGCGCCGCGCCTTCGCCGAAGCCTACGCACGCGCCGTCGCGCCGGCCAACGACGCGCGTGTGGCGGCCGCGGTGGCGCAGGCGCGCGGTCTGGACGGGCTGCAGGCGCTGGGCCGGCTGCAGGACGAGCTGCTGGCCGAGGCGCGCGCGGCCGGCACCGAGGCCCCGCTGCCCGCGGCCCTGCGCGAACGCCGCGCGGCGCTGGCGGCCGAGGTCGCCGCGGGCGAGCGCGCACGCGTCGATGCGCTGGGCAGCGGCCTCGTCGCGCTGGAGCGCGGTGCGCAGTGGCACGCCGACTACCGGCAGCGGCTCGAGCCGCTGCTCGCAAGCCCGGCCGCCGGGCACGGCCTGCTCGAGCACTTCGAGGCGCGCCGCGCCGCGGCGCTGCAGGCCGCCGCGGGCGAACTGGCGCAGCGCATCGCCGCCGCGCGCAGCGAAGGCGAGCTGCAGGCGCTGCAGGCGCGCTACCTGCCACTGGCCTTCGACGAGCGCCACCCTGCCGGCACCGCGCTGTTCACGCGCATCGCCGAGCAGCGCGACGAACTGCACAAGCGCAGCGTGCTCGGCAGCGCGGCACCCTCCGGTGGCGGCGCCGACGCCGCGCCGACCGGGCGCCCGCGGCCCACGGCCGCGCCCACCGCGACCGGCGAGCCGAGCGAGTCCGACATGTACGACGCCTTCAACGCCGTGCTGCAGGCGCGCAATGCGGCAGCGCGCGACACCGCCGAGCGCTGCAACAACCGGCAGTTCCAGAACGACCCGGTGCTGGCGATGCAGTGCCTGCAGTTCGGGCTGGGCGTGGGCACCACCGGCGGCGGGCAGGGCGTGCGGGCGCCGGAGTTCAAGGTGGCGGGCTTCCGCAAGCTCGGCTGCGAGAAGGCGCAGGGCGAGACCGGCTGGCGCTGCGACTATGCCGCCGGCATCTCCGGCAACGTGCAGCTGCCGCCGTCGATGGCCGCGCTGATGGGCGGCGGCAACCATGGCCAGGCGCGCTTCATCCGGCGCGGCGAGGGCTGGCTGATGATCCCCGACCCGCCGCGCTGAGGCCGGCGTGGTCGGCGCGGCCGCGCCGGGCTTGACGCCTGTCAAGCCCGCCGGCGCGGCGCCGGGTTGAACTGAGCCGGCGCAGCCCCATCTGCGGCGTCAACCCGGAGGATTTCATGCGCTTCGACAAGCTCACCACCGCCTTCCAGCAGGCCCTGGCCGACGCCCAGAGTGCCGCGGTCGCGCGCGACAACCCCTACATCGAACCCGCGCACCTGCTGCAGGCCATGCTGCAGCAGCCCGATGGCCCGAAGGCGCTGCTGGACCGCGCCGGTGCCGACACCGCGGCGCTGCTCACGTCGATGGAGACGGCGGTGCGCAACCTGCCGCAGGTCAGCGGCTCGGGCCAGCCGGTGCAGCCGGGGCGCGACCTGGTCACGCTGCTGCAGGCGGCCGACAAGGAAGCCGGCAAGCGCGGCGACCAGTTCATCGCCAGCGAGATGTTCCTGCTGGCGCTGGCCGACAGCAAGAGCGACATCGGCGGCATCGTGCGCGGCCATGGCCTGACCCGCAAGGCGCTGGAGGCCGCGGTGAGCGCGGTGCGCGGCGGCCAGAAGGTGGACTCGGCGGAAGCCGAGGGCCAGCGCGAGGCGCTGAAGAAATACACGCTGGACCTCACCGAGCGCGCCCGCCAGGGCAAGCTGGACCCGGTGATCGGCCGCGACGACGAGATCCGCCGCGCCATCCAGGTGCTGCAGCGGCGCAGCAAGAACAACCCGGTGCTGATCGGCGAGCCCGGCGTGGGCAAGACCGCCATCGTCGAGGGCCTCGCGCAGCGCATCGTCAATGGCGAGGTGCCCGAGAGCCTGAAGGACAAGCGCGTGCTGGTGCTGGACATGGCCGGCCTGCTGGCCGGCGCCAAGTACCGCGGCGAATTCGAGGAGCGGCTGAAGGCGGTGCTCAAGGAGGTGGCGCACGACGAAGGCCGCATCATCCTGTTCATCGACGAGCTGCACACCATGGTCGGCGCCGGCAAGGCCGAGGGCGCGATCGACGCCGGCAACATGCTCAAGCCCGCGCTGGCGCGCGGCGAGCTGCATTGCATCGGCGCGACCACGCTGGACGAGTACCGCAAGCACGTCGAGAAGGACGCCGCGCTGGAGCGCCGCTTCCAGAAGGTGCTGGTCGACGAGCCCACGGTGGAGGCCACGATCGCCATCCTGCGCGGGCTGCAGGAGAAGTACGAGGTGCACCACGGCGTCGAGATCACCGACCCGGCCATCGTCGCCGCGGCCGAGCTCAGCCAGCGCTACATCACCGACCGCTTCCTGCCCGACAAGGCCATCGACCTCATCGACGAGGCGGCGGCCAAGATCAAGATCGAGATCGACTCCAAGCCCGAGGCCATGGACCGGCTGGACCGCCGGCTGATCCAGCTGAAGATCGAACGCGAGGCGGTGCGCAAGGAGAAGGACGAGGCCAGCCTCAAGCGCATGGGCCTGATCGAGGACGAGATCGCCAAGCTCGAGCGCGAGTACGCCGACCTCGAGGAGATCTGGAAGGCCGAGAAGGCCCAGGCCCAGGGCAGCGCGCAGGTCAAGGAGGAGATCGAGCGCATCAAGCTCCAGATCGAGGAGTTCAAGCGCAAGGGCGACTTCAACAAGGTCGCCGAGCTGCAGTACGGCCGCCTGCCGGAGCTGGAGAAGACGCTGCACGCGGCGCAGGCCAAGGAAGCCGGCAAGAAGGGGGTAGGCAAGGCCGGCGGCGCGCCGCAGCTGCTGCGCACGATGGTCGGCGCCGAGGAGATCGCCGAGGTCGTCTCGCGCGCCACCGGCATCCCGGTCAGCAAGCTGATGCAGGGCGAGCGCGACAAGCTGCTGCAGATGGAGACCCGGCTGCACGAGCGCGTGGTCGGCCAGGACGAGGCCATCACCGCGGTGGCCGACGCGATCCGCCGTTCGCGCGCCGGGCTGTCCGACCCCAACCGCCCGCTGGGCAGCTTCCTGTTCCTGGGCCCCACCGGCGTGGGCAAGACCGAGCTGTGCAAGGCGCTGGCGGGCTTCCTGTTCGACAGCGACGACCACATGATCCGCGTCGACATGTCGGAGTACATGGAGAAGCACTCGGTCAGCCGCCTGATCGGCGCGCCGCCGGGCTACGTGGGCTACGACGAGGGCGGGGCGCTGACCGAGGCGGTGCGCCGCAAGCCGTATTCCGTGCTGCTGCTCGACGAGGTCGAGAAGGCGCACCCGGACGTGTTCAACGTGCTGCTGCAGGTGCTGGACGACGGGCGGCTCACCGACGGCCAGGGCCGCACGGTGGACTTCAAGAATACCGTCATCGTGATGACCAGCAACCTGGGCAGCCACCTGATCATGCAGATGGCCGGCCAGCCCGGCGCCGACATCCGCGACGCGGTGTGGGCCGAGGTCAAGAGCCACTTCCGGCCCGAGTTCCTCAACCGCATCGACGAGACGGTGGTCTTCCACGCGCTGGACATCGCGCACATCGAGAACATCGCGCGCATCCAGCTGCGCCACCTGGAGCAGCGGCTGGAGAAGCTGGAGATGAAGCTCGACGTGTCGCCCGCGGCGCTGCAGGAACTGGCCAAGGTCGGCTTCGACCCGGTCTTCGGCGCGCGGCCGCTCAAGCGCGCGATCCAGCAGCGCATCGAGAACCCGGTCAGCAAGCTGATCCTGCAGGGCCGCTTCGGCCCCAAGGACGTGATCCCGGTGGACGTCGAGGGCGGCGAGTTCGTCTTCGAGCGCGTGGTGCACTGAGCGCGGCGCAGCGGCGGCACGCTCGCACGCCGTCGTCAGGACGGCGGACGGAGCGGGCTGCCGCTCCACCATGCGATGCATGAGCCGTCGCGGCGCTGGCGGGAAGCTGCGGGTGTGCCGCGGGCCTGTGGTCGCGGCACCGTTCGCACACCCACAGGTCCAGCGTCCCAGGAGGGTTCCATGACCGCCCAACCCGCTCCCCGCGCTGCCGCCGCCTGCAGTCTGGTCGCGGCTCTCCTCGCGGCCCTGCCGGCACAGGCCGGCGAGGTCTATACCGGCATCGGACTGCCCGGCCTGGGCATCGGCTACGCCCACCCGCTGAACGAACGCTTCACGCTGCGCGCCGACCTGTACTCGCTGGGCAAGCGCAGCAGGTCCACGCGGGAAAGCGGCATCGACTACGACGGCCGCTACCGGCTGCACCGCGCCGCGCTGCTGGCGGACTGGTTCCCGTTCGGCGGCAGCTTCCGGTTGACCGGCGGCGTGGCGTTCAACGACTATCGCGTGGTGCTGGACGCCAGCGGCGCCGGGGGTTCGATCACCATCGGGGACCGCACCTACAACACCACCGCCGACGACGGGCTGAACGTGCAGCTGCGCTTTCCGCGCACCACGCCCTATGTCGGCATCGGCTGGGGCCACCACCTGGGCTCGGGGTGGCGCTTCTCGGCGGACATCGGCGCCGCGATCGGCCGCGCCAGGCTGACGGCCACGCCGCGCGGCCAGCTCGCGGCCGAACCCGACATCCAGGCCAACATCGACCGGGAACTCGCCGAACTGCGAGACGGCGTGGGCAAGGTGCGGGCGATCCCGCAGCTGTCCATCGGCTTCGGCTACAGCTTCTGACGCGGCCCCGGCCGCCCAGGAAGCACAGCGGGCCCCGAGGGGCCCGCTGTCGTCTGCCGCCGGCCAGCGTGCCAGCTCAGCCCGGCGCCCCGATGCGCTCGAGCTGCATGCGCGCCAGCGTCAGGTTGCCGGTGGCGGCCTGCAGCACCAGGTGCACCGCGACACCGGGGTGGCCGGGCACCGGGCGAAGCACCAGGTGGTGGCTGGTGGTGCTGACGGCCGCTTCGGTGCGGGTGGGGCCCATGCCCAGGCCGCGCGTGGCCTCGCCCATGGCCGCCAGCATGGCCGCGCCGTGATGCGCCAGCCGCTCGGCCGAGGGCGAGCTGCCGACCGAGGCCATGACCTGCTGCGAATGGGTGTCGAAGACGCAGCAGGCCACCACGCCCTTGATCGCCGCGCAGCGCTCGACGTACGCCGCCCAGCTCGTGCCGCCGGGCACCGGCATCGGCATCGGCCGCGTCTCGGCCGGCGCCGGCCGGG
>CAZUPH010000030.1:23251-26459 GCA_964621995.1 uncultured Rubrivivax sp. | reverse complement strand
AGCGGCAAGACGCACCTGCTGCGCGCGCTGGCCGGCCGCGCGCAGGCCGGCGGTCTGGTCGTCGGCTGGTTCGACGCTGCCGATCCGCTGCCCTGGGAGCTGGCGCCGGGCTGGAGCGTGGTCGTCATCGACCGCTGCGAGGCCCTGTCGCCGGCGGCGCAGCACGCGGCCTTCACGCTGTTCGTCGAGGCCGCGACCCTGGGCGTGCAGGTGGCGGCGGCCGGCCGGCTGCCGCCGGTGGACTTGGCCGTGCGCGACGACCTGCGCACGCGGCTCGCCTGGGGCCCGGTCTTCGGCCTGCAGCCGCTGTCCGACGCCGAGGTGCGCGCGGCGCTGCGCCGCGAGGCCGACCAGCGCGGCATCTTCCTGCCCGACGAGGTCATGGACCACCTGATGACGCGCTTCGCGCGCGACCTCGGCTCGCTGATGGCGCTGCTGGACCGGCTGGACGCCTACGGGCTGGCGCGTCACCGCCGCATCACGGTGCCGCTGCTGCGCCAGATGCTGGCCGAGGAGGGCGCGTCCGGCGCCTTCGAGGCGGCGGCGCCGGCGCCGCTTACGCAGGCGAGCGCGGCATGAGCGGCGCGGCGGCATCGTCCCCGGGCCTGGCGCTGTTCGATCTCGACGGCACGCTGATCCCGCGCGACTCGGACCACGCCTTCGGCGAGTTCCTCGTGGAGCTCGGCTGGGCCGACGGCGCATCCTTCCGGCAGGCCAACGACCGCTTCTACGACGACTACCTGCACGGCCGGCTGGACATGGCCGCCTACGTGGACTTCGCCACGGCGCCGTGGCGCGAGCGCCCGCCCGGCGAGCTGGCCGAGATGCTGGCGCGTTTCGTCGACGAGATCGTGCGCCCGATGCTGCACGGGACCGCGCTCGAGCTCGTGCGGCGCCACCGCGACGCCGGCGACCGGCTGGCCATCGTCACCGCGACCAACGAGGTCGTGACGCGGCCGATCGCGGCGCTGTTCGGCATCGACACGCTGATCGCCACCGAGCTGGAGCGCGACGCCGCCGGGCGCGTCACCGGCCGCATCGCCGGCGTGCCTGCCTTCCGCGAGGGCAAGATCACGCGCGTGCAGCAGTGGCTGGCCGGCGACGGCCTGGCACTGGACGGTTTCGGCCACAGCACCTTCTACAGCGACTCCACCAACGACCTGCCGCTGCTCGAGCGCGTCAGCCACCCGGTGGCCACGAACCCCGGCGCCGCGCTGGAAGGCCACGCGCGGCAGCGCGGCTGGCCCGTCATCAGGCTCTTCACATGATCAGGAAGTTCATCGACCGTCTGCTCGGCAAGGGGCCGGCCGCCGCCGCGGCCAGCCCGGCGCAGCCCGAGGTGCCGGTGATCCCGCTCGGCCAGCGTGTCGAGGTGCCGGCCGAGGACCACCGCATCGACCCCGCGCTGCTGGACGCCAACGCGGTGCGCGTCGTGCGCACGCTCAAGGAGGCCGGCTACGAGGCCTACATCGTCGGCGGCGCGGTGCGCGACCTGCTGGTCGGCCTGCGGCCGAAGGACTTCGACGTCGCGACCGACGCCACGCCCGAGCAGGTCAAGGCGCTGTTCCGGCGCGCCTTCATCATCGGTCGCCGTTTCCGGCTGGTGCACGTGGTCTTCGGGCGCGGCCGCGAGCACGAGACCATCGAGGTCTCCACCTTCCGCGCCTACCTGGACAACGCCGCCGCCGAGCAGGTGCCCGGCAACGAGAAGACGAGCCGCCAGGCGATCGAGGGCAAGCAGCATGTCGTGGACGCCAGCGGCCGCGTGCTGCGCGACAACGTCTGGGGCCCGCAGGTGGAGGACGCCGCGCGGCGCGACTTCACGATCAACGCGATGTACCACGACCCGACGACGCAGACGGTGGTGGACTACCACGGCGGGCTGGCCGATGCGCGGGCGCGCGTGCTGCGCATGATCGGCGACCCGTCCACGCGCTACCGCGAGGACCCGGTGCGCATCCTGCGCGTGGTGCGCTTCGCGGCCAAGCTGGGCTTCGGCATCGAGCCGGCGACCGAGCGGCCGATCGCCGCCATGGTGCCGCTGCTGGCCAACGTGCCGGCCTCGCGCCTGTTCGACGAGATGGTCAAGCTGCTGCAGACCGGGCACGCGGTGGCCAGCGTCGAGCAGCTGCGCCGCCACGGGCTGGTCGGCGGCCGGCTGAGCATCTTCCCGGTGCTGGACGCCGCGCTGGCGCCGGCCACGCCGAACCCCCGGCGCGAGACCTTCGTGCGCCTGGCGCTGGAGGACACCGACCGCCGCGTCGCCGAGGGCCGCGCGGTGGCGCCCAGCTTCCTGCTCGCCTGCCTGCTGTGGCACGACGTGCAGGAGCGCTGGGCCGCGCTGCGCGCCGGCGGCGAGCCCCCGTTCCCGGCGCTGCAGCAGGCGGTGGACGCGGTGTTCGACGCGCGCGTGGGCGACATCTCCGGGCGCGGCAAGCTGGGCGCGGACATGCGCGAGATCTGGGCCATGCAGCCGCGCTTCGAGCGCCGCACGCCGAGCTCGGCGAATTCGCTGATCGCGCAGCCGCGCTTCCGCGCCGGTTACGACTTCCTGCGCCTGCGTGCCGACGCGGGCGAGCTGGCAAGCGAACTCGCCGACTGGTGGGAGGACTTCCACCTCGGCAACGAAGACGAGCGCGAGGCGCTGCTGGCCGAGCTGCGCGCAAGCAGCGCGCCGCGCGTGCGCCGGGTGCCCGGGCCGGGCGCGGCCACGGCCCCCGCCATCTCGGAGCCCGGCGCGGCCCACGCCCCGGCGGCAGCCGCGCCGGAAGATGCGGCAGGCGGCGCCGCGGCGGACGCCCCGCGCAAGCGCCGGCGGCGCCGCCGGCGGCCGGCGGCCGGCGCGGCGGCGACCGCGGGCGACGCGGCCGGCGGCGAGCAGGACTGATCGGACCGACCGGCCGACCGGGGGCGTCAGACCCCAGGCGGCCCGACTGCAGTGAGGGATGGCAATGCACGAGACCGAACGAGCCCCCGCACCACCGCCGGGCGACGGCGAACGCATCTTCGTGGGCCTGGGCGCCAACCTCGGCCACCCGCGCGCCGCGCTGGCGCGCGCGATGCACCAGCTCGGCAAGCTGCCGGGCACGCGGCTGGTGGCGCAGTCGTCGCTGTGGCGCACGGCGCCCATCGAGTCCAGCGGGCCCGACTACGTCAACGCCGTGGCCGAGCTGCGCTGTTCGACCCACATTTCCCGCGTGGTGCTGGG
>CAZUPH010000030.1:0-23241 GCA_964621995.1 uncultured Rubrivivax sp. | reverse complement strand
CGAGCTGCGCAGCACCTTGGCGCCGCAGCCTCTGCTGGCCGCGATGCAGGAGATCGAGCGCCGCCACGGCCGTCGCCGGCCCTACCGCAACGCCCCGCGCACGCTGGACCTGGACCTGCTGTTCCACGGCCAGCGCGTGATCGACGAGCCCGGCTGCACGGTGCCGCACCCGCGCCTGCACCTGCGCGCCTTCGTGCTGGAACCGCTGGCCGAACTGGCACCGGACTGGGTGCACCCGCTGCTGGGGCCGCTGCAGCCCTGGCGGCTGCAGGCCGGCGACCAGCGCATCACGAAGCTCGACTGAACGGCTTGAACGTCGCCCCGGCGCTGGCGCGCGGCTCCAGCTGCCACTCGAAGAACTTCTGCCCCGAGAAGGCGATGGTGCCGACCAGCACGGCGCCGCCGACCATCAGCGCCGCGATGGCCGCCAGCACCGGCCCCCAGCCGGTGGCCCGGGCGGGCAGGCCGGGGTTGCGGCGGGCATCCCAGGCCTCGTCGGGCGTCAGCGCATAGACGATCGCCGTCAGCATGGCCTGCGAGATCATCAGCCCGAGCAGCGGGATCAGCACCCAGGCGACGCGGTCGTCCTGGCCCAGCGACAGCATGCGCGCCACCCCCAGCAGCCCGGCCGCGGTGGGCAGCCAGTGCGCCCAGGCCAGGCGGTCGCCGGGGCCGTGGAGGTACAGGCGGTGCAGGCCCAGCGAGCCGCCCAGCAGGGCGAGCCAGGCGGCGATGGTCTTCGATCGGTAGCTCATGCGGCGCGGGAGATCATATAATGCGCGGTTTTCGGCGCCGGCCCCTGGGTGAACAGCCCGCGGGCGTATCTACGGCGGCGGAAGACAGCAGGGGCTGCCCGCGCGCGGTGCCGATCACGCAACGATCGGCGTCCAGGCGCAGGCGGCCAACCTCGATGGCCCACCCGGTGTGTCTCCCGTGGCGCGGCGATCGGCCCGAATCTCGAGGACATCATCCCATGGTCGTGATCCGACTGGCCCGCGGCGGCGCCAAGAAGCGCCCGTTCTACAACATCGTCGTCGCCGAGGGCCGCGCCCGCCGCGACGGCCGCTTCATCGAGCGCGTCGGCTTCTACAACCCGATGGCCGCCGGCGGCGAGCAGCCGCTGCGCGTGTCGCTGGACCGCATCGCGCACTGGGCCGGCGTCGGCGCGCAGCTCTCGCCCACCGTCGCCCGCCTGGTCGAACAGGCCAAGACGGCGGCCTGAGCGGCCGCACGCACGGCGCCCCGCTGCCGGCCGCGCCCGGCCAGGCCGCGGGCGCGCGCACCATGCCGCAGACCGTGCCGACCGACCCCCCCGCCACGCTGCCCGGCGACGCCGTCGAGGTGGGCCGCGTGGTCGGTGCCTGGGGCGTGAAGGGGGGCCTGCGCATCAAGCCCTACTCGGCCGATCCGCAGGCGCTGTTCTCCACCAAGCGCTGGTACGTCGACGCGCCGGAACTGCCGCGGCCCGCAGGCCCGCTGCCGGCCGCACGGTCTCCCGCCGCCCCGGCGCCGGTGTGGCCGCGGCTGCTGCGCATCGTGCAGGCGCGCGAGCAGGGCGAATTCGTCGTCGCCACCGCGCAGGACCTGGATGACCGCGACGCCGCGCAGGCCCTGGCCGGCGCGCGCGTGCTGGTCTCGCGCGCCAGCTTTCCCACACCCGACGCCAACGAGTTCTACTGGGTCGACCTGATCGGCCTGGCGGTGATCAACCGCGGGCAGGCGGCGCTCGGCCAGGTCGTCGGCCTGATCGAGACCGGGCCGCATTGCGTGCTGCGCATCCAGCCGGCCGAGGCGGGCGCACCGGAACGGCTGGTGCCGTTCGTCGATGCCTACGTGGACAGCGTGGACCTCGCCGGCCGGCGCATCGTCGTCGACTGGGACCCGGCGGACTGATGGGCCGTCGCGCCGCTGCCCGGCCATGCGCTTCGACGTCCTGACGCTGTTTCCCGAGCTGTTCGCGCCGCACCTGGCGGCCGGCGTGACGCGGCGCGCCTTCGGGCAGCGGCTGGTGGACGTGCGGCTGTGGCCGCTGCGCGACTTCGCCGAGGGTGCCTACCGGCGTGTCGACGACCGCCCCTACGGCGGCGGCCCCGGCATGGTGATGCTGGCCGAACCGCTGCTGCGCGCACTGGACGCCATCGCCGCCGACCGGGACGGCGCCACGCCGGCCGTCGTGCACTTCACGCCGACCGGGCAGCGGCTGGACCAGGCGCTGGTGCAGCGTTTCGCCGCGGGCGCGGGCGCGGTGCTGCTGTGCGGACGCTACGAGGGCGTGGACCAGCGCGTGATCGATGCGCGGGTCACGCACGAGATCAGCCTGGGCGACTTCGTGCTCAGCGGCGGCGAACTGCCGGCGCTGGTGCTGCTGGACGCCGTGGCGCGGCTGCAGGAGGGCGTCCTGACGGCGCCCTCGCACCAGCAGGACAGCTTCTGCGACGGCCTGCTCGAAGGCCCGCAGTACAGCCGGCCCGAGCGCCTGGTCGTGGACGGCACCGAGCAGCCGGTGCCCGCGGTGCTGCTGTCGGGCCACCACGCCGAGGTGGCCCGCTGGCGGCGCGAGCAGGCGCTGGCGCTCACCGCGCGGCGGCGGCCGGACCTGATCGCCGCGGCACGCGCCGCCGGGCGGCTGGACGCCGCGGACCTGCGCTTCCTGGCCGCGCTCGGGCTATAATCAAAGGCTTTTCGATCCTCTGCTGGGCGCGGCGCAACCACGGGCTGCGGCGCACACATCCTCCACAACCGGCCCACCGCACGATCGAGCGGAGTAGACCTTGGACCTCATCGCCACCCTCGAGCAGGAAGAGATTGCTCGCCTGAACCGCAAGATCCCCGACTTCGCCCCCGGCGACACGGTGATCGTCAGCGTCAACGTCGTCGAAGGCACGCGCAAGCGCGTGCAGGCCTACGAAGGCGTCGTCATCGCCAAGCGCAACCGCGGCCTCAACAGCAGCTTCATCGTGCGCAAGATCTCCAGTGGCGAAGGCGTGGAGCGCACCTTCCAGTTGTACAGCCCGTTGCTCGCCGGCATCGAGGTCAAGCGCCGCGGCGACGTGCGCCGCGCCAAGCTGTACTTCCTGCGCCAGCGCAGCGGCAAGTCCGCCCGCATCAAGGAGAAGCTGGCCTGACCGAAGGTCAGGCGCCCGGCGTCAGCCGGGCCCGGCGCGCAGCGCCGGTGCAGCGCACGGCGTAGCCAGAAGCCGGCCTGAGCGAAGCCCGGACCCGCGGCGCGAGCCACTCGCGTCGCGAAGCCACCCATCGGCGTACGCCAAAGAAGCCGTCCTCGGGACGGCTTCGTCGTTTCCGCCGCACACTCCCTGCCATGTCGCTGCCCCGCATCCTGAACCCCCGCGAGATCCCGGTCGCCGGCACCGACGCGCACCTGCCGCCGCTGCCCGGCGAGCGGCTGACCGTGCCGGCGCTGCGCGAACGCTTCGCGCGGCCGCGGCCGGGCTGGCAGCCGGAGCTGCCGGGCGACGGCCGCGTGCTGCCGGACCGCGCGCCCGCGCCGGCCGCGGTGCTGGTGCCGCTGGTCGAGCGCGGCGACGGGCTGCACGTGCTGCTGACGCGGCGCACCGAGCACCTGCGCGACCATGCCGGGCAGATCAGCTTCCCGGGCGGCCGCAGCGAGCCGCACGACGACGGGGCGCCGGCCACCGCGCTGCGCGAGGCCGAGGAGGAAGTCGGCCTGCCGCGCCGGCAGGTCGAGGTCATCGGCGCGCTGCCGGCCTACACGACGATCACGCGCTTTGTCGTCACGCCGGTGGTGGCGCTCGTGCGCGCGCCGCTGGAGCTCTCGCAGCTGGCGCTGGACCGCCACGAGGTCGCCGCCGCCTACGAGGTGCCGCTCGCCTTCCTGATGAACCCGGCGCATCACCGGCGCCATGTCTTCACCTGGGACGGCGGGCAGCGGCAGTTCCTGTCCATGCCCTGGCGCCGCGAAGGCAGCGGCGAGGCCGAGGAGGTCTTCATCTGGGGCGCCACCGCGGCGATGCTGCGCAACCTGTACCGCTACCTCGGCGACTGACGCGCCGCTGGCCGGCGCGGCGGCGCGCGCGGGCCGTGCCTCTATCATCCGCGGCGATGAGTTTCTTCGCCGTCCTGCTGGCCCTGCTGATCGAGCAGCTCAAGCCGCTGCCGCGCGACAACTGGGTCCACGAGACGCTCAAGAGCTGGGTCGCGTGGACCGGCCGCAACTTCGACGCCGGCGAGCGCCACCACACCTGGGTCGTCTGGGGCGTGGCGGTGCTGGCGCCGACGCTGCTGGTGATGGCGCTGCACCTGGCGATCGTGCGCCACAGCGTGCTGCTGGCGATGGCCTTCGACGTGGCGCTGCTGTACCTGACGCTGGGCTTCCGGCAGTTCAGCCACTACTTCACCGACATCCGCGACGCGCTGGACCGAGGCGACGAGAACGAGGCCCGTCGCCTGCTGGCCGAGTGGCGCCACCTGGACGCCAGCGAGCTGCCGCGCACCGAGGTGCTGCGCCACGTCATCGAGCACGCGCTGCTGGCCGCGCACCGCCATGTCTTCGGCGTCTTCTTCTGCTTCGTCGTCTTCTCGGCGCTCGGCCTGGGGCCGACCGGCGCGGTGCTCTACCGCATGGCCGAATTCGCCAGCCGCTACTGGGCCTACCGCCAGCGCACGCTGGACGCGCCGGCCAACGACGAGCTGCGCGCGCTGTCGCGCCGCCTGTTCGCGCTGCTGGACCACGTGCCGGCGCGGCTGACCGCCTTCGGCTTCGCGGTGGTCGGCAACTTCGAGGAGGCGGTCGGCAGCTGGCGCCGCGACGCCGGCCTGTGGCAGCACCCCAACGAGGGCATCATCCTCGCCGCCGCGGCAGGCGCCGTCGGCGTGCAGCTCGGCGGCGCCGCGGCGCCGGGCGTCACGCCGGACCGCTCCAAGACCTTCAGCGCCGGCGCCGACGCCGGTCTCGCCGAGGCCCAGGGCTCCACCGCCGGGCTGGCGCCGCAGACGGCGCACCTGACGAGCGTCGTCGGCCTGGTCTGGCGCTCGGTGGTGCTGTGGATGCTGTTGCTGGCGCTGCTGACGCTGGCCAACGTGGTCGGCTGATCACCAGCGCTGCGGCGCCGCCAGCTCGTCGTAGAGCTGCTCGTAGATGCGCACGCGCGCGGCGCCGATCTCGCCGCGTTCCACGGCTGCGCGCACGCCGCAGCCCGGTTCGTGGCGGTGGCTGCAGTTGTGGAAGCGGCAGCCGCCCAGCGCGGCGGCGAAGTCGGGCATCAGCGTGGCCAGCCGCTCGGGCGCGATCTGGCGCAGGCCGAACTCCTGGAAGCCGGGCGAGTCGAGCAGCGCGCCGCTGCGTGCCTCGTCCAGCCAGTACCAGGTCGTCGTCGTCGTCGTGTGGCGTCCGGCGTTGAGCGCCTGCGAGATCTCGCCGACCTGCGCCGCGGCCTGCGGCACCAGCAGGTTGATCAGCGTGCTCTTGCCCATGCCGCTGGGGCCCAGCACCAGCGTCGTGCGACCGCCCAGCCGCGGCGCGAGCGTCGCGCGCGCGGCCTCGGGCGCGGCCTTCAGCGCCAGCTCCAGCACCGGCACGCCCATCGCGCGGTAGGGCGCCAGGCGCTCGCGCGCCGCGGCGGCGGCCGGCAGGTCGGTCTTGTTGAGGCCGACCAGCGCGGCGATGCCGGCGTCCTGCGCCGCGATCAGCGCGCGCGCCAGCTGCGACTCGCTGAACATCGGCTCGCCGGCCACCAGCACCAGCACCTGGTCCAGGTTGGCCGCGAAGCTCTTGCTTCGCCACTCGTCCTGGCGGAACAGCAGGTTGCGACGCGGCTCCAGGTGCTCGATCACGCCGCCGTCGCCCGCCGGCTGCCAGCGCACGCGGTCGCCGACGACGAGTTCACTCTTCTTGCCGCGCGGGTGGCACAGCACGCGCCGCCCCTCGGGCGTCTCGACGATCACGTGCCGGCCATGCGCTGCGACGACCAGCCCCAGGTCCAGCGTGCCGTCGGACGCGGCGGCGGGCGAGGGCGCGGAGCGCATGGCCGGCGCGTCAGCGCAGCAGCGCGTCCAGCTTCGCGGCGCAGATGAAGTCGTTGACCGAGATGCCGCCCACGGAGTGCGTGTTGTAGCGCACCGTGCAGCGGTTGTAGGACACCAGCAGGTCCGGGTGGTGGTCCTCCTGGTGCGCCACCCAGGCCAGCGCGTTGACGAAGGCCATGGTGCGGTGGTAGTCGGCGAAGTCGTAGCGCTTCTGGATCGCGCCGTCCACCAGCGCCCAGCCGGGCGCGGCCGCCAGGTGGCGCTGGATCTCGTCGGCGGGCATCGGGGGCTGGCCCTCCAGGGGCCGGCAGCGCTGCTGGGCAAGGTCGGTCATGGCGGGGCAGGGGGGGCAGGAGCGTGGATCAGGTCGCCGGGCGCGGCAGCGCCGCCAGGCGCTCCGCGGCCGGCGGGTGCGAGTAGTAGAAGCACGCATACACCGGGTCCGGCGTCAGCGTGGCCGCGTTGTCCTCGTGCAGCTTGAGCAGCGCGCTGGCCAGCGCGCCACCGTCGGCCTGCGCGCAGGCGAAGGCGTCGGCCTCGAACTCGTGGCGGCGCGAGAACTGCGCAAACAGCGGCGCCAGGAAGAAGCCGAAGGGCGGCAGCGCCAGCATGAACAGGATCAGCGCCAGCGCGTCGTTGGGCGCGCCCAGGTTGGGTGCCACGCCCAGGCCCGCGTAGAAGCCGCTGGCGCCGGCCAGCCCGCCCAGCAGCGCCAGCGCGACGAGGCTGGCCGCGAAGACGCCGACGATGCGCTTGGCGACATGCCGGCGCTTGAAGTGGCCGAGCTCGTGCGCGAGCACCGCCTCCACCTCGGCCGGGCTCAGCCGCTCGAGCAGCGTGTCGTAGAAGACCACGCGCTTGGCCGCGCCGAGCCCGGTGAAATAGGCATTGGCGTGCGCCGAGCGCCGGCTGCCGTCCATCACGAACAGCCCGCGTGCGGCGAAGCCGCAGCGCTGCATCAGCGCCTGCACGCGCGCCTTCAGCGGCTCGTCGGCGAGCGGCTCGAACTTGTTGAACAAGGGCGCGATCAGCGTCGGGTAGATCACCAGCAGCAGCAGGTTGAAGCCCACCCAGGCCGCCCAGGCCCACAGCCACCACCAGCCGCCGGAGACGGCCATGATCCACAGCACCAGCGCCGCCAGCGGCAGGCCGATCAGCGCGGCCAGCGCCGTGCCCTTGGCACCGTCAAGCAGCCACAGGCGCAGCGTCATGCGGTTGAAGCCGAAGCGCTGCTCGATGCGGAAGGTGCTCCACCAGGACAGCGGCGCCTCCAGCAGGCCGCCGATGGCCATGAAGGCGGCCAGCAGCGCCAGCTGGTAGGCCATGTCGCCATGGCGCGGCTGCACCGCGTCGCGCAGCAGTCCGTTCAGCGCGTCCAGCCCGCCCAGCAGCGTCCAGCCCAGCAGCACGGCGGCGCCGAAGGCGGCGGACAGCAGGCCGAAGCGGCCGTTGGCCAGCGTGTAGTCCGCCGCCTTGCGGTGCGCCTCGGGCGTGATGCGCCCGGCGAAGACCGTGGGCACCTGCTCGCGGTGGGCGGCCACGTGGCGCATCTGGCGCGTGGCCAGCCAGTAGCGCACGGCCAGCGACAGCAGCACCGCGGTGGCGAAGGCGTAGGTGACGAGGTCGGGGCTCAGGGCGGCGAACGCAGGCATGGGGCGGCAGTGTAGGGCTGGGCGAGAATCGCGGTTTCCTTCCCCGGCATTGCCCCATGACCGATTCGTCGCCAGCCGCCCCGCTTGCCGCCAGCGAGCACAACCTGATCTGGATCGACCTCGAGATGACCGGCCTCGCGCCCGACACCGACCGCATCATCGAGGTCGCCGTCGTCGTCACCGACCCTCTGCTGGCGGTGCGCGTCGAGGGCCCGGTGCTGGCCATCCACCAGAGCGATGCGGTGCTCGACGGCATGGACGCCTGGAACAAGGGCACGCACGGCAAGAGCGGTCTGACTGATCGGGTGCGGGCGTCGACCGTGGACGAGGCGGCGGCCGAGGCGCAGGTCATCGCCTTCCTGGAGCGCCACGTGCCCCGCGGCAAGAGCCCGATGTGCGGCAACAGCATCTGCCAGGACCGGCGCTTCCTGGCGCGCACGATGCCGCGGCTGGAGGCCTACTTCCACTACCGCAACCTGGACGTCAGCACGCTGAAGGAGCTGGCGCGGCGCTGGAAGCCGGCGGCGCTGGAGGGCTTCAGGAAGGCGCAGGCGCACACCGCGCTGGCCGACATCCACGAGTCGATCGACGAGCTGATCCACTACCGCACGCACCTGCTGGCACTCTGACCGCCCCGCCGGCCGCCGCGGCGGCGCCGGACCGACATCCAGGCGACATCGACTTGCCGATCTCCGACCTCCGCGGCCCGACCCTCTCCCGCGCGGTCGGTCGCGGCGGGTACAAACCGGGCCTTCGGTGCCGGATCGGCCGGCGCCGCCCCTGCCTGGTCCCCGAACCGCCTGGAGCCGCCGCCATGAAGTCCACCCGCCGCCTTGCCCTCGCCGCGCTCGCCGCCGCGGCCTCGGCCGTCCTCGCGACCGCGCTGCCCGCGGCCGCACAGGCCCCGGACTGGAAGAAGGTGCGGGTCGGCGTGGAGGGCAACTATCCGCCGTTCTCGCGCCTGGGGCCGGACGGCAAGCTCAGCGGCTTCGACATCGACATCGCGCTGGCGGTGTGCCAGCGCATGGGCGCCGAGTGCACGCTGGTGCAGCAGGAGTGGGACGGCATGATGCCGGCGCTGCGCGCCCGCAAGTTCGACATGATCGTCGCCAGCATGACGATCACCGAGGAGCGCCGCAAGGCCGCCGACTTCAGCGACCCGTACTACGACGTGCCCTCGCGCTGGGTCGCCAGGGCCGGCGCCTTCAAGGACCACAGCGCGGCCTCGCTGAAGGGCAAGCGCATCATCGTGCTGCGCAACAGCCCGCGCGCCAAGCACGTGGCCGAGCTGTACAAGGCCAGCGAGGTGCTGCTCGTCAACAAGGAGACCGACGTGTACCTCGAGCTGGCGGCCGGCCGCGGCGACATCGGCTTCGGCTCCTCGGTCGTCTCGGCCGAGGCCTTCCTCAAGCGGCCCGAGGGCCAGGGCTTCGAGCAGGTCGGCCCGACGGTGCGGCTGGACGGTGGCGGCGGCGGCGTCGGCATCGCCTTCCGCAAGGGCGACGACGCGCTGCGCGAGAAGGTCAACGCGGCGCTCAAGGCGATCAAGGCCGACGGCACCTACAAGCGGCTGGCCGACCAGTATTTCGACTTCGACGTCTCCGGCGGCAGCTGAGCAGCGCAGCGACGCGGCGCGCACGATGTTCCACGGCTACCTGAACGCCATCCTCGGCGGCCTGCTGGTCACGCTGGCGATCGCCGCGTGCTCGCTGGCCACCGCCTGCGTCTTCGGGCTGGCCGGCGCGGTGGCCAAGCTGTCGAAGTCGCGCGCCGCGCGCTGGACGGCCGAGGTCTACACGACGCTGATCCGAGGCCTGCCCGAGCTGGTGCTGATGCTGCTGATCTTCTACGGCGGGCAGATCCTGCTCAACGACCTCGCCGACCGCATGGGCTGGGGCTACATCGACGTGCCGCCCTTCGCCGCCGGCGTGCTGACCATCGGCTTCGTCTTCGGTGCCTACCTGACCGAGACCTTCCGCGGCGCCATCCTGGCCGTGCCGCGTGGCCAGATCGAGGCCGCGCAGGCCTTCGGCATGGCGCGCGGGCAGGTGCTGCGCCGCATCCTGCTGCCGCAGATGGTGCGCCACGCGATCCCCGGTTTCTCGAACAACTGGCTGGTGATGGTCAAGGCCACCGCGCTGGTGTCGCTGATCGGGCTGGACGACATGCTGCACCGCGCCAACATGGCCTCGGCGGCGACCCGCGAGCCCTTCACCTTCTACGCCCTCGTCGGGCTGCTCTACCTGGGCGTGACCACGGTGTCGATCCTGCTGCTGTCGCGGCTGGAGCGGCGCTTCAGCCTGGGTGTGAAGCAGGTGTCCTTCTGATGGGGCCGCTGGTGGACTGGGAGGTCGTCGTCGGCAGCCTGCCGGACTTCGCCGACGGGCTGCGCGTGTGCCTGACGCTGCTGGTCATCAGCGTGGGCACCGGCTTCGTGCTCAGCGTGCCGCTGGCCATCGCGCGCGTGTCCGCGCGTGCCTGGCTGTCGCGGCCGGTCTGGCTCTACACCTACGTGGTCCGCGGCACGCCGCTGCTGGTGCAGCTGTTCCTCGTCTACTACGGGCTGGCGCAGTTTCCGGCGGTGCGCGAGAGCGCGGCCTGGCCCCTGCTGCGCGAGGCCTGGTTCTGCGCCTGGCTGGCCTTCTCGATCAACACCACCGCCTACACCACCGAGATCTTCGCCGGCGCACTCAAGGCCACGCCCGCGGGCGAGGTCGAGGCGGCGCGCGCCTACGGCCTGGCCGGCTGGACGCTGTACCGCCGCATCCTGCTGCCCAGCGCGCTGCGCCGCGCGCTGCCGCAGTACAGCAACGAGGTCGTCGGCATGATGCATGCCACCGCCATCGCCAGCACGGTGACGCTGGTGGACGTGACCCGCGTCGCGCGCGACGTCTATGCCAACCACCTGCTGCCGGCGGAGGCCTTCGGCACCGCGGCGCTCATCTACTTCGCGCTCACCTTCACGATGGTCGGCGGCTTCAGGCTGCTGGAGCGCCGCTACCTGCGCCACCTGCAGCTCGAGCGGCCCGGCGCCGGCGTGCCCGCGGCGGTGCCGGCGCGGGCGGCCTGAACCCCAAGACCCACTGCGTCCATGCACACCGAGACCCTCGACCTCATCAGCGCCTCCCCGGGCCAGCGCGTCAGCCTGACGGTGCACCGCTACGGCCGGCCGGGGCGCGGCCCCAAGGCGGCGATCCAGGCCGCGCTGCACGCCGACGAGGTGCCGGCGATGCTGGTCGCCCAGCACCTGCGGCGCCGGCTGGAGCTGCTGGACGGCCAGGGCCAGGTGGCGGGCGAGGTCGTGCTCGTGCCGGTGGCCAACCCGCTGGGCCTGGCGCAGCAGCTGCTGGGACAGCACCAGGGGCGCTTCGACCTGCGCGACGGCGTCAACTTCAACCGTGGCCTGCCCGAGCTGGGCGAGGCCGCGGCCCGCGCGCTGGCGGGGCGCCTGGGCGCGCACGAGGCGGACAACGCCGCGCTGGCGCGCCAGGCGCTGCGCGACGCGGCGGCGGCGCTGTCCGCCCGCCACCCGGTCGAGGACCTGAAGAACCGGCTGCTCGCGCTGGCCGTCGACGCCGACATCGTGCTGTACCTGCACTGCGACGCCGACGCCACGATGCACCTGTATGCGCTGACGCCGCAGGCGGCGCAGGCGGCGGAACTGGGCGCGCTGCTGGGGGCCGAGGCCATCCTGCTGGCCACCGAGTCGGGCGACTCGCCCTTCGACGAGGCCTGCAGCCGGCCCTGGCTGGTGCTGCAGCAGCGCTACCCCGCGCACCCGCTGCCGCTGGGCTGCTTCAGCGTCACGGTGGAACTGCGCGGCGAGGCCGACACCGACGACGCGCTGGCCGCGCGCGACGCCGACGCCATCGTCGAGTTCCTGCGCCGGCGCGGCGTGATCGGCGGCGAGCCGGCGCCGCTGCCGCCGCCGCGCTGCACCCCCACCCCGCTGGCCGGCTCCGAGCCCGTCACCGCGCCCTGCGCGGGCATCGTCGTCTTCCACAGGCGGCCGGGCGAGCGTGTCGCCGCCGGCGACCTGGTGGCCGAGATCGTCGACCCGGCCAGCGGCGAACGCCGGCCGCTGGCCGCACAGTCCGCCGGCGTGCTGTATGCGCGCGTGGCCACCCGCTGGGCGACGCCAGGCAAGCGCCTGGCCAAGATCGCCGGCACCACGCTGCAGCGCAGCGGCAAGCTGCTGGGCCCCTGATGGACACCATGCCCCCCCCCGACATGTCCTGGCTGCTGCAGGCCGAGGACATCCACAAGCGCTTCGGCGCCAACGAGGTGCTCAAGGGCGTCAGCGTGCGGGCGCGCCAGGGCGACGTGATCGCGATGATCGGCTCCTCCGGGTCCGGCAAGAGCACC
Organism: uncultured Rubrivivax sp.; assembly: GCA_964621995.1. Taxonomy (GTDB): domain Bacteria; phylum Pseudomonadota; class Gammaproteobacteria; order Burkholderiales; family Burkholderiaceae_C; genus Rubrivivax. The sequence goes on along the minus strand of CAZUPH010000030.1, from coordinate 11,221 downwards.
TTCCTGCGCTGCCTGAACCTGCTGGAGCAGCCCAACCAGGGCCGCATCGTCGTCGACGGCGAGGAGCTCGCGCTGGTGCCGGACAAGGACGGCTCGCTGAAGGCGGGCGACGCCGCCGCGCTGCAGCGGCTGCGCTCGCGCGTGGCGATGGTCTTCCAGCACTTCAACCTGTGGGCGCACATGACGGCGCTGCACAACGTCATCGAGGCCCCGGTGCAGGTGCTGGGCCTGCCGCGCGCCGAGGCCGTCGAGCGCGCCGAGCGCTACCTGCAGCGCGTGGGCGTGTACCACCGCAAGGACGCCTACCCGGCGCACCTGTCCGGCGGCGAGCAGCAGCGCGTGGCGATCGCGCGCGCGCTGGCGATGGAGCCCCGCGTGATGCTCTTCGACGAGCCGACCTCGGCGCTGGACCCGGAACTCGTCGGCGAGGTGCTGCGCGTGATGCGCTCGGTGGCCGAGGAAGGCCGCACGATGATCGTGGTCACCCACGAGATGGGCTTCGCGCGCGAGGTCAGCCGCCACGTGATGTTCCTGCACCAGGGCCGGCTGGAGGAGCAGGGGCCGCCCGACGAGGTGCTCTCGCGGCCGCGCAGCGAGCGGCTGCGCGCCTTCCTGGCCAGCACGCTCAAGTAGCCGCCGGCGGGCCTGTCACGCGGCTGTCGCCGGGAATTCATAAACTCCCGGCATGACCGACAACGAAAGTGCCGCCTTGCCAGAGGCCGGCGCGATGGCGGTGGCGAGTGCCGCACCGCTGCCGCTGCTCAACCGCGAGCGTTCCATCCTGCAGTTCAACCGGCGCGTGCTGGCGCAGGCGCGGCGCGAGGACGTGCCGCTGCTGGAGCGACTGCGCTACGTGACCATCGTCAGCTCCAACCTCGACGAATTCTTCGAGGTGCGCGTGGCCGACATCATCGAGGCCACGCGGCAGCCCGGATCGGGCGTCACGCGCGCCGACCTCTCGGCGGTGGCGCAGGCCGCGCACGAGCTCATCGACGAGCAGTACGCGCTGTTCAACGACGTCGTGATGCCGGCGCTGCAGCGCGAGGGCCTGGTGATCCTCAACCACGCCGACCGCAACGAGGCGCAGCGCGAGTGGGTGCAGCACTTCTTCGAGGCCCAGGTGCGGCCGCTGCTGGTGCCGGTGAGCCTGGACCCCAGCCACCCCTTCCCGCAGGTCGCCAACAAGTCGCTGAACTTCATCGCCCGCCTGGGCGGGCGCGACGCCTTCGGGCGCGAGAACCAGATCGCCATCGTCAAGGTGCCCCGGGTGCTGCCGCGCGTGATCCGGCTGCCGGCGGAGCTGACGCCCGGGCAGCAGGGCTTCGTGCTGCTGACCAGCGTGATCCGCGCCCACCTGGGCGAGCTCTTCCCCGGCCGCACGGTGGAGTGGTTCTCGCAGTTCCGCGTCACCCGCGACTCGGATCTCGACGTCGAGAACGACGACGTCAAGAACCTGCGCCAGGCGCTGCGCACCGGGCTGACGACGCGGCACTTCGGCCAGGCGATCCGGCTGGAGGTCGTCAGCACCTGCCCGCCGGACCTCGCCGGGCTGCTGCTGCAGCAGTTCGGGCTGCCCGAGAGCGCGCTGTACAAGGTCAACGGTCCGGTCAACCTGGTGCGGCTGAACCAGCTCATCGACCAGGCCGACGCCGACCACCTGCGCTTCCCGCTCTGGGAACCGCAGTGGCCGATGGGCCGCCTGCCGCGCAGCCGCTCGATCCTGGCGCGGCTGCGCGAGGGCGACGTGCTGCTGCACCACCCCTTCGAGAGCTTCGACCCGGTGGTGCAGTTCCTGCGCGAGGCGGTGCTGGACCCGGACGTGCTGGCGATCAAGCAGACGATCTACCGCACCGGCACGCAGAGCGTCCTGATGGACCTGCTGATCGAGGCGGCGCGCCGCGGCAAGGAGGTGCTGGCGGTGGTCGAGCTCAAGGCGCGCTTCGACGAGGAGGCCAACATCAACTGGGCCGAGCGGCTGGAGGCCGTCGGCGCGCAGGTCGTGTACGGCATCGTCGGGCTGAAGACCCACGCCAAGCTGCTGCTGGTGACGCGCCGCGAGGGCACGCAGGGCAAGGGCCTGGCGGCGCAGGCCCGGCTGCGCCGCTACGCGCACCTGTCCACCGGCAACTACAACCCGCGCACCGCGCGGCTGTACACCGACATGGGCTACCTGACCGCCGATCCCGGCCTCACCGCCGACGCCGACGCCGTCTTCCAGCAGCTGGCCAGCCAGGCACGGCTGCACAGCCCGCGGCACCTGGTCACCGCGCCCTTCGTGATGCACCGGCGCATGGTGCGCCACCTCGCGCAGGTGGCCGATGCGGCACGCGCCGGGCAGCCGGCGCGCATCGTGGCCAAGCTCAACGCGCTGACCGACCCGGCGCTGATCCAGGCCCTGGTGGATGCCGGCCAGGCCGGCGCACGCATCGACCTCGTGGTGCGCGGCGCCTGCATGCTGCCGCCGCAGCGCCCCGGGCTCACCGACAACATCCGCGTGCGCTCCATCGTCGGGCGTTTCCTGGAGCACACGCGCATCTTCTATTTCCGCTGGGGCGAGGGCGAGGACGACGAGGTGCTGTACCTGAGCAGCGCCGACTGGATGAGCCGCAACATGTTCCGGCGCATCGAGATCGCCTGGCCGGTGCGCGACCCCGCGCTGCGCCAGCGCGTCATCGACGAGGGCCTGGTGCCCTACCTGCACGACCGCCGCGACGCCTGGGAACTCGACGGCGACGGCCGCTACCGGCGCGTGGCCACCGAAGGCGTCAGCGCGCAGCAGGCGCTGATGGCGCGCTTCACGTCCTGAGCGCGCCGCGTCCCGGCCATGGACCTCATCCTCTGGCGCCACGCCGAAGCCTTCGAGATGCGCGAGGTGCAGGACGACCTCGACCGCGCGCTCACGCCCAAGGGCGAGCGCCAGGCGCAGCGCGTCGCGGCCTGGCTCAACCGCCAGCTGCCCGCCAGCACGCGCGTGCTGGCCAGCCCGGCCCGGCGCGCGCAGCAGACGGCGGCGGCGCTGGACCGCAAGTTCAAGACCGTGCCGGCGCTGGCCCCGGCGGGCGACGTGGACGGCCTGCTCAACGCGGTGCGCTGGCCCGAGGCGCGGGAGCCGGTGCTGGTCGTCGGCCACCAGCCGACGCTGGGCCTGGCCGCGGCCTACCTGCTGTCCGGCCAGCCGCAGGCCTGGAGCGTGCGCAAGGCCGGCGTGTGGTGGCTGCGCGCGCGCGAGCGCGAGTCTGCGCTGCAGGTCGTGCTGCACGCGGTGGTGGCGCCCGAGCTGCTGTAGGCTCAGCCGGGCAGCACCAGCCGCAGCGGCCCGCTGCGCTGCCAGGTCGCCGCCTCCTCCTGCAGCAGGAACAGCGTGCGCGGGTGGGTCTGGCTCCAGGCCGCGGAGTAGCCCAGCAGCGCGTCGCGGCCGGCGGCACGCAGCGACAGCGCCCGCGGGTCCACCGGACCGCGGGCGTGGCACTTGATCACCGCCAGGCGCAGGCACAGGGCCTGCCAGGCGAAGGTCTCGCTGGCCAGCTGCGGCTCCACCTTGCGCAGGCCGCCGCGCTGCGCCAGCACCAGGTCGCCGATGCGCCGCTGCTGGCTCTGCGAGAAGCCCGGCGCGTCCACGTGCGCCAGCAGGTAGGCGCTGTGGCGGTGGTGGTCGTGGTGCGAGACCATCAGCCCCACCTCGTGCAGCGCGCAGGCCCAGGCCAGCTCGCGCCGCATGTCGGTGTCGGCGTCGGGCATCGCACCGTCGAACAGCGCCATGGCCACCGAGGTCACGCGCTCGGCCTGGCCGGCGTCCACCCCGAAGCGGCGCTGCAGCTCGCCCACGGTGGCGTCGCGCATGTCGCGCGGGCGCTGGCGCTGCAGCGCGAGCAGCCGCTCGTGCAGGTCGACGATCACGCCCTGGCGCAGCGCGCCCTTGGCCGGCCACAGCGCACGGATGTCGAAGTGCACGGCCAGCGTGTACAGGATGGCCAGCCCGCCCGGCAGCACGGCGCGGCGCTCGGGCTTGAGGCCCGGCATCTCGATGCGGTCGGTGCGCCCGGCCGCGATGCAGCGCTCGATGCACCAGCGCAGGCCGGCCGGGGTGATGCGCCCGTCGGTGATGCCGCTGGCGGCCAGCAGCTGGCTGACCGCGCCGACGGTGCCCGAGGACCCCAGCGCCGTCGTCCAGTGCACCGGCGCGAAGGGCTGCAGCGCTTCCTCCAGCTCGGCGCCGGCGGCCACCTGCGCGGCGCGGAAGCCGGCCTCGCTGAGGCGCCCGTCCTCGAAGTAGCGCATCGACAGCCCGACGCAGCCGACGCCGAAGGACTCCGCCACCGAAGGCGTGCGGCCCTGGCCGAGGATCAGCTCGGTCGAGCGCCCGCCGATGTCGATGACCAGGCGGCGGTCCTCGCCGGGCTGCAGGTGGGCCACGCCGGCGTAGATCAGCCGCGCCTCCTCGCGCCCGGAGATGACCTCGATCGGGTGGCCCAGCGCCTCCTGCGCGCGCAGCAGGAAGGCGTTGCGGTTGCGCGCCTCGCGCAGCGTCTGCGTGGCCACGGCGCGCACCTGCCCGGCCTCGAAGCCGGTCAGCCGCTGCGCGAAGTGGCGCAGACAGGCCAGCCCGCGCTGCGCGGCGTCCTCGGTCAGCATGCCGTTGGCGTCCAGGCCGGCGCCCAGGCGCACGGTCTCCTTCAGATAGTCGATGCGGCGGTAGCGGCCGTTCGGCAGCTGGCCGATCTCCAGCCGGAAGCTGTTCGACCCCATGTCCACGGCCGCCAGCAGCCCACCCGGATTGACCCTCGACTCCATGATGTGATGCTACCCGGGGCGCGGTCGGGTGCGCTGCCTAGAATGTGCCGCGCCGTTGGGACGTCGGCACACCACGAAGGAGACCTGCCATGCTGAAGGAAGAGTTCGACACCCTGGTGCCGGCGCAGCCGGCGCTGAACCGCCGCGGCTTCGTCGGCGGCACGCTGGGCGCGGGCTTCGCCGCGGCCGCGATGCCGATCGCCGCGCAGACGGTGGTCAGCACGCCCAGCGACGGCCTGACCGTCGGCGAGGTGATGGTGCCGGTGGGCGACTTCCGCATGCCGGTATACCGCGCCGCGCCGGCCGGCCGCACCGGGCTGCCGGTGGTGCTGGTCGTCAGCGAGATCTTCGGCGTGCACGAGCACATCGCCGACGTGGCGCGGCGCTTCGCGCGCGCCGGCTACTACGCGCTGGCGCCCGAGCTCTTCGTGCGCCAGGGCGACGCGGCGAGCTACGGCGAGGTCGCCAAGCTGATCGCCGAGGTCATCTCCAAGGTGCCGGACGCACAGGTCATGACCGACCTCGACGCCACGGTCGCCTGGGCGCGCACGCAGGGCGCCGATGCCAGCCGGGTCGGCGTCACCGGCTTCTGCTGGGGCGGCCGCATCACCTGGCTGTACGCGGCGCACAACCCGGCGGTGAAGGCCGGCGTGGCCTGGTACGGGCGCCTGGTCGGCAATGCGACGCCGCTGACGCCGAAGCACCCGGTGGATGTGGCCGGCCAGCTGCACGCGCCGGTGCTCGGCCTGTACGGCGGCCAGGACACCGGCATCCCGCTGGACACCGTGGAACGCATGAAGGCCGCGCTGGCCGCCGGCAACGCGGCGGCGAAGAAGAGCCAGTTCGTGGTCTACCCCGACGCGCCGCATGCCTTCCATGCCGACTACCGGCCGAGCTTCCGCAAGGAAGCGGCGGAGGACGGCTGGAAGCGCTGCCTGGACTGGTTCAGGACCCACGGCCTGGCCTGAAGGGCGCGCGGGCGCGGCACCGCGGCGGGCGCCGCGGGACGCTTGACAGGCTCTGTACGATGAAGGGCCGGCGACTGCAGCAGGCGGCGCCCGACCCTCCATGACCCTCGCCTACATCATCATGGCCACCGCCGCCGGTGGCCTGCTCTCGGTCGTCATCGCGGCCTCGCTGACGGTCGCCGTGCTCGGCCGCGTCGTGAAGAGCCTCGTCAGCCTGTCGGCCGGCGTGCTGCTGGGCACGGCGTTGCTGCACATGCTGCCGGAGGCCTTCGGGGCCGGCCACGACCACGTGCACCGCATCGGCGAGGAGGTCCACCACCACCCCACGCCGACGACGCTGTTCGCGACGCTGCTCGGCGGGCTGCTGTTCTTCTGGCTGCTCGAGAAGGCCGAGCTGTACCGCCACGTCCATCACCACGAGGGCGACGGGCACGACCATCACCACCACTTCGACGCGCAGCAGGCCGGCCGCGGCGGCCTGGCCGTGCTGCTGGGCGACGGCGTGCACAACTTCTGCGACGGCGTGATCATCGCCGCGGCCTTCCTGACCGACCCGATGCTGGGCTGGATCACGACGCTGGCGGTGGCCGCGCACGAGATCCCGCAGGAGGCGGGCGACTACATCGTGCTGCTCAACGCCGGCTTCACGCGTGCGAAGGCGCTGCTGTTCAACGGCCTGTCGGGGCTGGCCGCGGTGGCCGGCGGCGTGGCCGGCTACCTGATGCTCGGCCACTTCGACGCGCTGCTGCCCTACCTGCTGGTGGTGGCCAGCAGCAGCTTCGTGTACGTGGCGGTGGCCGACCTGCTGCCGCAACTGCAGCAGCGCCTGGCCTGGCGCGAGACACTGGCGCAGGTGAGCTGGCTGGTGGCCGGGCTGCTGGTCGTGCTGCTGGCCAAGCAGCTGCTGCACGCGCACTGAACCCGCGCCCGGCGCGATGGCCGGCCGGGCGCGCCGCCGTCAGCGCACGACGAGCACCGGCAGCGTACTGTGGGTCAGCACCTTCTGCGTCTCGCTGCCCAGCAGCAGGGCGCTGACGCCGCGGCGGCCGTGCGAGGCCATCACGATGGCGTCGCAGCCCTGGCCCTTGGCGTGCTCCAGGATCGCCTCCCAGGGGTGCAGCGCCTCCACGGTGTGGCCCTTGACGGCCACGCCGGCGGCCTTCGCGGCGTCGGTGGCGGCCTGCACGCGCGAGGCGGCCAGGCGCTCCTGGGCGTCGTAGAACTCCTGCGGGGGCACCGGCTGCATCTCGGAGATCGCGCTGTAGGGGAAGGGCTCCTTGACCGCCAGCACGAAGACTTCCGCGCCGCACAGCTTGGCCAGCGCGAGTGCGCTGCTCAGCGCCTTGGCGGTGATCTCGGACCCGTCGGTGGGAAACAGGATGCGCTTGTACATGCGGGCTCCTCGGTTGGCGCCGGCGCGGCCGGCCTTCAGGGACTGTCGGGCGGCAGTGTGGCGCGGCGCGACCGCCCGGGCTTGATGCCGGTCAACCGCGCGCCACCGGCCGTGCCGGGTCGCTGCACCACTCGCTCCACGAGCCCGGGTACAGCGCGGGTGCATCGTAACCCGCGTGCAGCATCGCCAGCAGGTTGTGGCAGGCGGTGACGCCCGAGCCGCACTGGTGCACCACCTCGGCGTCGCCGCCGCCGAGCGCGTCGAACTCCGCGCGCAACTGCGCCGCCGGCTTGAAGCGGCCGTCTTCGGCCAGGTTGTCCTTGAAGAAGCGCAGCGTTGCGCCCGGGATGTGACCCGCCACCGGATCCAGCGGTTCCACCTCGCCGCGGAAGCGCTCGCCGGCGCGGGCGTCGAACAGCCGCACGCGGGTCAGGCGCTGCAGCAGCGCCTGGGCGTCGACGGTCGGCATCGCCGGCGCACCGGCCGGGTAGGGCGGCTGCGGCGCCGGCGCGGCAGGCTCGGCGACCAGCGCGCCGCCGGCACGCCGCCAGGCCGCCACGCCGCCGTCTAGCACGGCCACCTCGTCGTGGCCCAGCCAGCGCAGCAGCCACCAGGCACGCGCGGCGTAGGGGCTGCCCTGGTTGTCGTAGCAGACGACCTGGCGGCCGGGCGCGACGCCCCAGCGGCCGGCCGCGGCGGCCAGCGCCTCGCGTCCGGGCAGCGGATGGCGGCCGTTGCGGCCGGTCTTGGCGCCCGAGAGGTCGCGGTCCAGGTGCACGTACACCGCACCGGGCAGGTGGCCGGCGGCGTAGGCGCGCTCGCCGGCCGTGGTGTCGACGAGGTCGAAGCCGCAGTCCAGCAGCACCGGCGGCGTGGGGCCGTCCAGCAGCGGGCGCAGTTGCTCGGCGGTGATCAGCGTGCGGTAGGTCATCGTGGGCGGGGGAGGGTTCAGGTCTCGGTGGGGCCGGCGTCGGCCGGAGCGGTGCGCTGGCGCAGGAAGGTCGCGGCGACACCCGCGCCGACGATCAGCACCATGCCGGCCAGCGCCAGCAGCGTGACCGGATCGTCGAACAGCCAGACGCCGAACGCGAAGCCGAAGGCGATGCCCAGGTAGTTCAGCGTCGCGATGCCCAGCGTGGCGCCGGTGGCGTAGGCCAGCGTCATCATCCACTGCGCCACCGTGGCCAGCACGCCGATGGCCACCAGCAGCGCGGCGCCACGCAGCGTGTGCGCGTGCAGCCCGCCGTCCACCAGCGCGATCGCCAGCCCGGCGACCACCCCGGCCAGCGAGAAGTAGAGGACCGTGCGCTCGCCGGGCTCGCCGATGCGGCCGAGTGCCGTCACCTGCAGGTAGGCCACCGCCGCCAGCAGCCCGCTGAGCAGGCCCACGAGCCCGTGCCAGAGCTGGTCCTGCTCGATGGTCGGCCGCAGCACCATCGCCACGCCGGCGAAACCCGCCAGCACCGCCATCACGAGCCGGCCGTCGAGACCGCGCGTGGCGTTCATCAGCAGCGCCCCGCCCATCAGGAACAGCGCGATCCACACCGAGCTCATGTAGTTCAGCGTCATCGCGGTGCCCAGCGGCAGCCCGCCGATGGCGTAGAACCACAGCACCAGCGCGATGGTGCCGCTGAGGCTGCGCCACAGGTGCATGCCCGGCACGGCGGTGCGCCAGGTGATGCGCCGCGCACGCAGCACGCCGGCCATCAGCACGAGGCCGACGAGCGAGCGGTACAGCACGATCTCGCCGGCCCGGTAGTCCGCCGAAGCGTACTTCACGCCCACCGCCATCAGCGAGAACAGCAGCGCGGCACCGATCATCAGGAAGGCGGGCGACATCGGGCGATGCTAGCCCGGGTGTCGCCCGCGTCGTGCCGCGTCGGCGCGCCGGCTCAGTCCTGCGAAGGTGCCAGCCCCATCTCGCGCCGGTACCACTCGTGGAAATGCTGCATGCCGTCCTCCATCGGGCTCTGGTACGGGCCGGCCTCGTCGTCGCCGCGCTCCATCAGCGCGCGGCGGCCGGCGTCCATGCGCTCGGCGATCTCGTCGTCCTCCTCGCAGGTCTCCATGTAGGCGGCCTGCTGGGCCTCGACGTACTCGCGCTCGAAGGCGACGATCTCCTCGGGGTAGAAGAACTCCACCAGGTTCAGCGTCTTCTGCGGCCCCTTCGGGAACAGCGTGGAGACGACCAGCACGTGCGGGTACCACTCGACCATCACGGTCGGGTAGTAGGTCAGCCAGATCGCGCCGTGGCGCGGGGCCTGGCCGCCGGTGTAGTTCAGCACCGCCTGGTGCCAGCGCTGGTACACCGGCGAGCCGGCGCGCGCCAGCGACTGGTTGACGCCCACCGTCTGCACCGAGTGGTGGCGGCCGAACTCCCAGCGCAGGTCGTCGCAGGTGACGAAGCGGCCCAGGCCCGGGTGGAACGGACCGACGTGGTAGTCCTCCAGGTAGACCTCGATGAAGGTCTTCCAGTTGTAGTCGCACTCGTGCAGCACGGCGCGGTCGAACTGGTAGCCGCTGAAGTCGAGGTCGGCCGCCGCACCCAGGCCCCTCAGGTCGGTGCAGACGTCGCGCCCGTTGTGCTCGAACAACAGGCCCTGCCAGTTCTGCAACGGATAGTTGCGCAGGTTCAGCCCCGGATCGCAGTCGAAATGCGGCGCGCCGACCAGCCGGCCGTGCAGGTCGTAGGTCCAGCGGTGCAGCGGGCAGACGATGTTGGACGCGGTCTGGCCGCGCCCCTTGAGCATCACGGCCTGGCGGTGCCGGCAGACGTTGGACACCAGCTCGATCCCGTCGGGCGTGTGCACCAGCGCGCGGCCCTCGCCCTCCTGCGCCAGCGCCAGGTAGTCACCGACCTCGGGCACCGCCAGCGCATGCCCGAGATAACGCGGGGCATGCTGGAAGATCAGCTCCTGCTCGCTGCGGAACAGGCCCGCATCGAAATAGCTGGTGACGGGAAGCTGCGAGCGGCTGCGCGCGAGCGATTCGAGGCTGATGCTCAGGTCCGACATGATCCGACCGGATCCTCCTTGCCTAAAGGCGCTGAAAAGGACTTCCAACCGTACCGCCTGGCGACCCCCTGGAGGCGGCCCGCGATGGGCCGGCCGTGGCGGCGACTCAGAACCCGGGAGCGAACGCTCCGGACGAGGGGCGAGATTCTACCCACGCCCCCCGGTATCCCGACCCGCGGCAAGGCTCCATCGCGCCGGCAGTCGAAACGCTGCCGCGACGCGGCGCCGTGGCGGTGCTGGCGGCGCTGCGGGCATTGTCTAGAATCCCCCTTCCGTTTTCATCTCCCGAAATGGCCCGAAGCGCAGCCGCTCCGAAGGAACCCGCCAGCTACGAACAGGCCCTGGCCGAGCTCGACCGACTGGTCGAGCAGATGGAGGCCGGCCAGCTGCCGCTGGACCAGCTGCTGGACGGCTACCGCCGTGGCGCCGAACTGCTGGCCTGGTGCCGGGCCCGGCTGCAGGCCGTCGAGGAGCAGGTGAAGGTGCTCGAGGACGGCCAGCTCAAGCCATGGATGCCGGCGTGAGCGTGGCGAGCCCGCGCGTGCGCGAGGCGCCGCCGCCGGACTTCGACGACTGGGCGCGCGGCGAGCTGGCGGCCGTCGAACGGGCGCTGGACGCCTGGGTGCCGGCCGAAGCGCCGGCCGGCCTGGGCGAGGCCATGCGCTACGGTGTGCTCGACGGCGGCAAGCGGCTGCGCCCGCTGCTCGTGCTGGCCGCCTGCGCGGCGGTGGCGGGCGACCACGCTGCGGCACTGCGCGCGGCGGTGGCGGTGGAGCTCATCCACGCCTACTCGCTGGTGCACGACGACATGCCGTGCATGGACAACGACGTGCTGCGCCGCGGCAAGCCCACCGTGCACGTGCGCTACGGCCAGGCCCAGGCCATGCTGGCCGGCGACGCGATGCAGGCCCTGGCCTTCGAGGTGCTGACGCCGGACGGCGGCGTGGCGCCGGCGCTGCAGGCGCGGCTGGTCGCGCTGCTGGCGCGCGCCGCCGGGCATGCCGGCATGGCCGGCGGCCAGGCCATCGACCTGGCCAGCATCGGCCAGCGGCTGA
>CAZUPH010000029.1:0-27388 GCA_964621995.1 uncultured Rubrivivax sp. | reverse complement strand
TCGACTGGATGCCGGTGCGCTACATCCACCGCACGCTGGCGCGGCGGCGGCTGCAGCTGCTAGGTGGCGACCTGGCCGCGCTGGCGGGCGCGGACGGCGCGACCTGGCTGGCGCTGACGCTGCCCGTGGCCGCGGTGCCCGGCGGACTGCACGTGCTGTGCGTGGAGGACAACCCGGTCAACCTGATGCTCGTGCGCGAGCTGCTGGCGCTGCGCCCGGCCGTGCTGCTGCGCACCGCGGTCGACGGCGAAGGCGGCATCCGCGCCGCGCTGGCCGACCCGCCGGACCTGCTGCTGCTGGACCTGCAGCTGCCGGACATCGACGGCCGCGAGGTCATGCGCCGGCTGCGCCGGGAGCCGGCGATGGCGAAGTGCCGCATCGTCGCGCTGTCGGCCGATGCGATGCCCGACCATGTGCAGGCGGCGCTGGACGCCGGCTTCGACGGCTACTGGACCAAGCCGATCGAATTCGAGCGCTTCCTGGCCGACATCGACCGCATGGCCGCCGAGCGCGCTGCCGCGCCGGCGGCGCGCTGAAGCGCTACGGCGCCAGCCGCTCGCGCACCCAGGTAGCGCCGTCGGGCCGGTAGCGCAGCCGGTCGTGCAGCCGGCTCCTGCGGCCCTGCCAGAACTCCCAGCGGTCCGGCACCAGCCGGTAGCCGCCCCAGTGCGGCGGGCGCGGCGGGTGCAGGCCGTGCAGCGCGGCGGCCTTGGCCGCGGCGGCCACCAGCGTGGCGCGCGAGGCGATGACCTCGCTCTGCGGCGAGGCCCAGGCACCCAGCCGCGAATCCAGCGGCCGGCTCGCGTAGTAGGCGTCGGACTCCGCCTCGGCGACCTTCTCGACGCGGCCCTCGATGCGCACCACGCGCTCGAGCTCGACCCAGTGGAACTGCAGCGCCGCGAACGGGTGGGCGGCGAGTTCGCGGCCCTTGCGGCTGGCGTAGTTGGTGTACCAGACGAGGCCGCGCTCGTCGTAGCCCTTGATCAGCACCACGCGCGTGGACGGCCGGCCGTCGGCCCCCACGGTGGCCAGCGTCATCGCATTGGGCTCCGGCAGCTCGGCCTTCAGCGCCTGCTCGAACCAGGTGCGGAACTGCTGCAGCGGGTCGGCGGCGCTGGCCTGCTCGACCAGCTCGTCGCGTTCGTAGCTCTTGCGCAGGGCGGCGATCTCCATGCCCGCCAGTATCGCCGCCCGGCGGGCTTGGTCTCGCCACGGTCCGGCGCAGGTAACGAAATGCAAGGGCCGCGACCGGTCCATCCCCTAGGTGGAACGACGTAAGTGAACGCCCCACTGGCCCTGCCGGGGGGTGGCCCCCATTCTTGGACGGCAAGGAGGACGGCGCAGGGCAGGGACACCGGCGCCGCATTCGCGATGCGTTTCCGGCCCACGATCGTGGTGCCCGCCGCCGGCTTCGGCCGGCGCTTCGGCGGGCCGCAGCACAAGCTCGAGCAGCCCTTCGAGGGCAGCACCGTGCTCGGCACCACGCTGCGCAACGCCATCCAGAGCCAGCTGCCGGTGGTCGTCGTCACCAGCGAGGCGCTGGCGCCGCTGGTCGCGGCGCAGATGGCGCGCCGCGACATTGTCGTGCTCACACCGGCCGAGGCCGAGCGCGGCATGGGGCATTCCATCGCCGCCGGCGTGGCCGAACGTTCCGGCGCGCCGGGCTGGCTGGTGCTGCCCGGCGACATGCCGCTGGTGCGCCCGGGCACGCTGCTGGCCGTGGCCGCGGCGCTGGAGCAGCACCCGGTGGCCTATGCGCAGCACCGCGGCCGGCGCGGCCACCCGGTGGCCTTCGCGGCCGAGCTGTATTCGGAGCTGGTGCTGCTGTCGGGCGACGACGGTGCGCGCCGCGTGGTGGCCCGCTACCCGGCCTTCGGCGTGGAGGTGGACGACCCCGGCGTGCTGCTGGACATCGACACGCCCGGCGAACTGCAGCGCGCGCGCGAGGCGGTGGCCGCGTCCGGCGCCCAGGCCGCGGCGGGCAGCTGAGCGCGTGCGGCGCGGCTACAGCAGCCCGTGCCGGCGCGCGAGCGCGAGCTGGCGCTCGATCTCGCGGTCGCGCACGCCGCGTGCGCGCAGCGCGTCGGCCGTCTGCACCAGGTACTCCAGCGTCGTGCCGTAGCGGCCGCGGGCGTGGCGCAGCACGTGCAGCAGTTCCTGGTCGGGAACGCGCGGCAGGCAGGCCTCGCTGCGACGACTCAGCGTGAAGGCCAGCGCCGGCACCACGCCCTGCGGCGTGCGGCAGGGCAGCAGGCGCGGGTCGTACACGCCGGTGGGCATTTCGCGTGCCCACAGGCGGTCGAGCTCCGCTTCGGCGGTCTCGCGCCGCAGCCGGTACACGACGCCGCGACAGGCGCCGCCGGGCAGCAGCGCGAAGACCAGCCCCGGCTGCTGCGGCGTGCCGCGGTTGATGCGCGAGCGCATGCGCAGCGCGCGGTGCCAGCCGTGCACCAGCGCGCCGCGGTGCTCGGCGGCGTCGAATTCCGGGCGCCAGATCAGCGAGGCGTAGCCGAAGACCCAGAACTCGCCCGGCGACACCGCGTGCCAGTGCCGGCGCAGGCGCTGCAGTTGTTCGGCCGGGTCGCGCAGCATCAGGTGCGGGGGGATGTCCGTCGGGGCCGGGGGGCCGTCCGACAGTGTGGCGCAGCCGCCCGCGGCGGCCCAACCCGCAGCCGGCGGCAGGCCGCCGGGGTTTGACGATGAAACCAAGTTACTAGAGAATCGATCCATAGGTTACAGACCCGCCCGCCATGAAGTCCGCCGTCGCCACCGTCACTCAACGCATCGCCGCACGCAGCGCCGACACCCGGGCCGCCTACCTGGCGCGCCTGGCGCGGTTTTCGGCACGCCCGCCCGGCGCTGAACGCATGGGCTGTGCCAACGTCGCGCACGCCTTCGCGGCGCTGCCGTCGTCCGACAAGCTGCGCGTGGTGGCCGAACGCGGGCCGCACCTGGCGGTGGTGACGGCCTACAACGACATGCTCTCGGCGCACCAGCCCTACGAGGGCTTCCCGGCGCTGATACGCGAGGAGGCGCGCGCGCGCGGCGCCACCGTGCAGGTGGCCGGCGGCGTGCCGGCGATGTGCGACGGCGTCACCCAGGGCCAGCCGGGCATGGAGCTGAGCCTGTTCTCGCGCGACACCATCGCGATGGGCACTGCGGTGGCGCTCAGCCACGACGTCTTCGACGCCGCGCTGCTGCTGGGCGTGTGCGACAAGATCGTGCCCGGGCTGCTGATCGGCGCGCTGCACTTCGGCCACCTGCCCTGCGTCTTCGTGCCGGCGGGGCCCATGAGCAGCGGCCTGGCGAACAACGCCAAGGCCAAGGTGCGCGAGCAGCACGCGCAGGGCCTGGTCGGCCGCGACGAACTGCTGGCCGCCGAGAGCGCGGCCTACCACGGCCCCGGCACCTGCACCTTCTACGGCACCGCCAACAGCAACCAGATGCTGCTGGAGGCGATGGGCCTGCACCTGCCCGGTGCCGCCTTCGTGCACCCGCATGCGGCGCTGCGCGAGCAGCTCACGCGCGCCGCGGTCGGCACGGCGCTCGAGATCGCCACCCGCGGCCCGCGGCCGACGCCCATCGGTCGTCTCGTCGACGAGCGCGTGATCGTCAACGCGATGGTCGCGCTGCTGGCCACCGGCGGCAGCACCAACCACCTGATCCACTGGGTGGCGGTGGCGCGCGCGGCCGGCATCCTGATCGACTGGACCGACTTCGCCGAGCTGTCGGCGGCGGTGCCGCTGCTGGCGCGCGTGTATCCCAACGGCGAGGCCGACGTCAACCAGCTCCAGGCCGCCGGCGGCCCGCCCTGGCTGCTGCGCGAGCTGCTGGACGCCGGCTGCCTGCACGAGGAGGTGCTCACCGTCAGCGGCCCCGGGCTGCGCCGGCAGACGCAGACCCCGGTGGTGGCGGGCGGCAGCGGCGCGCTGCGCTGGCAGGCGCCGCCCGCCGACAGCGGCGACAGCAGCGTGCTGCGTCCGGCCGCATGGCCCTTCTCGCCCACCGGCGGCATGGCGCTGCTGCAGGGCAACCTGGGGCGCGCGGTGATCAAGACCTCCTCGGTGCCCGACGACCGCCACGTCGTGGAGGCGCCGGCGCGCGTCTTCGACGGCCAGGAGGCGCTGCACCGCGCCTTCCGGGCCGGCGAGCTGGACCGCGACGTGGTCGTCGTCGTGCGTTTCCAGGGTCCGCGCGCCAACGGCATGCCCGAGCTGCACAAGCTGACACCGCCGCTGGCGGTGCTGCAGGGCAAGGGTCACCGCGTCGCGCTGCTCACCGATGGCCGCATGAGCGGCGCCAGCGGCAAGGTGCCGGCGGCCATCCACTGCGTGCCCGAGGCGCTGGACGGCGGGCCGATCGCCAGGCTGCGCGACGGCGACCCGGTGCGCGTCGATGCGCTGGCCGGCACCCTGGACGTGCTGCTCGACCCCGCCGAATGGGCCGCGCGCACGCCGGCCACGCTGGACGCGGCGCAGGCCGAGGAGAACGCGCATGGCCTGGGCCGCGAGCTCTTCGCCGGCATGCGCCGCAACGTCAGCGGCGCCGAGCAGGGCGCGGTGACCTGGCTCTGAAACCGGACCCCGAAATGACGACGAGGATCGACGACCCGCTGGAACTGGCCGCCTTCGGCCCGGTGATTCCGGTCATCGTGCTGCAGCGCGAGGCCGATGCGGTGCCCCTGGCGCGTGCGCTGGTCGATGGCGGCGTGCGCGTGCTGGAGGTGACGCTGCGCACGCCGGCGGCGCAGGCCTGCATCGCGGCCATCGCGCGGGCCGTGCCGCAGGCGGTGGTGGGCGCCGGCACCGTGCGCAACGCGGCGGACGTTCGTGCCGCGCAGGCGGCCGGCGCGGCCTTCGCGGTGAGCCCGGGCTACACGACCGAGGTCGGTGCCGCCTGCCGTGAAGCGGGCCTGCCGCTGCTGCCCGGCGTGGCCACCGCCAGCGAGGTGATGGGTGCCGCCGCCGACGGCCACCGGTTCCTCAAGTTCTTCCCCGCCAGCGCGGCCGGCGGCCTGCCGATGCTCAAGGCGCTGGCCGGACCGTTCGCCGACATCGCCTTCTGCCCGACCGGCGGCATCACGGCCGAGAGCGCGCCGCAGTACCTGGCGCTGCCCAACGTGCGCGTCGTCGGCGGCTCGTGGCTGACGCCGGAGGACGCGATGGCGGCCGGCGACTGGGACCGCATCACGGCGCTCGCGCGCGCCGCGGCGGCCCTGCGACCGGCCTGAAAGGCCGGTCGCCTTCAGCGCTTCGCCGGCCTGACCGGCCGGCGCCTTTATCGCTTGCCGCCCGCCGGCTGGATGCTGCCGCAGTCGGCGCCCAGCCAGCGACCCTGGATCTGGCTCTCGATGCGCTCGGGCTTGCCGTCGACCACGGTGTCCACCACGGTCTGGCCGCTGAAGGCGCGACCGCCCTCGAAGGTGTAGCTGCCCTCGCCCTTGGTCGGCGGCTTGCCTTCGCAGACGAAGGCGAAGCGCAGCGTATTGCCGCTGCGCGTGAGCGAGGTCTGGCGGCACTTGTCGTCGCCGGTGGGCATCTCGTCGCGCGCCGCCTGCTCCTTGCTGATGCACAGGCGCATGGCATTCGCCCCGCCGCCCATGCCCATGCCCTGCGAGGCCATCATCTGCTCCATCATCTTGCGCTGCTCGGGCGGCATCTTGGCCATTTCCTGCTGCATCTGCGCCATCGCGCCTTCCATGCGGCCGCTGCCGGACTTCAGCGCGATGCGGTATTCCCACAGCCCGGCCTCGGACTTCTGCGCTGCGACAGGCAGCGAGAGCAGGGCGGCGCCCAGCAGTACGGCGGCGGTGGTCGGGGTTCGCTTCATCGGGGGTCCTCTCTCGAAGTTTCGGGGGCGGCCGCCGCGGCCGGCATCAGGGCTGCGGCGGCGCGTGCGGGGGCGTCGCCGGCGGCCAGGCCCTGCCGCACGCCCTCGTGGTCGCGCGCGCTGCGGTTCTGGCTGAGCTTGAACTTGCCCACCAGCGTGGCCACCGGGATCTCGATGCCGACGATGGCGCGCAGCATCTGCGCGACATAGTCCCCGGGCGCGTCGTCCACCGCCCAGGGCGCGGGCCGCGACGCCTCGTGGCGGTGCGTGAGCCGCCCCACCAGCGCGCGCAGCCAGGGCGCGTCGTCGATCGTGCGCAGGGTTCCGCGGGCCTGCACGAGGGCGTAGTTCCAGGTCGGCACGACCTTGCCGTGCTCGCGCTTGCTGGCATACAGGCCCGGGCTGACATAGGCCTGCGGGCCGCTGAAGACCGCCAGCACCTCGCTGCCGCCGCGCCGCGCCAGCGGGTTGGCGCGTGCGACGTGGCCGCGCAGCGTGCCCAGCGGCCCGTCCGCGGCGTCGAATTCGAGAGGGACCGGGTCGGCCGTGGCCGCGCCGTCCGCCGCGATCACCAGCAGCGCCAGCGGGTGCTCGCGCATCAGCGCGTGCAGCCGCGCCGGGTCGGTCTCGGCAAAGTGGGTCGGCAGGTACATGCCCAAAGTGTGCCAGCGTGCGGGCGGCAAGAAAAAGGGCGCCCCGCAGGGCGCCCGGTGCACGGGACGGACTCGCGTCCGTTCAGGCCTGTCGAGCGCGGCGGCGGCGCACGACGGCGCCCATGCCGGCCAGGCCCAGCAGCATCAGCGCGTAGGTCTCGGGCTCGGGAACGACCTGGATCTGGCCGCCGGTGGCGGTCTGCAGGAAGTCCATGTACGAGCCCAGCACCATGCCGCCGTAGGCCGTGCCGAAGGTGCCGCTGACCTGACTGGCGTCGAAGCGGCGGCCGAAGGTGTTGTTGCCGATCAGCACATGCTCGCCGCTGGCCAGCGTCTTGAAGGTCGGGCCGCCGGAGTCGCCGCCGCCCAGCGTGGTCTCGGCGTTGTTCGCCAGGATCGGCGAGCACACGCCGTACAGCGTGCAGTGCGTGTCGATGCCGCGCGCGGCGCTGTCGAAGTCCGAGGACCAGACCTCAGACGGGCCGGTGAAGTTCAACTCGTCGTCGGCCTCGTCCAGCGGGCGGTCGATGTGGCCCATGCCGGTGCGCTTCGTGAAGAAGCTGGCGCTGCCGGCCTGGTGGCCGGTGACGCCGTTGCCGGTGGTGCCGAAGCCGACATGCGTGACGGCGGTATTCATGCCGACGAAGCTGGGGTCGACACGGTACACCTTGGCCCAGTCCGGCGCCGGGGCGGCCAGCGTGATGACGGCGATGTCGTCGTTGATGCAGAACTCGCCGGGGGTGGTGACCGCCGCGGGGCAGACGCCGAAGCCGTTGTAGTTCGGGTGCATGGCCACCGAGACCGCGGCACCGAGCGTGAAGGTGTTGCTGCCCTGGGCGTTGAGGATGTTGTACACCGGGCGCACGTCGCCCACGCCGAACTGGCCGGCATTCGGGTTGCCGATCACGATCGGCGTGCCGGTGCCGTTGCCCGGGCCGGTGTCGATGCAGTGCGCCGCGGTCACCAGGTGGGTCGGAGACACCAGCGCCGCCGAGCAGATGTACGACAGCACACCCGGGACGCCGGTGCTCGGGTTGACGCCCCAGTAGCGCGTGTTGATGCTGACGACGCCGCTCCAGGGGGAGGCGGCGACGTTCGGGTCGATGCGCAGCGTCGGGCTGTCCGGCGGGTTGCCGTTCGGGTCGCCGGCGACGATCATCCCGCCCATCAGGTGATCGGGCAGCGACAGCTCGCCGCGCAGCATGTAGATCTCGCCGCTGCCGGGTTGGGCAGCCTGCGCCATGCCGACGAACAGCGTGGCGGCGGCTGCGGCGACGACGCCCAGCCTGGTCTTGTTGCTCTTCATGGGGATCACGACTCCATTCGTGTGGAAGGTTGGGGGACCCGTTGGTCGCTCCTCTCCGATGCAACCCGCGTGCCCGATCTTGCGCTGGCCGCTCGTTCGCGGGGGCAGCAGGCTCCCCCCATGACGTCGACGATGCACTTCCGATTCTTCGCGACATCCGCCCGCGGCGCGTGCCGATCCCCCCGTGAACATGCGGTCTGGCAAACCCCAGCTTGACGCAGTTGGGTGCCGAGTCGGGCGCCCATGAGAGCAGGCCGGCGGGTCGCTCCGCCGGCCCCCGTGTCCTCGGCGACCCGGGTCTCAGGCCGCCCGGCGACGGCGGTGCGCC
This sequence comes from uncultured Rubrivivax sp., assembly GCA_964621995.1. Lineage (GTDB taxonomy): Bacteria > Pseudomonadota > Gammaproteobacteria > Burkholderiales > Burkholderiaceae_C > Rubrivivax. Next base: position 19,272 of record CAZUPH010000029.1, on the reverse strand, counting down.
GCGGCGCCGACGGCGCACAGGCCCGGCAGCATCAGCGCATGGGTCTGCGGCTCAGGGATCATGGCGTCGGTGATGAAGTCCTGGTGGATGTACAGCGGCACGAAGCCGTTGAGCTCGCCGCAGCTGGACTGCAGCCCGGCGCGGCAGTCGCCGAAGGCGGTGCCGAAGCTCAGGCCGTAGGACGTGAGCGAGACGATCTGCCCGGCGGCGTCGAACTGCGGCCCGCCGCTGTCGCCGCCGGCCACGCTGACCTCGGTGGCGCCGCGCCCGGTATTGCAGCACACGGCCCCGGCGGCCTGGGGCAGGTTCGAGGCCTGCGCCACGCAGCGGGTGGGTGTACTGCGCGGCCTCGGTGTCCGGCCGGCGCTTGGCCGGACTCCACACCGCGAACGCAGGGGTGACCGGGCCCCCGAAGCCCCGGCGTGCCGGCCCGCCACGAGAGTCACCGGCTGGAACCTGGGGTAAACCCGGTCCCGCAGTTCAGGGGGCGCCGAGCGTGACGAACCCGACAGCTGGCTAGGATCACTGCCTGATCTGCGTGGTGCGGGCTGCTGGCCCGGGCGGCGCATCAACGAACCGCGGACCGCCCATGCCGGACGGTCGGCTCCTCACGATCGCTGTTTCACAAAGGATGTACGCATGAGCAGCAAGCATTTCCGCCTGACCGCCACCGCAGCCCTGCTGGCTGCCGGGCTGGTGGCCTCCGCCTCGGCGCAGCGTGTCGAGTCCGGCGTGTCCAACGGCCTGGCCTGGACGGCGCAGAGCCTGATCGTCGGCGTCGGCTCCACCGGCGGCTTCGACGGCGGCGGTGACTCGCGCTACTTCGCGACCTCGCCGAACTACAACGGCGTCGTCGCGCTGATCATGACCTACAACGACATCGGCAGCTTCATCTGCTCGGGCACGCTGATGCCCGATCGCCGCTCGATCCTGACCGCCGCGCACTGCGTGACCGACGGCCCGACGCTGCGCACGCCGGACCTGACCACCGCCTACTTCTACGGCGGCGACGACCCCAACCAGCGCTTCAACGCCGGGCAGTTCACGCCGGTGGCGGCCTCGCAGTACTTCGTCAACCCGGCCTACACCGGCCGCGTGATCGACCAGAACGACATCGCCGTCGTGCGCCTGGGCCAGGCCGCGCCCGACTTCGCGCGCAGCTACGAGCTCTACAACGGCGACCTCGGCGAGACCACCTTCAACGTCGTCGGCTACGGCGGCCGCTCGGACATCGGCGGCAGCTTCGGCACCAACGCGCGCACCGGCTTCCGCCGCCAGGGCGACAACCGCTTCGACTTCCGCTTCGGCGACGCCGACTTCGGCGGCTTCTGGGACGGCTTCTTCGACAGCAGCAACCCGGCCGACCCGCGCGCCCAGTACATGGATTCCTGGGTCAGCGACTTCGACAACGGCCTGGCCGCCAACGACGCGTCCTGCCTGGTCGCCGCCGTCACCACGGTGGCCAACGGGACCTCGACGAAGTTCTGCAACACCGGCGTGGGCATCCGCGAGGTCAGCGTCGCCGGCGGCGACAGCGGCGGCCCGCAGTTCATCTTCGGCCAGGTGGCCTCGGTCACGTCCTACGGCCTGAGCTTCGGCACCGCCTTCGGCGACATCCGCGCCGGCCTGAACAGCAGCTTCGGCGAGTTCAACGGCTTCGTGCCGGTGTACCTGCACACCGACTTCATCAGCGCCTCGCTGGTGCCGGAGCCGGAGACCTATGCGCTGATGGCGCTGGGCTTGGCGGCCATCGGCGCCGTGGCGCGCCGCCGTCGCAAGGCGGCCTGAGCCGCCGCGACGCGGCCGCTGCAAAAGGGCGCCCTGCGGGGCGCCCTTTTTCTTTGGGCGCGCCCTGCGGGCCGCCCTTCTTCGTTGGCGTGCCTGCCGCTCTCAGGCCGCGGCCGTCTGCGCGCGCGCCGCCCGGCGCAAGGCCACCGCGTCGGTGCCCGCGCCTTCCCCCGGCTGCAGGCGGAAGACCTGCACCGCCTCGGCCACGCTCGCGGCCTGGCCCTGCAGGCTGACCGCCGAGGCGGCGATCTGCTCCACCAGCGCGGCGTTCTGCTGCGTGATGCCGTCCATCTGCGCCACCGCCTCGTTGACCTGCGAGATGCCCAGCAGCTGCTCGCGCGCGCCGTCGCTGATCTGCCGGATGACCGCGGTGACCTCGCGCACCGTCTGCAGCGCGCCGCTCATCGTGCGGCCGGCCTCGTCGGTCAGGCGGTTGCCGGCCTGCACGGTCTCTCCGGCGGCGTGGATCAGCTGCTTGATCTCGCGCGCCGCGCCGGCGCTGCGCTGCGCCAGCGCGCGCACCTCGGCGGCGACGACCGCGAAGCCTCGCCCCTGTTCGCCGGCCCGTGCGGCCTCCACCGAGGCATTGAGCGCCAGGATGTTGGTCTGGAAGGCGATGCCGTCGATCACGCCGATGATCTCGGCGATGCGGCGCGACGAGTCGCTGATCGCGTGCATCGTCTGCGCCACCTGCGCCACCGCGTCGCTGCCGCGCTGCGTGACGTCGCTGGCGCGCTCGGCCAGCGTGGCGGCCTGCGTGGCAGCGTCGGCGCTGGTGCGCACGGTGCCGGTGATCTGCTCCATCGACGACGCGGTCTGCTGCAGGCTGGCCGCCTGCGACTCGGTGCGCGCCGACAGGTCCTGGTTGCCGGCGGCGATCTCGCCGGTGGCGCTGTGCATCTGCTGGACCTCAGCGCGCGCGTCGCCGACGATGGAGCGCAGGTTCACGTTCAGCTGCGCCAGCGCCTGGCCCAGCAGGGCGACCGGGCCGGCGCCTTCGACGTCGATGCGCTGGGTCAGGTCGCCGGCGGCCATGCGGTTGGCGGTGTCCAGCAGTCCCTTCAGCGGCGCCAGGAAGCAGCGCGCGGCGACCGCCGTGCCGGCCAGCGCGCCCAGCACGGCGCTGCCGGCGAGGACGCCGGGCGCGGCGCCGGCCAGCAGCGGCTGCCCGGCCGCGATGGAGGTGGCGGCGCTGGCGAGGGCGCCGATGCCGGCACCGGCCAGCGCGACGCGGCCGCGCAGCCCCGGCGTCAGCATGCGGCGCAGCCGCGCGCCGGGCGTGGCCAGTTCCAGGCGGCCGGCCTGCAGCCGGTGCACCAGGCGGCCGTCGGCCTTCTCCTGACGCATCGTCGCGTAGAGCGCTTCGGCAGCCCGGACCTGCTCGCGCGTCGGTTCGGTGCGCACCGACATGTAGCCCACGGGTGCACCGTCCTGCATCAGCGGCGTCACGTTGGCCATCACCCAGTAGTGGCTGCCGTCCTTGCGCCGGTTCTTCACCGGTGCCGACCAGGGCCGGCCGTCCGCGATGGTCTGCCAGAGGTCGCGGAAGGCCTCCTCGGGCATGTCCGGGTGGCGGATCAGGTTGTGCGGCTGGCCCAGCAGTTCCTGCCTGGCGAAGCCGCTGACGGCGATGAAGGCCGGGTTGCAGTAGAGGATGCGGCCCTTCAGGTCGGTCGTCGAGACCAGCGTGGCGCCGCTCGGGAACGGAAACTCGGTGTCGGTGACGGGGTGGTTCAGGCGCATGCGGCGCTCCACTGGACTGCCGGGCGAAGGTCGGGCCGCGGGCGGGCGACCGGTCCGCCGGCGGCGGGCAGCGGTCGTCCGTGCAGTGCTTTCGGCCGCGCGCGGCGTGCGCCGGGCGCATTTGCGGTATGCACCCGTGACGTGCGTCACGGGACAGCGGGCCCACCCGCCTGCGCCTTGCGCCAGGTCAAGCGCCATTCCGGTGCCCGCGCCGGCGCCGCCGCCTCGTCGCGGGGCTTCGCGTTATCCCGCTCCCTGCATCTCGGGGGGGCGGGCTTGTCCTGTCGGCCGCGATGACTAGGATGCGGCCAAGGAGTTGGAGCGCCGGCCTGCACCCCGGGCCGGCGTGGGATCGCACCGGAGCGCCCCAGGCGCTTCCGGCGGGCCTGAAACGAGGAGAACCGCTTGAAGACCGCATCTGCCATCTGGCTGGCGCCCCTGGCGCTGGCTGCATTCGCCGTCTCGGCGCCGCTGCACGCGGGTACGGGGCCCGCGTCGACGATCGGCATCTGGGACGTCGGCGCGACGCCGACCACCGGCAACAGCTCGCCGGTGGCGAACTGGCGGCTGGACCCCACGGCCTCCTTCAACGGCGTGCCGAACACCTTCAACGGCACCGCGCGGCTGCTCTTCGACGTGCGTGGCGACCCCGGCTCGTTCTACGTCTGCAGCGGCTCGCTGCTGCCGGGCGGCGAGTGGATCCTGACCGCGGCACATTGCGCCGACGGCATCCGCTCGATGCGCATCGACTTCGGCTGGTACGGCGGCGCCGCGCTGGAGAGCCGCAGCGCGGCCGGCTACGTGGTGCACCCGGGCTGGATCGCCTCCGGCGGGGCGCTGGACAACGGCTCGGACATCGCGCTCGTGCGCTTGAACGCCCCGGTCACCAACCTGAACACCTACTACCTGAGCCCGACCAACGATGTCGGCCGCGAGCACCTGATCACCGGCTACGGCACCTCCGGCACCGGCTACGCCACCGGCAGCCCGAACTGGAACGACAGTGCCTACGGCCACTACGGCTACAACGTCTTCGACGCCGAGAGCAGCGTCGTCTTCGGTGCCTGGGGTCAAGGCACCTACACCGCGCCGACCTATGGCGTGACCTACGTCGTCGACTACGACTCCTACGACATCCCCGACCCCGACCGCTACAACACGCTCGGCCGCATGGCCCAGATCACGGGCAGCAGCGCCTGGACCAGCGGCCTGAGCCTGGGCGAGCGCGAGGCGCTGATCGCCGGCGGCGACTCCGGCGGCGGCGACTTCGTCTGGGACGCCGCCAGCGGCAACTGGCTGCTCTCGGCCGTGCACTCCTGGGGCTGGCAGTTCTGCCAGGGCCGCATCACGCCGAGCTGCGACTACCGCACCGGCAACAGCAGCAGCTACGGCGACTTGTCGGGCTCCACCGCGGTGTATACGCACATCCCGTGGATCGAGTCGGTGGTCGGGCGCTCGGTCACCGTGCCGATCCCCGAGCCGGGCACCTGGGCGCTGATGCTGGCCGGCCTGGCCGGGCTCGGCAGCCTGGCGCGGCGCCGCCGCGTCCACTGACGCCACCCACCCACCGCCCCCCAAGGAGCCCGACATGGCTATGAAGCATTCCTTCGCGCGGCTGGCCGTGGCCGCCCTGCTGAGCACCGCCGGCGCCGCTGCGCAGGCCGACTACGTCGACGTGGATCTCACCGGCTGGCAGAGCTTTGGCGCGCTGTTCAATCCCAACAACAGCAGCACCTTCGTCATGCTCGGCGCCGGCGCCGAGGTGACCGGGTTCGAGTATTTCGGCCTGAGCTTCACCGCGGTGAGCCCGAGCTGGCGCAGCGAGTTCACGCTGACGGTGAACTACGACCCCCCGAACCAGAACATCTCGGCCTTCATGGACCACAGCCCGTCCACGCTGAACAGCGCCGGCGTCTTCGGACCGGCCAACGGGGCCTGGGGCAGCGGCGGGAGCTTCAACGACGGCGGCCCCTTCACCGTCGGCCCGAACGGGAAGGTCTGGGTCGTCGTCTGGGAAACCTTCGACGACGGCGGACCCGGTGGGCTGGACGCCACGGTGAACTCGGGCCTGCTGCGCATCCACTACACGCCGGCCATCCCCGAGCCGGGCAGCATGGCGCTGCTGGCCATGGGGCTGGGGGCGGTCGGCCTGGCGGTGCGCCGTCGCCGGCAGATGATCTAGTCCTCCGGGCCCAGTGGCCCGGCGCGTGCACCGTGCGGGCGGCCTGCGGGCCGCCCGTCGCACTTTCGGGGTCTCGCCTTCGTGCCGCCTCAGCCGCGGTCCAGCCAGACCGCCATGCCTTGTGCGTTGAGCTCGGTGTCGATGGCCAGCAGTTCGGCGATGCGCTCGCCGCTCAAGGTGCAGCCATGCGCCGCGAGGCTGCGGCCGAAGATCTCCAGCTGACCGCGCTTGAGCGCCTCGTGGCGGTCCGGCGCGTCGCGCAGCGAGCGGCCCAGCACCACCAGCTCGTCCAGCAGCGAGAGCAGCAGGGCGCCCAGCCGCGGCACGTCGTCCACGCGGCCGTAGTGCGTGAGGTACATGCAGGCCGGCGTGCGCGCCAGCAGGCGCTGCACCGAGGCGCGCAGCGCCTCGGGGTCGAACTGCACCGGCGTGGTCGTCGGCACGATCCAGCGGCCCCGCGCGCTGTCGAACTCGCGGTAGCTCAGGCCGAAGGTGTCGCCGGTGAACCAGCCGCGTGTGGCCTCGTCCCAGATGCAGTGGTGGTGCCTCGCGTGGCCCGGCGTGTCGGCGGCCTCGAGCGGCCGGCCGGCGAGCTCGATCACCGCGCCGTCGGCGCTCTCGGTCACGCGCGCCGCCGGCACCGGCACCAGTTCGCCGTAGCTGCGGCGCATCTCGTCCTCGCCATAGACGGCCAGCGCCCCCTGCCACAGCGCGCTCGGGTCCACCATGTGGCGTGCGCCGCGCGGATGCACCCACAGCCGCGCCTTCGGCAGCGACTGCATCAGCAGGCCCACGCCACCGGCGTGGTCCAGGTGCACGTGGGTCGGGATCACCCAGTCCACCGCGTCGCGCGCCAGGCCCAGCGCGTCCAGCGCCGCCAGCAGCCGCGGCACCCCGAAGTTGGTGCCGGTGTCGACGAAGGCCGCGCGGCCGTCCTGCACCAGCAGGTAGGCGGCGTCGAAGCGCTCGCGCTGGAAGCCGGTGTCGATGGCATGGACGCCGCCGGGCAGCGGCTCGACGAAGGAGGGCAGGGCGGTGGCGTGCTCGGTCATGCCCGGATTCTCGGCCATCGAAATTAGTTTACATGTAAAGCAATCGGCTGCGACAATGCCGGCAGGAGATCCAGCACCCATGCGCATCGTCTGCATCGGCGGCGGCCCCGCCGGCCTGTATTTCGCGCTGCTGATGAAGCAGCTGGACCCGGCGCACCGCATCACGGTGGTCGAGCGCAACCGGCCCTACGACACCTTCGGCTGGGGCGTGGTGTTCAGCGACGCGACGATGGAGAACATGCGCGCCTGGGACGCCGCGACGGCCGACGCGATCGAGGTCGCGTTCAACCACTGGGACGACATCGAGCTGCACTTCAAGGGCGCGTGCATCCGCAGCGGCGGCCACGGCTTCGTCGGCATCGGGCGCAAGAAGCTGCTGAACATCCTGCAGCGCCGTTGCGAGGAGCTGGGCGTGGAACTGGTCTTCGAGACCGAGGCCGAGCCCGAGCGGCTGGCTGCCGACTACCCCGACGCCGACCTGATCGTCGCCAGCGACGGCATCAATTCGCGGCTGCGCCAGCAGCATGCCGAGGTCTTCCAGCCCGACATCGTCACGCGCCCGAACCGCTTCATCTGGCTCGGCACGACCAGGCTCTTCGACGCCTTCAACTTCCTGTTCGAGAAGACCGAACACGGCTGGTTCCAGGCCCATGTCTACAAGTTCGACGAGCAGACGACGACCTTCATCGTCGAGACGCCCGAGCGCGTGTGGAAGGCGCATGGGCTGGACCAGGCCGACACCGCGGCCAGCATCGCCTTCTGCGAACGGTTGTTTGCGAAACACCTCGACGGCCACCCGCTGCTGAGCAACGCGCGCCACCTGCGCGGCAGCGCCTGGCTGAATTTCCAGCGCGTGCGCTGCAAGACCTGGCACCACTTCGACGGCCGCAGCCACGTGGTGCTGATGGGCGACGCGGTGCACACCGCGCACTTCGCGATCGGCTCGGGCACCAAGCTGGCGCTGGAGGACGCGATCGAGCTGACGCGGCTGTTCAAGGAGCGCGGCGCCGCTGGCGGTGACCTCGGCACGCTGCTCGCCGAGTACCAGGCCCACCGCGAGGTGGACGTGCTGCGCTTGCAGAACGCGGCCTGGAATGCGATGGAATGGTTCGAGGTCGTCGGCACGCGCTACTGCGACCAGCTGCCGCCCGAGCAGTTCATGTACAGCATGCTCACGCGCAGCCAGCGCATCAGCCACGAGAACCTGCGGCTGCGCGACGCCGGCTGGCTGGAGGGCTACGAGCGCTGGTTCGCGCGCCGCGCCGGCGTCGCGGTGGCCGACGGCGCAAAGCCGCCGAGCCCGATGTTCACGCCCTTCACGCTGCGCGGCCTGACGGTGGCCAACCGCGTCGTCGTCTCGCCGATGGCGATGTACTCGGCCGACGAGGGCGTGCCGAACGACTTCCACCTCGTGCACTTCGGCGCACGTGCGCTCGGCGGCGCCGGGCTGCTGTGGACCGAGATGACCTGCCCCAGCGCCGACGCGCGCATCACGCGCGGCTGCGCCGGGCTGTGGAACGACGCGCAGCAGGCCGCCTGGGCGCGCATCGTCGACTTCGTGCACCAGCGCAGCGGCGCGAAGATCGGCCTGCAGCTCGGCCACGCCGGGCGCAAGGCCGCGACCTGCCTGCCCTGGGCCGGCGGCGGCGACGAGCCGATGCCGGACCTGGCCGAAGGCGAGTGGCCCATCGTCTCGGCGTCGCCGCTGCCGTACCTGCCGCACTCGCAGCTGCCGCGCGAGCTGGACCGCGCCGGGATGCTGGCGATCATCGAGAACTTCGTCGCCGCCGCCCGCCGCGGCGCGGCGGCCGGCTTCGACGCGCTGGAGCTGCACTGCGCGCACGGCTACCTGCTCTCCAGCTTCCTGTCGCCGCTGACCAACCGGCGCGGCGACGCCTGGGGCGGCAGCGTCGCCAACCGCGCCCGCTTTCCGCTGGAGCTGTTCGAGGCGCTGCGCGCGGCGTGGCCCGAGGACCGGCCGATCTCGGTGCGGCTGTCCTGCCACGACTGGGTTCCCGGCGGCAACACCGCCGACGACGCGGTGGCCATCGCGCGGCTGTTCAAGGCCGCGGGTGCGGACATCATCGACTGCAGCAGCGGGCAGGTCGTCGCCGAGCAGCAGCCGGTCTACGGCCGCATGTGGCAGACGCCGTTCGCCGACCGCATCCGCAACGAGGTCGGCATCCCCACCGTCGCGGTGGGCGCCATCTTCGAGGCCGACCATGTCAACATGGTCATCGCCGCCGGCCGCGCCGACCTGTGCGCGGTCGCGCGCCCGCACCTCGCCGACCCGGCGTGGACGCTGCACGAAGCGGCGAAGATCGGCCATGACGCGATCGCCTGGCCGGTGCAGTACGACAGCGGCCGCCGCCAGTACGAGACCAACCTGCGCCGCGCCCAGGCCGCGGCCGGCCCGGTCTGAGGAGAACCCCAGAATGAACGATGACCTGCGTCCCTTCCAGACCTATGCGGCGCGCCACTTCCGCTGGGACTGCCCGGGCGACGGCCGCGTCGCGACGATCACGCTGAACCGCCCGGAAAAGAAGAACCCGCTGACCTTCGACAGCTACGCCGAGCTGCGCGACCTGTTCCGCGGCCTGGCGCAGGCCTCGGACGTGCGCGCCGTGGTGCTGGCTGGCGAGGGCGGCAACTTCTGCAGCGGCGGCGACGTCTTCGAGATCATCGAGCCGCTGACGAAGATGCCCGCACCCGAGCTGCTGCGCTTCACGCGCATGACCGGCGACCTGGTCAAGGCGATGAAGCACGCGCCGCAGCCCATCGTCGCCGCGGTCGACGGCATCTGCGCCGGCGCCGGCGCGATGATCGCGCTGGCCGCCGACCTGCGCCTGGGCACGCCCGCCGCGCGCACCGCCTTCCTGTTCACGCGCGTGGGTCTCGCCGGCGCCGACATGGGCGCCTGCGGGCTGCTGCCGCGGGTCATCGGCCAGGGACGCGCGGCCGAGCTGCTGTTCAGCGGCCGCGGCATGAATGCCGACGAGGGCCTGGCCTGGGGTTGGTTCAACGCGCTGCATGCGCCGGACGAACTGCTCGCGAAGGCGCAGGCGCAGGCGCGTGCGCTGGCCGACGGCCCCTGGTTCGCGCATACCGTCACGAAGACGATGCTGAACCAGGAATGGGCCATGGGCATCGACGAGATGATCGAGAGCGAGGCGCAGGCCCAGGCGCTGTGCATGATGACGCAGGACTTCCGGCGCGCCTTCGAGGCCTTCGCCGCGAAGCGGCAGCCGAACTTCGAGGGCAACTGAAGTGGGCATGGACGGCCGTCTGACCCACCTCGAGCTGCCCTTCTTCGACGACGGCCACCGCGCGCTGGCCGCCGCGCTGGACGCCTGGGCCGCGCAGCACCTGCAGCAGGTGGACCATACCGACACCGATGCCGCCTGCCGTGCGCTCGTGCGCGCGCTGGGCGGCGCCGGCTGGCTGCGCCACTGCGTGCCAGCGGCGCACGGCGGCCTGCACGAGCACATCGCCTCGCGCGCGCTGGTGATCTGCCGCGAGACGCTGGCGCGCCACGACGGCCTGGCCGACTTCGCCTTCGCGATGCAGGGCCTGGGCAGCGGCCCGCTGTCGCTGGCCGGCCCCGCGGCGCTGCAGGCCGCCTGGCTGCCACGCGTGGCGCGCGGCGAGGCGATCGCCGCCTTTGCGCTGTCCGAGCCCGGCGCCGGCAGCGACGTCGCCGCCATCGCCTGCCGCGCGCGCGACGACGGCGACGCCTGGGTGCTGGACGGCGAGAAGACCTGGATCAGCAACGGCGGCATCGCCGACTTCTACTGCGTCTTCGCGCGCACCGACCCTTCCGCCGCGCGCGGCACGCGCGGCCTGAGCGCCTTCCTGGTGCCGGCCGGCACGCCCGGGCTGGAGATCGCCGAGCGCATCGCGGTCATCGCGCCGCACCCGCTGGCCCGGCTGCGTTTCGACGGCTGCCGCGTGCCGAAGGACCACCTGCTGGGCGTCGAGGGCGAGGGCTTCAAGCTCGCGATGCGCACGCTGGACATCTTCCGCGCCTCGGTCGCCGCGGCGGCGCTGGGCTTCGCGCGGCGGGCGCTGGACGAGGCGCTGGCGCATGCCCGCCGGCGCTCGATGTTCGGTCAGCAGCTTGCGGACTTCCAGCTCACGCAGGCGAGCCTGGGCGACATGGCGGCCGAGATCGACGCCGCGGCGCTGCTGACCTACCGTGCCGCGTGGCGGCGCGACGCCACCGGCGCGCGCACCACGCGCGAGGCGGCGATGGCCAAGATGGTGGCCACCGAACACGCACAGCGCGTGATCGACCGCGCGCTGCAGCTGCACGGCGGCCTGGGCGTGCAGGTCGGGTCGGTGGTCGAGAGCCTGTACCGCGAGATCCGCGCGCTGCGCATCTACGAGGGCGCGACGGAAGTGCAGCGGCTGATCATCGGTCGCGAGCTGCTGGCAGCGTCTGCTTGAGCCGGCCCAGCAGCTCGAAGAGCTGCTGCTGCTGCGCGGCGCCCAGGCCGCCGAAGAGCTCGACCACCCAGCGCTCGTGCTCGCGCGCCATCGCGCCGAACTGGCGCCGGCCCTCGGCAGTCAGCGCGACGGTGGTCGCGCGGCGGTCGACCGGGTCCTCGCGTTTCTCGACCAGGCCCTCGGCGACCAGCCGGTCGGTGAGACCGGTGACGTTGCCGCCGGTGACCATCAGGCGGCGCGAGAGCTCGCGCATCTTCAGCCCGCCGGGGTGGCGGTCCAGCTGCGCCATCAGGTCGAAGCGCGGCAGCGAGGTGCCGAAGCGCTCGCGCAGCCGCGTCGCCAGCGGGGCCTCGACATGGTTGGTGCAGGCCAGCAGGCGCAGCCACAGGCGCAGCGCCAGGTGGTCGTCGGCGCCGGCCCGGGTCTCGCTGTCGACGGCCGTGTGCACCGGCTGCGAAGCGCCCCCCGCGGCCACGGCGGTGCGCCGGGTCAGGAGCCGTTGGGGCTGAGCACGGTCCACAGCCGCGCGATGTCGGCCGTTCCGTCGCTGCCGCGCACCGTGCGCAGGGTCTGCAGCGCCTGCTGGCGCTTGCCGGCCTGCAGCTGCGCCAGGCCCAGCCGCAGCTTCGCCTCGTCGGCGCTGCGCAGCTTGCCGGCCTCGATGCCGCGCTGGATCAGCTTGACGCCCTCGTCGTGGCGGCCCATGGACACCAGCTGCGCGCCCGCGGTGACGATGGCGTCGCCGCTGCCCGAGGCCAGCGCCTCGGCCACGTGGGCGTCGGCGCCCGCGCGCACCTCGGCGTCGCGGCGCTTCGCGAGGTCGCGCAGGCGCTGGTGGCGGTCGGCCTCCGGGCCGCTGCCCAGCGCGCCGGACTTGAAGCCCTGCTCGATGATGCGCAGCGCCTCGGCCGGCAGCCGCGCCTGCAGCGCGAGCTGGGCCATCTCCATGAATTCATCGGTCTTGCTCAGCGTGCCGGCGGCCAGCCGCAGCCGCAGCACGTCCAGCTCGTAGCGCGCCGAGAAGCCGCTCTTGCGCGGCAGGCGCGGCAGGTAGGCCGCCCAGTAGTCCTTCTTGCCGGGGTAGTACAGCACCAGCTTCTCGAGCGTGCCGACGTAGCCGGGCTGGTTCAGGCGCTGCTGCGCGTCGGCCAGGCGCAGCAGGTCGGCCTCGTCGGGCCGCCGGCCGGCCTGCTCGGCGGAGGCGACCGCGGCGCCGGCGTCGCGCGCGATCGCCGCGTAGTCGCCGGTGGCCGTCATCAGGTACTGCTGGAGCTGGCGGATCGTCGGGCTGTTGTTGCCGGCGGCGATGGCCTTGTTCATCCACTCCGCGGCCTTGCCGTTGTTGCGCACCTGCGCGTAGGCGGCCGCGAGCTGCTCGGCGATCTGTCCGGACTCGGCGCCGCTGGTGCGCGGGTGGATGGCCTCGAGGGCCTGGATCGCGGTGTTGAAGTCGCCGGCGCGCTGCGCCGCGGCGGCCTTCATGCGGTCGATGATCAGCCGCTCGGCCGGCGTGATGCCCGAGGCCCCCTCGGCGTCGCGCACCTTGGCCAGCGCCTCGCGGGCCTTGCCGGCCTTGAGCAGATCGCCCGCCTGCTGCAGCGGCCGGCCGACCTCGGGCCGCACCCCCTGCGCCGACGCGATCCCGAACACGGCGGCGGCCACCAGGGCCAGGGTCAGGGAACGCATGGTCTTCATGGGCGGTCAGGGCTTGCGGGCCGAGCTGTCGAGGGGGTGAGGCAGGGCGAAGGCGTCGTGGGGCGCGCGCTGCGGGACGGTCAGAGGAACTGCTCGTTGCCGACGATGCCGATCTTGGTCACGCCCAGCCGCTGCGCGGTGGCCATGATCATCGCGACATGCTTGTACTCGACCAGCTTGTTCGGGCGCAGGTGCACCTCGGGCTGGTCGGGCATCTGCGCGATCGCGTACAGCCGCTGCTCGATCGCGGCGCGGTCGCCGGACTCGATGACCTCGCCGTTCCAGCCGATGGTGCCGTCGAAGTCGACGTCGATGCGCACCACCTCCGGCGGCACCGGCGGCGGCGCCGCGTTGTTGGGCACCGGCATGTTCATCTTGACCGCGTGGGTCTGGATGGGGATCGTGACGATGAACATGATCAGCAGCACCAGCATGACGTCGATCAGCGGCGTCGTGTTGATGTCCACCATCACGTCGCCGTCGCCGTCGCCCTCGGGGGATCCGACTTGCATGGACATGGATGGTTCCCTTCCTCAGCCGCCCGGGCCGGCCGGCGGCTCGGTGATGAAGCCGACCTTGAAGATGCCGGCGCGCTGGCAGGCCACGACGACGCGGCCGACGGCCTCGTAGCGCACGCCCTGGTCGCCGCGGATGTGCACCTCGGGCTGCGGCTCCTTGATCGACTCGACCTTCAGCCGGTTGACCAGCGCCTCGATGTCCGGGATGCGCTCCGTGCCCCAGAACACGTCGCCGTCGCGGTTGACCGCGATGGTGATGTTCTCGGGCTTGGTCATCAGCGGGATGTTCTTCTCGATCGGCAGCTCGAGCTTGATCGTCTGCGTGATGACCGGCACCGTGATCATGAAGATGATCAGCAGCACCAGCATCACGTCCACCATCGGCGTCGTGTTGATGGTGTTGTTGAACTGCTCCTCGCCGTCGTCGCTGCCGCCGGTTCCTACCTGCATCGCCATGGCGGACTCCTCGTGAGGTCTGCTCGCGCGGGCCGCGCGCTCAGCGCTTGCCCGACAGCAGCACGTTCTGCAGGTCGCCGGCGAAGGCGCGCGTCAGGTCCATCACCGTCTTGTTGCGGCGGATCAGCCAGTTGTAGCCCATCACCGCCGGCACCGCGACGGCCAGGCCGACGGCGGTCAGGATCAGCGCCGCGCCCACCGGGCCGGCCACCTTGTCGATCGAGGCCTGGCCCGACAGGCCGATCTTCACCAGCGCGTCGTAGATGCCCCAGGTGGTGCCGAACAGGCCCACGAACGGCGCGGTGGAGCCCACGGTGGCCAGCAGCGCCAGGCCGTCGGACAGGCGGCTCTGCACGTTGCCCACCGCACGCTCGATCGACATGCCGATCCAGGTGTGCTTGTCGATCACGTCGACCATCGTGCCCTCGTGGTGCTCGCTGGCCTTGATGCCCTGCTCGGCGATGAAGCGGATGGCCGAGCCTTCCTCCAGCGCGCCGACGCCGGCCTTCACGGAGCCGGCCTTCCAGAAGGTCTCGGCACCGCTGCGGCCGCTCTTGAGCATCGCGCGCTGCTCGAACAGCTTGACGAAGATGACGTACCAGCTCGCCATCGACATGATCACCAGGATGATCAGCGTGCCGCGCTTGACCCAGTCCGAGGACTGCCACATGCCGCGCAGGCCGAACGGGTTGTCCACCGCTTCCTGCTCGACCGTCACCGCCGGCGGTGCCGGCAGCGCGGCGGCCGGGGCCGGGGCCTGGGCGGCCGGCTCGGACGCGGCGGGGGCCTGCGCCAGTGCGGGCGCGGCCGCACCCAGGCCGAGAACCACGCCGGCGAGCATCGTCGCCAGCAGCTTGGCAGCCCACGAGCGGGCGTGCGCGATCTTGTTCAGTGACATGTTGACTCCAAAGGGACAGGTCGGCGCGGTCGGCCGCGCTCGTGGGGAGGAAAGGGTCAGTCGGTGATGCGCCAGACGTAGGTCACGCGCTCGGTCAGCGTCTCCGGCTTGCCGTCGACGGTGCCCGGGGTGACCCTGCAGGCGCGCACCGCCTCGAGCGTGAGCCGGTCGAGCATCTTGTGCTCGCGGGTCGGGCCGGCCGACTTCTCGATCACGGCGTCGGTGATGCGCCCGGTGGCGTCCGCGGTGAAGCGCACGACCACCTCGCCCTGCGCCTCGGCGCGGCGCGCCATCGCGTTGTACTCGGGCTTCTCGCAGGCGCTGCCGAAGTTCAGCCTGGGCGCCACGCGCACCGGCTCGCGCGGCGGCGCCGGCGGCGCGACCGCCACCACCGGCGGCGGCGGCGGCGCGGGCGCGACGACCACCGGCGCCGGCGGGGGCGCCTCGCGCGTGACCGTGATCGTCGGGGCCGGCGTCGGCGGCGGGTTGACGTTGACCTCCGGCGGCGGCACGAAAGAAGGCGGCGGCGGCGCGAACTTCGGCGGCGGCGGCAGGTTCTCCGGCGGCGGCGGGGGAGGAGGCTTCGTCTCCTCGATGATCTTGGTCTCGATCGGCGCCCGGATCACGTCGACGACGCGCTGAGCGAGGCCCGTGACCATGGCCCAACCCAGCAACAGATGCAGCGCCAGCACGATGCCGATGCCCACCACGTGCTTGCCCGGGTTGCGTTGCTGTTGGGCAAAATCCACTCGACTCCTCCAGCCGACCGTGCACAGGCTTGAATGCCGCGGTCGGTGATCAACACGTTCCGGCCTCGTGAGCCGCCCGGCCCATCCGGCCGAGGGGCGGGACTATATCGCACCACCACCGGGCCCCGCCTCGTGGCTTCACCCTAAGGCACGGGGTCGCGGGGAAGCTGCCGGCAACAAACCGTCGCAGTGCTGCAAGATCGAGGCCAGCGCAGGCGGCGTGCTCCCGTTCGATCACGGGGTGTTCGCGGCCGATGCAGCCCGGCGCAAGGCGTGCAATGCATGCTCGGTGGCGTCGGCCGAGTCGCATGCGATCACGGTGCGCGAGGGGATCGATCGCAGCCAGGTGAGCTGCCGCTTGGCCAGTTGCCGCGTCGCCGCGATGCCCGCGTCGCGCAGGTCGTCGGTCGAGCCGCGCTCCAGCGCCGCCCAGGCCTGCCGGTAGCCCACGCAGCGCATCGACGGCAGCCCGGCGTGCAGGTCGCCGCGCGCGCGCAGCGCACGCACCTCGTCCACCAGCCCGGCAGCCAGCATCGCGTCGAAACGCTCGGCGATGCGCTGGTGCAGCCAGGCGCGCGACTGCGGCTCCAGCGAGACCAGCGGCCACGACGCGGCCTCGCGCTGCATGCCCGCCGACGGTGCATCCGGCGTGGCCGGCGGCCCCGATCGGTGCCACGCCGACAGCGGCCGCCCGGTCAGCCGCCAGACCTCCAGCGCGCGCTGGATGCGCTGGGCATCGGCCGGGGCCAGCCGCGCCGCCGTCGCGGGGTCCACCGCGGCCAGCTCGGCGTGCAGCGCGGGCCAGCCGCGCGAGGCGGCCTCGCGGTCGATCGCCGCACGCAGCGCGGGGTCGGCGGCCGGCATCGTGTCCAGGCCCTCGCGCAGGGCCTTGAAGTACAGCATCGTGCCGCCCACCAGCAGCGGCAGGCGGCCGCGGCCGCGGATCTCGGCCACCAGGCGCGTCGCATCGGCCGCGAAGCGCGCCGCCGAGTAGGCCTGGGCCGGGTCGAGGATGTCGATCAGGTGGTGCGGCACGGCCGCGCGCTCGGCCGCGCTCGGCTTGGCGGTGCCGATGTCCATGCCGCGGTAGACCAGCGCCGAATCGACGCTGACGATCTCGACGGGCAGCTCGCGCGCCAGCGCCAGCGCCACGGCGGTCTTGCCGGCGGCGGTGGGGCCGGCCAGGCACAGTACGGGTGCATCGGGCATGTTCAAGCCCGGTGCCCCAGGGCGCGGCGCGCGAACCGATACGCATGCGACGGCCTTGCCCAGTACGTCGCGGGCGGCGGCTTGCGGCGCGTTGCCGTCATTGAGTTCCTGGCCGCGCAGACCACCGTTCGCGCTGAGCCTGTCGAAGCGCCCGCCCGAGCCGTTCGCGCTGAGCCTTTCGAAGCACGCGCTGGAACCGTTCGGGCTGAGCCTGTCGAAGCCTCCACTCGAACCGTTCGCGCTGAGCTCGTCGAAGCGCCCGCCCGAGCCGTTCGGGCTGAGCCTGTCGAAGCCCAGAGGACCACGGGCGCTTCGACAGGCTCAGCGCGAACGGTTGTATACCGGGCAGAGAGTGTCATGTCCGTCTTGCGCCGCAAGCGGCCGGCGGCAACGCGTGTCCCATCTCAGCGCGCCGCCCGCTGTACCAGCGTCCAGGCCGTCAGCGCCGTCAGCACGGCCCAGAAGCCCAGGCCCAGGGCCAGCGGGCGCAGGCTGCCGTCCATCGCCACACCCAGCCAGCGGCCGATGGCGAAGGCCACCGCGGCCAGCACGAAGCCGGCCAGCGCCGATGCGGTGCCGGCGGCGCGCGGAAACGGCGCCACGACGCCGGCCTGGCCCACCGGCTGGTGCTGGCCGTGGCCGAACAGGAACAGGCACTGCGCCGCCAGCACGGCCCCCACCTCGTGCACGCCCGCCGCCCAGACCGCGACCACCAGCAGCCCGCCGGCCAGCGTGAACCAGGCCCCGCGGCGCACCGTGCCGGCCAGCCCCAGGCGCGGGATCCAGCGCCGGCAGGCCAGCGTGCCGGCGATGTAGCTCGCCGAGCCCACCGCCATCACCGCGCCGTAGGCCCCGGGCGACAGGCCGAGCAGGTCCATGTAGACGAAGGACGACGAGGCCAGCACCGTGAACAGCCCGCCGTACGTGCAGGCCACCAGCAGCGCCCAGGCGCGGAACTGGCGGTCGCGCAGCACCGTCCACCAGTTGCGCAGCAGCGGGCCGGGCTGCAGCGCGCGCGGGTTGCGCTCGCGCAGTGTCTCGGGCAGCCGCCAGGCCACGTAGAGCAGCGCCGCGGCGCCCACCGCGGCCACCAGCGCCAGCGCGCCGCGCCAGCCCGCCGCCGCGGCGGCCAGGCCGCCGAGCAGCGGGCTCGCCAGCGCGATGACGCCCAGCCCGCCCATCGCGCGCGTCATCACCTGCGCACCCTGCACCGGCTCGTAGAGGTCGCGCACGATGGCCCGTGCGCAGACGACGGCCGCGGCCAGCGCCGCGCCCTGCAGCACGCGCCAGGCGACCAGCCATTCGATGCCCGGGGCCAGCGTCGCGCCGATGCTGGCCACCAGGTACAGCGCCAGGCCGCCCAGCAGCACCGGCCGGCGACCGGCGCGGTCGGCGAGCGGCCCGCACAGCAGCTGCGACAGACCGAAGGCCAGGATCAGCGCCGACATCGTCAGCTGCACCAGCGGCATCGGCGCGCCCAGCTCGCGCGTCAGCAGCGGCAGCGCGGGCAGGTAGACGTCGGTCGTCACCGGCTGCAGCCCGAGCAGCAGCGCCAGCGCGAACGCGGCGTGTCCGGAACTCAGGCGCGGCGCGCCGGCAGCGGGGGCGGTCGCCATCGCGGGCGCGCTCAGAAGCGTTCGTGCTCGCCGAGCAGCCGCCACTGCCCCGGCGGCAGCGCGCCGAGCACGACGCTGCCGATGCGCACCCGCTTCAGCGCCACCACCTGCAGGCCCACCAGTTCGCACATGCGGCGGATCTGCCGCTTGCGGCCCTCGCGCAGCACGAAGCGCAGCTGGTCCTCGTTGGCCCAGCTCACCTGCGCCGGCTTCAGCGCCTGGCCGTCGAGTTCCAGGCCGTGGCGCAGGCGGCCGAGCTCGGTCTCGGCCAACGGCCGCTCGCCGGCCGCGCGCACCCGCACCAGGTACTCCTTTTCCACCCGCGTGTGCTCGCCGATGAGCAGCTTGGCGATGCGGCCGTCCTGCGTCAGCACCAGCAGCCCGGTGGAGTCGATGTCCAGCCGGCCGGCCGGCGCCAGCCCGCGCAGCTGGCCGGCGTGCAGCGGCACGCGCGTCGGGTCCTCGCGCCAGCGGTTCGCAGGCGTCACCAGCACCGAGGCCGGCTCGTGCCCGTCCTCGGCCTGCCCGCTGACGTAGCCCAGCGGCTTGTTCAGCAGCACCGTGACGCGCCGGGCCTGCGCGCGGCGTGCACGCGGGTCGATCTCGATCGCCGCATCGGGCGCCACGCGCTGGCCGAGCACCGCCACGCGGCCTTCGCAGCGCACCCAGCCCGCGGCGATCCACTCGTCGGCCTCGCGCCGCGACGCGATGCCGCGCTCGGTGATCAGCTTGGCGACGCGCACGCCGATGGCCGACGGCCTGGCCGGCGGCGGCGCGGCGCGGGCGGCCGTGGCAGGGCGGGCCTCGGGGGGCGCGGCCGGCCCGGACGGTTCGGGCGCCGGCGGATGCGGCGGCACGGTCGGCGCGGGGCGGTTCGCGGTCGTCGTGGGCGCCTTCGGACGCGGCGGCGTCTGCATCGT
>CAZUPH010000028.1:0-27469 GCA_964621995.1 uncultured Rubrivivax sp. | reverse complement strand
CTGGCGCAGCGGCTGCCCTCGCTGCTGCCGCCGCTGCCCGAGGCCGAGGCGCTGGCGGCGGCGGCCCTGCGCGGGCTGGCGGCCGCCGGCACAGAGGCCACCGCGGCAGCCCTCGCGACGCGGCCGGTGCGCGCGCCGCACCACACGGCCAGCGCGGTGGCGCTGGTCGGCGGCGGCTCGCCGCCGCGGCCGGGCGAGATCTCGCTGGCCCATGGCGGCGTGCTGTTCCTGGACGAGACGCCGGAATTCCCGCGCGCCGCGCTGGAGGCGCTGCGCGAACCGCTGGAGACCGGGCAGGTCTCGATCGCGCGCGCCGCGCGGCGCGCCACCTTTCCGGCCCGCTTCCAGCTCGTCGCGGCGATGAACCCCTGCCCCTGCGGCTGGCTGGGCGCCACCGCACCGCTTGGCCGCGCCTGCCGCTGCACACCCGAGGCGGTGGCGCGCTACCAGGGCCGGCTGTCGGGGCCGCTGCTGGACCGCATCGACCTGCAGGTGGAGGTGCTGGCCGCGCCGGCGGCCGAGCTGCTGGCGCTGCCCGACGGCGAACCCAGTGCCACGGTGGCCGCGCGGGTGGCCGTCGCGCGCGAGCGGCAGCACGCGCGCCAGGGCCAGGCCAATGCGTTGCTCGACCCGGCGGGCATCGACCGCCACTGCACGCTGGACGAGGCCAGCGCCCGCTTCCTGCGCAGCGCCGCCGAGCGTCTGGCCTGGTCAGGGCGGCGCCTGCACCGCTGCCTGAAGGTGGCGCGCACGATCGCCGACCTGGCCGGCGCCGAACGCATCGGCGTCGCGCATGTGGCCGAGGCGCTGCAGCTGCAGCGCGTGCTGGCGGGGGCCTGAGGACCCGCCGCGCCGCATGCCGCGGCGCCTCAGATCGCCAGCGGATCCACGTCCACCGCCCAGCGCAGCAGCCCCCTGTGCTTCGCGCGCAGCCCGTGCAGCGCCGGCAGCCAGCCGGCCAGCAGGGCCTGCAGCGCGCGCCGCGAGGGGCTCTCCAGCAGCATCTGCACGCGCTCGACATCGGCCACCTTCGACACCGGCGGCGGCACCGGCGGGTAGACCGTGACGCCGCCGCCGAAGTCGCCGCCGGCGGCCAGCGCCGCGGCGTCGTGCAGGAAGGCCGTGGCGACTGCGGCGTCCTTGGCCTCGGCGCGCAGCAGCGCCAGCGCGGCGTAGGGCGGCAGCCCGGCCTGGCGGCGTTCCTCGAGCTGGGCGGTCGCGAAGGCCGCATAGTCGTGCGCGCGCAGCGCCGCGAACAGCGGGTGGCGCGGGTGGTGCGTCTGCACCCACATCTCGCTGGCCGCGGCCTGCGCGGCGTCGCGGCCGGCGCGGCCGGCGGCCTGCATCAGCAGCGCGAACAGCCGCTCGGGGCCGCGGAAGTCGCTGCTGAAGAGCGCCGCGTCGGGGTTGACCGCGGCGACCAGCGTGACGCGGCGGAAGTCGTGGCCCTTGGCCAGCATCTGCGTGCCGACCAGCACGTCCACCTCGCCGGCATGCACGGCGCCGAGCTGCTGCTCGAGCATGCCGGCGCCGCGCGTGGTGTCGGCGTCCAGCCGCGCGATGCGTGCGCCGGGCAGCAGCGTGGCCAGCTGCTCCTGCAACTTCTCGGTGCCGCGGCCGATGGGCGCGATGTCCAGGTTGCCGCAGTCCGGGCAGGCGCGCGGCACACGCTCGGTCAGGCCGCAGTGGTGGCAGCGCAGCGTGCGGTCGCCCTTGTGGAACACGCGCCAGGCGCTGCAGTGCGGGCAGCCGCTCTTCCAGCCGCAGGCCGCGCAGTGCAGCACCGGCGCATAGCCGCGGCGGTTGAGCAGCAGCAGGCTCTGCTCGCCGCGCGCGAGGCGCCCGTGCAGCGCGTCCAGCAGCGCCGGCGCCAGCACACGCTCGCCCTCGGCCGGGCGCGGCAGCACGGACATGTCGACGATGCGCGGCATCGCGCCGCCGCCGATGCGCGCGGCCATCTCCACGCGCCGGTAGCGGCCCTGCAGCGCACGCTGCCAGCTCTCCAGCGACGGCGTCGCGCTGCCCAGCAGCACCGGCACGCCGCGCTGCGCGGCGCGCCAGACCGCCAGGTCGCGCGCTGAGTAGCGCGCGCCTTCCTGCTGCTTGAAGCTGGGGTCGTGCTCCTCGTCCACGACGACCAGCCCCAGCCGCGGCAGCGGCGTGAAGACGGCCAGCCGCGTGCCCAGCACGAGGTCGGCGCGCCCCAGGTGCGCCAGCAGCCAATGGCGCAGCCGCTGCGCCGGCGTCAGCGCGCTGTGCAGGCTGACCAGCACGCGGCCCGGAAAGCGCTCGGCGAAGCGGGCCTCCAGCTGCGGCGTCAGGTTGATCTCGGGCACCAGCACCAGCGCCTGCCGGCCGGCGGCCAGCGCCCGCTCGGCCGCCCGCAGATAGACCTCGGTCTTGCCGCTGCCGGTGACGCCGTGCAGCAGCAGCGGGCGGTCGGCGGCGGCGACGATCTCCAGCGCCGCGGCCTGCTCGGCGCTGAGCGCGGGCAGCGCCGGCGGCTCCGGCACGGCCGCGGACGGAGCGGCCGCCTCGCGTTGCAGGCGCGCGACACGGCGCGCCAGTTGCGTGTCGTCCAGCTTGCGCAGCTCGGGCGGCAGCACCGCCAGCGCCAGCTCGCCGACGCCACGCTGGTAGTAGGCCGCGGCGAAGTCGACGAGCGCACGCCAATCCGCGGGCAGCGGCGGCAGCGCCGACAGCACGGTGCCCACCGGTCGCAGCTCGAGGCCGGCCGCCGGCGGCGCCGGTCCGCGGTCCCACACGATGCCCGGCAGTTCGCGGCGCCCCAGCGGCACGCGCAGCAGTGTTCCCGGCGAGAGTGGCCGCTCACTGGTGTAGTCCAGCAGGCCGCCGACGGCCGTGTGCCGCGGAGTCTCGACGGCCACCGCCAGCGGCTGGGGTTCAGTCACGTGTCACCCTCCGGCGCGCGCTGTGGCCGCGGCGCCTGCCGGCCGGGCGTCGCGGCCGTCCATCCGTGAGGTCCCGCACGGTTTGCAGATTCCACCTCAAGAACGCGCCCCAAGTGACTGATGCAAAAGCACTTTTCAAGTTGCTCCCAGTTTCTGTGGATAACTTTGGGGGCAAGCTGCGTCCAGCGCTGCCAAGTGCTTGATTCTGCGCGCGGCCGGCTTGCCTGCCCGTTTTGAAGGCAGCCCGATAAAGTCAACCGAATCAATGACTTGGCACGGCAGCGCACAAGATCCGGGGCGCCGCGGCAGACTCCCGGCGCGCGCTGCGCCGCAGCACTTTTCTTGGGGATAAGTCAAGCCCTGAGCGCTCACTCACCCGCATCGCGCGCCCGGTGGTGGCCGCGCGTGCGCTGGCGCTTTCAGGCGCCGCGGCGCAGCGCCCGTGAATGCACGTGCACGGCCTCCACCAGCGCCGCGACATGCTCCGGTGGCGTGTACTGGCTGATGCCGTGGCCGAGGTTGAAGACATGGCCGTCCCAGCCGCCGTCGGCACGCTGCGGCGGGCCGAAGCTGTCCAGCACCGCACGCGCCTCGCGCGCCACCGCCTCGGGCGGCGCGAACAGCACGTTGGGGTCCAGGTTGCCCTGCAGCGCGACCCGCTGGCCGACCTGCGCACGCGCGCGGCCCAGGTTGACGGTCCAGTCCAGGCCCACGACGTCGGCGCCGATGGCCGCGATCTGCTCGAGCCAGGGCCCGCCGCCCTTGGTGAAGACGATCACGGGCACGCGCCGGCCCTCGGACTCGCGCTTGAGCGCCGCGACGACGCGCTGCGTGTAGGCCAGGCTGAAGCGCTGGAAGGCGCCGTCGGCAAGCACGCCGCCCCAGCTGTCGAAGACCATCACGGCCTGCGCGCCGGCGTCGATCTGTGCATTCAGGTAGGCCGCCACCGCCTGCGCGTTGACGTCCAGGATGCGCTCCAGCAGGTCGGGCCGCGCATAGAGCATGGTCTTGACGAGCCGGTAGTCGTCGGAGCCGGCGCCTTCGACCATGTAGCAGGCCAGCGTCCACGGGCTGCCCGAGAAACCGATCAGCGGCACGCGGCCGACCCGGCGCCCTTCGGCGTCGGTCGTCTCCAGCGCGCGGCGGATCGAGCTCACCGCGTCGAACACGTAGCGCAGCTTCGCCATGTCCGGCACGCGCAGCGCCTTCACCGCCGCCTCGTCGCGCAGCGGGTGCGCGAAGCGCGGGCCCTCGCCCTGCGCGAAGCTCAGGCCCAGGCCCATCGCGTCGGGCACGGTGAGGATGTCGCTGAACAGGATCGCGGCGTCCAGCGCGTAGCGCTGCAGCGGCTGCAGCGTCACCTCGGTGGCGAAGTCGGGGCTGGTGGCCAGGCCCATGAAGCTGCCGGCCTTCGCGCGCGTGGCGTTGTACTCGGGCAGGTAGCGCCCGGCCTGGCGCATCAGCCACAGCGGCGTGTGCGGGGTGCTCTGGCGCAGGCAGGCGCGCAGGAAGCAGTCGTTCTGGAGCAGGGGCCGGGCGGTGGTGTCGGACATCGTCGGCCGATTATGGCGGCGGCGCCGCGGCGCCCGGCCCGGGCGCGCCGTGCAGCCAGGCGGCCAGCAGCGCCTCGGTGTCGACGCCCGGCTGCACGGCCTGCCACAACGGCTCCGGCGCCAGCACGCGCGTGCCCGGCGGCGCGGCCGGCAGCGCACGCGCCAGCGCGACGACGCAGCGCGCCAGCACCGCCGCGCGCAGCGGCTGCTCGCGCTGCGGCACCATCCAGCGCAGCTGCGCCAGCCAGGCGTCGGCCACGCGCTGCAGCGCGCCGCGCCGCGCCGCCACGCCGCCCGGCTGGCCGGCGCGCACGAGGACCAGGTGCTCGAAGCCCAGCGCCGCCACCGCGCCCTCGTCCAGCGAAGCGAAGCCCAGCCGCAGCGCCTGCGGCAGCAGCGCCGGTGCATGCGGCACCACGACCAGCAGAGAACGCACGCCGCCGGCGTGCAGCGCACGCGCCAGCGGCAGCAGCTGGGCCGGCTCGGGCATCACGAAGGCGTCGTCGCGGCCGTTGCTGTGACGCCGGCGCTCGAAGACGATGACCGCCAGGTCCGCGCCCAGCGGCTGCGCTGCGGCCAGCACGGCCTCGTCCAGCGGCTCGAAGCCGCGCACCGCGGACGCCAGCGGCCCGGACACCAGCGCCTGCACGCGCGCGAAGCGCCCGGCCGGCAGCGCATGCTCCAGCACCGCCGAGCCCAGCGTCCCGCCGCCGCCCACCACCAGCAGCCGCGGCAGCGCGGCGGCGGCGGCAGCCACCTCGTGACGGGCGCCGCGCAGCGCGTGGGTCAGCAACTCGCCCATCACTTGCTCATCACACCCGCTCGTCGACGAAGGTCGCAGGCACCGCTGCGGCACCCTTGAAGCGCGATTGTGGGGCCCCACCTGCACGCGGCCGGCCCCAGCGGACGGCGTACGATGGGGCCGACCCCGCAGGCACCGGGCAAGAGGACACGATGACGAACCACACGCGCTGGATCACCCGCTGGATCACCCGCATCGCCGCGCTGGCGCTGGCCGCCACGCTGGCCGGCTGCGGCTACAACGACTTCCAGCGCCTGGACGAGCAGGTCAAGAGCGGCTGGGCCGAGGTGCTGAACCAGTACCAGCGGCGCGCCGACCTGATCCCCAACATCGTCGCCACCGTGCAGGGCGAGGCCAACTTCGAGCAGGACACGCTGACACGCGTGATCGAGGCGCGCAGCAAGGCGACCTCGATCCAGGCCACGCCCGAGCTGATCAACGACCCGCAGGCCTTCAACCGCTTCCAGCAGGCGCAGGGCGAGCTGTCCAGCGCGCTGTCGCGGCTGATGGTCGTCGTCGAGCAGTATCCCAACCTGAAGGCCAACCAGGGCTTCCAGGACCTGCGCGTGCAGCTCGAGGGCACCGAGAACCGCATCGCCGTCGCGCGCAACCGCTACATCCAGGCCGTGCAGCAGTACAACGTGCTGGCGCGCCAGTTTCCGACCAACCTGACGGCGATGGTCTTCGGCTACCAGGTCAAGCCGAGCTTCACTGTCACCAACGAGGCGGCGATCGGCACGCCCCCGGCGGTGAACTTCGAGCGCCCCTCGGCCAGGCCGCCGGCCGCACCGGCGGCGCCGGCCTCGCGCTGAAAGCGCTGCCCCCGCGGCGATGCGCTGGCTGCTCGCGCTGACGCTGCTGCTGGCGGCCACGCTGGCGCGCGCGCAGGACCTGGCGCCACTGCCGCCGCTGTCGGCGCGCGTCATCGACCTGACCGCCACGCTCAGCGAGCCGCAGCGCGCGGCGCTGGAGGCCAAGCTGGCGGCCTTCGAGGCCGAAGCCGGCCCGCAGATCGTCGTGCTGATGGTGCCGACGACCGCGCCGGAGGACATCGCCGAGTACACGCAGCGCCTGGGCGACGCCTGGAAGATCGGCCGCCGCGAGGTGGGCGACGGCGTGCTCGTCGTCGTCGCGAAGGACCAGCGCCGGGTGCGCATCTCGCCGGCCAAGGCGCTGGAAGGCGCGATCCCCGACCTGGCGGCGCGCCAGATCATCGACCGCCAGATGGCGCCCGCCTTCCGCGAGGGCGACTATGCACGCGGGCTGGACGCGGCGGTGGACGCGCTGATCGCGCGCATCCGCGGCGAGGAGCTGCCGGCGCCGGCGCGCGCCAGTCGCGGCGGCGGCGGGCCCGGCCTGGAGGAGCTGCTGGTGTTCTTCTTCGTCGGCGTCACCGTGCTCAGCAGCGTGATGACGGCCCTCTTCGGCCGCAAGCTCGGCGCGCTGCTGACCGGCGGCGCGGCCGGCGGCGTG
This sequence comes from uncultured Rubrivivax sp., assembly GCA_964621995.1. GTDB lineage: Bacteria > Pseudomonadota > Gammaproteobacteria > Burkholderiales > Burkholderiaceae_C > Rubrivivax. The sequence continues at coordinate 20,729 of CAZUPH010000028.1, read as the reverse complement.
GCCTGGTGGATCACCGCCAGCATGCTCGTCGGCGCCGGCGTGGGCATCGCGGCGCTGGTGCTGATCGGCATCTTCGGCATCGGCGCGGCGGCGCGGCGCATGGGCGGCGGCAGCAAGCTGCCGCACATCGGCGGCTGGGGCGGGGGCTACGGCGGCGGACGCGGCGGCTGGAGCGGCGGCCGCGGGGGCGGCGGCTTCGGCGGCGGCGGCTTCCGCTCCGGCGGCGGCGGCAATTTCGGCGGCGGCGGCGCCTCCGGGGGCTGGTGATGAAGCTCGCGCGGCTGCTGCGCCACCGCTGGTGGGACGAACGCGACGCCGAGCGTGCGCTCGGCACCGACGCGCTGAAGCGGCTGGAGGACGCGGTGGCCGCCAGCGAGGCGCGCCACGGCGGCGAGATCCGCCTGTGCGTGGAAGCCTCGCTGCCGCTGGCCTGGCTGTGGCACGACGCGAGCCCGCGTGAACGTGCGATCGCGATGTTCGGCGAGCTGCGCGTGTGGGACACCGAGGCCAACAACGGCGTGCTGATCTATCTGCTGCTGGCCGAGCACGCGATCGAGATCGTCGCCGACCGCGGCCTCGCGCGCCACGTGCCGCAGGCCCATTGGGACGAGGTCGTCGCGCACCTGGCCGAGCAGCTGCGCGCCGGCCGCTGGGAGCAGGGCCTGGTGCAGGCGGTGGCCGAAGTCGATGCACTGCTGGCGCGGCACTTCGCGCTGGGCGAGGGCGCGGCCAACCCCGACGAGCTGCCGAACCGCGTCGTGCGGCGCTAGACGCCGCCGGCCGCGGCTCAGCCCAGCCGCTTCGCCAGCGCCAGCAGTTCGGCCTGCGCCGCCTTCGTCAGCGTCTCCAGCTGCTTCGCGCGCGCCGCGGTGGTCTTCTGGGCGTCCTTCGCCGCCTTCTGCGCCGCCGCGGCCTGCGCCGCCAGCTCGGGGTCGCGCTCCAGCGCCTCGCGCGCCTGCTTGCCGCGCAGGGCCGCGCTCAGCGCCTGCTCGTCGGCCTTGGCGCGGGCCTGGGCCTGCTGGCCGCGTTCGGCGCTGGCCGCCACCGCGGCGTCGGCCAGCGCCTGCAGTTCGGCCAGCGCACCGCCGCCCAGCGGCTGCACGTCGGCATGGCGCGAGGGTGCCGCGGCCTCCGGCGGCAGCAGCACCACGCTGCCGGGCGCGAGCGCCCGCAAGTCCAGGTGCGGGTTGAGCCGCTGCAGCCGGGCCAGCGATGCACGCCCTTCGGCACCCTCGCCGCCTGCGGCCTTCAGCAGCGCCCTGGCGTCGCTGTCCTTGTGGATCACGAAGATGCGCATCGTCGTCTCCCGGTGTGTGTGCCTGCGCGCCTTCAGGCGCGCAGGTTCAGCGGCTCCATCGCCGCCGGCAGGCCGCCGGGCACGCGGATGATGCCGGTGGTGATGTTGGCCACCGCGGCCACGGTGCGCGCGCCGAGCACGTCGATCGCGATGTCGGCCCGGTTGCGCACGCGGTTGGCGCTGAGGATGGCCACCTGCGTGGCCAGCATCACGGCCGCGAAGCGGCTGCTGCCCACGTGCTCGCAGCGGTTGTCGCTGAACAGGCATTCGCGCTCGGCCTGCAGCAGCACCAGCGGCAGCGCACTGGCGGCCGCGAAGACGTTGCCCAGCACCGCCGCGGCGCCGCCGTCGGCACGCGCCGCGGCGCGTGCGACGAAGGCGCGGTCGCCGTCGAAGACGATGGACGCGCCGCCGTCCACCGGCAGCACGCGGCGCGTGCCGAAGCGCTGCGCGAATCCGGCCGTGCTCGCATTGGCCGGCGGCGCGTTGTTCGTGGCCGTGAAGCCGGTGGCGGCGGCATTCGCATTCGCGCTGCCGCCGGTCACGTAGACCGCCGCCCAGGGCACGCCGCCGTCGGGCTGCGCCGACGGGTCCGCGTCGCGGTCGATCTCGTTGTGCAGCAGGTCCAGCTGCGTGTAGGCGCCGCCGGACAGCACGCCCGCGGCGAGCCCGCCGAAGCCGCCCGGCGGCGCCAGCGCGAGGATGCGGTTGCCCTGCGCGCGCAGCCGCGCCACGCCGACCGCCATCAGCGCGGCGCGCAGGCCGCCGCCCACGGCGCGCACGCCCACCCGCGTGAGTGCATTGCCGGCCACCGTGGCCGCCTCCACGCGCGAGAGCAGGATGCCCACCGCCAGCGCCGCGGCATCGGTGCTGGCCTGCGGGCCGATGTCGTCGAACTGGTTGTTCTCGATCGCCACCGCGCCGCCCTCGGCGTCCTCGGCCATCAGCAGGCCGTTGGCGCAGCGCTCGACGATGTTGAGCTTGCACACCAGCTGCCGCACCGGCGAGGCGATGAGGATCGCCGCCGTCGTGCAGCCGGCGATCTGGTTGGCCAGCAGCTGCGCCTGGTCGGCGCCGGTCGGGTCCAGCCCGGTGCGCAGCTCGATGCCGACGCTGGGCAGCGTGGCGTCCGTCGAGACGAGCTTGTTGTCGACGATCCAGCAGCCGTCGCTGCCGCAGGCCACGCCGCCGGCCGGCACCTGCACGTGGTTGGCGGCGATGCGCATCGAGGAGCCCGGCGCGCCGAAGCCGGTCAGCACCAGTGCCGTCTGCCGGCAGCCCAGCACCTGGTTGCGCTCCACGCGCGTGGCCAGCAGGTGCAGCACCGGCCCGGCCAGGGCGACCGCGCTGCGCGTGCACCACAGCAGGTTGTCCTCGATCGCCAGCGCCGCGGTCAGCAGGAAGCGCGCCGCGTCGTCGCCGCGCTCGTCGAGCGCACGCACCCCCTCGGGCGCGAGCAGCAGGTTGCGCACGATGCGTGCGCCGGCCACCACGCCGGCCAGCGTGATCGCCGCCGGCGGCCGGTCCAGGTTGGCTGCGAGCACCGCGACGACGAGGTCGCTCAGCGCCAGCCCGAGCACGCCGCGTACCGTGATCGCCGCGCCGGCGCCGGCCGCGATGACCGTCATCTGCTCGACCGCCACGCCCATCGCGTCGCGGATCGCCAGCGCGCTGCCGGCCGACACGATCACCGTGCCCGGCCCCTGGCCGCGCAGGCGCAGCGAGACCACGCCCGCCAGGTCCAGCGGCGAGCGCAGCGCGTACTGGCCGAGCGCCAGGCACACGGTGCCGCCGCCGGCCTGCCGCACCTGGTCGATGGCGTCCTGGATCGTGAAGCTGCCGTCGGCATGGCTCTCGGGCGTGACGCAGGCGCTGCAGCTGCAGTCGTGCCCGGCGCCGGCCGGCGGCCAGCGGCCGCGGCAGTCGCTGAGGGTGCCGGCCGCGAGGTCCCAGAAGCCCAGCCGCGCATAGTGGTGGTGCACGCCGCGCGGCGGCTCGGCGTCGAGGATCTCGACGCTGGCGTCCGCCGTGCGCGCCGCGAAGACCCACCAGTCGCCGGCCTTGAAGCCCTTGGCGCCGACCGACGAGAAGCGCACCGTGATGCCGTTCTCCAGCAGCAGCGTGGTGCCGGCGCCGGGCACCGCGACGAGCCCGGTGGAGGCCGGCGCGTCCAGGTCCTGCACCTCGACCACGCTGCCCGCCGGCCCGGTGCGGTAGACCTTGCCGGCCTGGTCCCAGCGCCGCACGCGCAGCCCCGGTTCGGCCAGCAGCGCGGCCGGCAGGTCGCTGGCCAGACGGATGCGGCGCAGCGCCTCGTCGATGTCGGCGATGCGCCGCATCTCGCCGGCGGCCTGAGCCAGCTCGCGCGTGTCCGACAGCACCTCGACCCAGTCGCCGATGCGAAAGCGCTGCACGTCGTCGCGGCCCAGCGACTGCAGCTCCAGCTCGCCCGGCGCCACCAGCAGCGCCACGCGGCTGGCGATGCAGCCGTTGTCGCGGGACCACTTGAAGGTGGCGCTGCCGCCGGGCTGGCCGGGGTCGTGGATCTCGACGCGGTAGAGCTGGTTCTCGAGGCCTGTGTAGCCGCCCACCGGCGGCAGCTCGCAGGGGTCGGGCACGCCGGCGACCTCGAAGGTGCCGGTGCTCAGGCGGCCGCTCGAAGGTGCGATGTGCGCGGCCCAGCCCGGCACCTCGGCGTCGGGCGTGGTGCAGCCGACGTCGGCCGGCGCCTCGTCGGCCAGCACGCGCACCTGCCAGACGATCTGCCGGCGCGACGAGGTCTCCACGCCGACCGCGGGCTCCACCAGCGCCGGCTGCTCCAAGTGCGTGAGCTCGCGCTCCCAGACGTCGAGAAAGCACAGGTGGCGGCCGCTCGTCGGCAGCGCGGGCGGCGGCTGCAGCCAGGGCTGCTGCTCGTAGGCGGGCGGCTGCGTGTAGCGCGTCTCGGCCAGCAGCGGGTCGAATTCGCGCTGCGCCGGGACGGCCAGGCCGTGGTTCTCGGCCAGCAGGCCGTCCACGTACATGCGCCCGCGGCCGATCGTGAAGCCGCTGCCCGCCGGCGTGAGCAGGAAGGCCTCGGGTGTGGTCTGCGAGAAGGTGGCGCGGCCGAGGATGTCGCTGGCCAGCGCACGCAGCCGGCGGTCCACGATGGCCACGCCTTCGTTGAAGTCGGCGTCCAGCAGCACGCCGCCCTGCTTGAGTTCGACGCCGGTCAGGTCGGCCAGCGCGTCCATGCGCACACGTGAGAAGTCGGCTGCCATGGGGGTCTCCGTGCAAACGTTCAGTGGAGCGGCCGCAACGCCCGCCTTGTCGAACAGTCGGCCGCACCGCGCTGCCACCGACCCAGCATCGGCGCGGATCCGGCTTCGCCGGTCCGCTGCCGACGGCCCCCTCGGGGGGCAGCGACCGGGAGGGAGCGTGGGGGCTTCATTTCAGGTCGAATGGAAGATGCCGGCCTGCAGCCCGAAGCGCAGGTATTCGGCCAGGCGGATGCGCAGGTTGGCCTCGCGCTGCGGCTGCGCCAGTGCGTGCAGCACGCCGATCTCGCCGTCGTCGTCGGCGCCCTGGCGGATGGCGGCGGGCGTGGCGGCGGTGAGCTGGCCGTAGGCGGCGTCGCCCCAGCGGCGCGAGGTGAACTGCGGACGCAGCGCCGGCGCGCCTTCGTCGCCGACGCAGCGGTGGCGCCGCGGCGTCAGCGCACCGGCCGGCAGCCAGCTGAAGCGCACGCAGCCCTGCTGCCGGCGCTGCACGCGCAGCGGCGCGGTCCAGCCGGCCGGCGGCGCAGCGCCGAGGGCGCCGAGGAAGATCGTGTTCGAGCCCAGCGTCAGCACGCGCAGGTGCACGAGGCCGACGAGCGTGCTGTCGCGCACCGTCAGCTCCGGCCCGGGGCCGGCGGCGTCCGGGCCGGCGAGGGCCACCTGCGCGGGGTCGGTGGCATCGACCACCGAGCCGGTGATCTCCAGCGCGGCGTCGGCATGCACGAGCAGCGCGCCGGTCACCGAGTCCTCGATCACGATGCGCGTGAACGGGTGCTCCACGCGCAGGCTCACCGCCCCGGGCGTGGCCGGGTCGCCCGCGGGCAGCAGCGTGCGCCCGGGCACCAGCGTGCAGTGGCGCAGCACCAGCGTGCGCGGCTCCAGGTCGGCCGCCGCCGGCAGCACCAGCGTCGCGCCGGCGACCACCAGCCCGTCCAGCACCAGCGTGCCGCGTGCGCCGATCTCCAGCAGCAGGTCGCCGCCGGCGGCAAGCAGCGGCCGCGCGCCGTTGCGCGCCGCGACCACCAGCGTGTGGCCGGCCACGCCGGGTGCGACGACGCCGTCCAGGCGCAGCGCCGGCGTCTGCGCATAGGCGCGGCTGTCTTGCACCAGCAACCGCCCGCCGGCCGCGCGCAGGTCGTCGAGTGCCGGCTGCCAGGTCGCACCGTCGGTCACCGTGCGCTGCAGCGCCAGCGTCTGCCCTTCGGGCACGCGCTCGTACTCGCCGCCGCCGCAGCGCCGGGCCTGGCCGTGGTGGAAGGTGGCGGTGAAGGGCGCGGTGGCATGCAACGCGGCGAGGTCGGCACCCAGCAGCACGCGACCCCGCTCGGGGTCCAGCGCCAGCTGGTCGGCGCCGATGTCGGCCTCGTGCGCCCAGGCGCCGGGCATGGCCGGGTCGTCGCGCAGGTCGGCGACGACGACGAGCGGCGGCGCCGCATCGCCGGGCACGGCCGGCGCGCGGTTGATCGGCAGCGCGTCGCCGTTGCCGTCGTGCACGACGATGCTGCGGCCCGCGCCCCAGTCCGGCGTCGCCGCGACGACCTGCGTGCCGCGCTGCGCCGCGCGCATCTGCAGCGCCAGGCCGCGCACCGACAGCGGCTCGGGCACGTTCGCCGGCTCGGCGAGCTGGTCGATCGCCGCCTCGGCCAGCGGGCGGCGGAACAGCGCCAGGTCGGCGCCCAGCGGGTTGAGCCTGAAGCGGCGGCCGCTGGCGTCCGCCGGGTCGGGCACCAGCGGCAGGCGGGTCAGCCGCAGCGGCTCCAGCCGCCACAGGAAGAGGCCGACGTTCGGGATGTTCCAGCGCCCCTGCGCCGGGTCGGACCGGCGCATCTCGGCCGTGCGTGCCACGCCTTCGAAGGCCCCGGCCGATCCGGCGATCGCCAGTCGCACGGCATGGCTGCGCAGGCCGGCGGTGGCGCGCGCGTGCGGGCGCAGGTGGTTCATGTACTGCGTGGTCACCAGCCGCTCGAAGAATTCCACCGCATGCGCCGGCCAGCCGGTGACGCTGCGCGCCACCTCCTCGAGCATCGTCGCCGTGCCCTTGCGGCGGCGGAAGGCGATCTGGTTGGCGACGTCGGCGCGCGGCGAGGCCACCGCCGGCGTCACGCCATGCAGCGAGCGGTAGCCGATCAGGTCGCCGATGTAGGGCGCCACCCAGTCGGCACAGGTCTCGATGAAGAGGTCGTCGTGCAGCTGCTGCACGTCCTCCTCCAGCGCCGCGAGTTCGCGCGCGAAGAGTTCGAGCAGTTCGCGCAGCTCGCCGCGGTCGGCGTCGCGGATGCGGTGCAGCGCCGGCAGCAGCGACCACAGGCGTTCGGCGGTGAGCGTCGTCATGGCATCGCCTCCAGCCGCGCCAGCGGGCCGGTGTGCAGCGTCAGAAGCTCGGCGGGCAGCGGCAGGCCGCCGGCGCCCACGCGCAGGCGGCCGGCGAGCAGACGTTCGTGCACGCCCGGCAGCGTCTGCGCGGCCGGCGCGCTGCCGCCATACAGCGCCGTCAGCTGCACCGCCAGCACGCCGGGCACGCGGTGCGCCGAGGCCAGCACCGCCGAGCGCTGCACCGGCTGCCCGAGCTCGCGCGCCAGGAAGCCGAAGTCCGCGCGCAGCGCCTGCGCCACGGCGGCCAGCACCGCGGCCTCGTCGCGCTCGGGATCGCAGCGCACGCGCAGGCCCAGGTGCAGCGGCGAGCGCTGCGCGGCCAGCAGCTGCACCGGCACCAGCGGGTCGCCGGCGGCCTTCAGCGCCGCCAGCAGGCCGGTCCATACCGGGCTCGTCTCGTCGATCGTCGCGCCTTCCGGCGCCGCGACCGTGATCACGATGCAGCGCCCGCGCGGCAGCGCCAGCACGGCGGCCTGCGCCTTGGCGATGCCGGCGTAGGCGCGCGCGAAGTCCTCGTAGTCCGGCAGCGAGACGACGCGGCCCAGCGTGCGCGTGGCCAGCGGCATGTTGCGCCGCGCATCGTCCGCCGCTTCCGGGTCGGTGCCGCCGCTGGCCTGCAGCGGGTTGGCCACGCCCTTCAGGCCCAGCGGGCGCGCGCCGAGCTGCGTCAGCGTCTCGGCGCGCACGTTGCCGGCCGCGCCGATGCCGCTGCGGTAGGTGGCGCGCACGTTGCCCTGGCCGCCGGGCAGGCGCGCGCCCTGCACGCCGTCGCCGAACTCGACCCACAGCCGGCCCTGCTCGTCGTCGCGCAGCGCATAGGCGCGCTCGTCGCGCGCGGCACCGTGCAGCGTGTCGCGCGGGCTCCAGCGCAGCTCGCCCACGCGCAGCGTCAGCTCCGGGCTGGCGCCGGCCTCGCTGGCCGCGGCGCGCCAGGTCAGCGGCAGCTGCCTGAGCTCGAAACGCTGGAAGGGCGTGGCCGCGTCGCCGCTGCCCAGGATCTGCGTCGTCGTCTCGCCATGCGAGGCGAGCGCCACGTTCAGGTGCACGACCACGCTGTCGCGCCGCAGCGGCGCCGGCAGCGCCTGGTCCAGGCGCAGCGTGCAGCGTGCGCCCTGGTCGCTGACGCTGCGGATCGTCGTCGCGTGCACGACGGCGCCGCCGCCGTCGGCGCGTTCGCCGCGCACGACGAGCCGCCGGCCGGCGTGCAGCCCGTCGGGGGGCAGGTCCAGCGGCAGCCACTCGCCGGCCACGGGCGTCACGACCGGGTGCGCCGCAAAGTCCAGCCGCTCGGACTGCAGGAAGACGGTCAGCTCGCGCGGCACGCCGAAGAACTGCGCTGCGAAATTCTCGCCGGCCAGTTCCAGCCGCGTCACCTTGCCCGACAGCGCAAACTGCGCGCGCGAGACCTCGCTGTTGCCGCGCACCTGGTAGAGCTCGACATAACTGCCGGCGGCCGGGCCGCTGCTGCGGTTGAACTCGCCCTTGGCCACCACCACCAGGCTGCCGGCGGCGGCCTCGCTGACCACGCCGTCCAGGTCCAGCCAGGCGACACGCTGGCCGGGCAACCGCGTGCTGGCGTTGAAGTCCGGCCAGTCGGGCGCGAAGCCTATCGTCGAGCTGCCGCCGCCGGGGTACTGTTCCTTGAAGACCACCGGCATGCTGGCCCACATCGGCGCGTTGTGGCCGAAGGCCGCGGCGCGCCGGCGCAGCGCATGCAGCCGCGGCTCGGCGGCCGGGTTCTTGCGCGGACGCACCGAGCCGAGGCCGCGCGACCACTCGACGCGCGTGCGGTCGGCGGCGGCGTCTGCCTCCACGCGCGTGAGCATGCGCAGGTCCCAGCGGTCGCCGCCGGCCTCGGGGTCGGCCGTGAAGTCGTCGTCCACCAGCAGCACCGCGTCGCCCGGCTTGAGCCCGGTGCGCACGCCGGCGAGGTACGTGAAGGTCGCACCGCGGGTCGGCAGCACGGCGTCGGCCAGCCAGGGCCGCGCGGCGTTCCACTGCGACCGCGCCTCGGACAGCGCCTCGACGGTCTCGAAGGTCTGCGGCTTCTCGTCCGGGCCCGGCACGCTCTGCACCTTCAGCCCGGCCGCCAGCGAGAGGCTCTCGGGCACGCCGCTGACGAAGGCGCCGGGCTCGGGCTTCAGGTTCGGCGGCGGCGCGGGCGGCGTCTCCAGCGTGAACGCGAGCCAGGTCTCGGCCGCCACGCCGGGACGCAGCCGGTAGCCGATCAGCCGCCCCAGCTCCTGCAGCGAGAGCCGCTCGGTCGCCGTTCGCAGGTAGTGCTCGTGCGCCGTGCGCTCCTGGTAGAAGGTGAGCACGTCGGCGGCGCACGCGAAGGCGTCGGCCAGCGCGACGGTGAAGTCGCCCTCGTCGCGCGTCAGCAGGCCGTTCAGGCGCGGAAACTCCGCACTCGACAGCCCGGCCAGCAGGCTGGCGCGGAAGTCGGCCCAGCGACCGATGCGGTAGCCGATGCCCGCCAGCGCGGCGCGGTTGAACACCGCCTGCGGCGTGGCCGTCTGCACGCCGTCGCAGCAGCCGCAGGCGTCGCTGGCGTCGTTGAAGGGCAAGCCGCTCATTTGCCGCCTCCGAGTTGCAGCACCAGCCGGCCGCGCTCGCGGAAATTCGGGTCGTTCGCGAGCTGCGCCACCTCCAGCCGGCCGATCGGGATGACGCCGTCGGCCAGCGAACTGGGGCGTGCGCCGAAGAGCCGGCGGAAGACACGCGGCTGCACCGCCTCCACGCCCGGCACCGCCTGCGCCGCGGCGACGATGGGGCTCAGGTGCACGGCCTGGCCGAAGCTGAAGCGGTCGGGGTGGAAGAGCCCAGGCTCGCCGTCCGGCCGCAGCCCGGCGGAGAGCACCTCGCGCAGCGCCTTCAGCACCGGTGCGCGGAAGTGGTCGGGCGCCACGCAGACATGCAGCTCGACATCCAGCGCGACGAAGCGCGGCGCGTCCACCGCCAGGTCGTAGCCGGCCATGCGGAAGCGCTCCAGGTGGCGGCGCAGCCGGCGCGCGAAGGGGGCGTCCACGGCCGCGCCGCCGCTGCGGTCGGCGGTGACGAAGACGGTGTGCCAGCTGCCCGTCCAGCGGAAGCTGGCCGCGGCGCGCTGCACCTCGGCGCGGCGTTCGGCGACCGCCGCGTAGTCGGCCGCGGTCACGGCGCGCTGCTGCGTGCGGAAGGCCTGCGGTGCGTCGCGGCGCGCGGCGTCCACGTCCTCCGGCTCGCTGCCGCCGAAGGCCGGCAGCGGGTTGGCCAGCGCGACGAAGGCCCCGGGGTCGGTGGACACGACATGCGCGATCGCCATCGCGCCGACGTTGCCGGCGCTGCCGTTGCCGACACGGTAGCGCGCCGTGAAGGCCGTGCCGGCGTCGGGACGCAGGCCGTGGCGGTCGTCGCCGAAGCGCAGGTGGGCGCGCCGCTCGTCGTCGGTCTCGACGACGAAGTGCGTGTCGTCGGCACCGCTGGCCAGCAGGTCGGCACGGGCCGACCAGTCGCGCTGGTCGCTGCCGAGCTGCGAGTGCAGCGTGATGTCGGGCCGCGCATCGGCGGCGGCCAGCGTGGCGAAGCGGGCCGCGGGGTGCCAGGCCTCGGACTCGTCGTCCGCGCCTTCGGCCGGCGGCGGCGCCGCCAGCCGCGCGGCCAGGCCATGGCCGTGCGTCAACGGCGCGCTCTTCAGCGCCGGCGCGAAGCGCACGGGCACCGGCTGCGCCGGCGCGGGCGTGCAGCCCGCCGCGCTGCCGGCCGGTGGCGCACGCCACAGCGTGGGCGCGGGCACCTCGCCCAGGTCCTCGTCGGCGACCGTCGCGCCATGGTCGACCAGCACCAGGTTGCCCCAGGCCTCGCTGACCGCCTCGCCGGGCAGCGCGCGTGCGCTCAGGCACAGCGGGAAGGGCAGCGCATCGGCAGCGTCCCACGCGATCTCGGTGACGTCCAGCGGCGCATCCACCGGCGGGTCGTCGAAGAGCCGGCCCGCCGGGTCCTGCGACAGCCGCACCTGCGTCAGCCGCACGACATGGCGGTGCGTGCGGTCGGCGTCGCCCGCCAGGCCGGTCGTCGGGCTCACGCGCTCGACGAAGGCCAGCGCCATGCCGGGGGCCAGCAGCGGATGCGCGCCGCGCAGCGTGGCGCGCACGGTGCCGCGCGGCAGGCAGCAGGCCTCGTCGCCCCAGGGGTGGAAGTCGAAGCGGTTGAGGTCGGCGTGCAGGGTCTCGTCGCGCACCGTCTCGAAGACCAGCGCGCCGGCGTCCAGCGCCTCGCGCAGCTCGCGGCTGTCGGGCCGCAGCACGGTGGGCAGCGCACCGCTGCGCGTGAGCAGCGGCGTGTGCGCCGGCAGCGCCACGCCGTTGCCGGCCACCTGCACCTGCACCCAGGCGCGCGCATTGCAGCCCTCGTGGAGGTGGTGGTCCACGAGCCGCGCATGGCGGCGCACCGAGATGCGCCGGCGCGCGGTGTGCAGGTAGGCCTCGGTGGCGATCGCGTCCTGGCGGTAGGCCAGGTTGTCGGCGGCATAGGCCAGCAGCTCGACCAGCGTGACGCCCAGGTCGGCGGCCGAACGTTCGCGCCAGCCCGGCGCCAGCAGCGACATGCGGTCCAGCATCAGCCGGCGCAGGCCTTCGTAGTCGCGCGCCAGGTAGTCGATGTCCGGTGCCGCGGCCGCCGGCAGCGGGCAGGGCGGCGGCGAGGCGCAGTCGTAGGGGGTCGGGCACTCGACCTTGAAGCCGAAGGCGATGCGCGCCAGCCGCGGGTCGAAGCCCGGCGGCGGCGCGTCGCTGCCGGCGGCGGCCACCAGCGCCAGTTCGTAGCGCGAGTGATCCCCCGCCACCGCGGTGCGCACGACCAGCGTGCGCTGCGGCTCGTCCACGCCGTCCACCAGCGCAGGCGGTTCGCCGGCGGGCAGCGCATCGGCCAGCGCGATCCACTCGACGGCGACCGAACGGATGCGCTCGCCGCCCTCGATGCGCAGGTTCGCCGTCGTCAGCAGCAGGTTGCCGCCGCCGTCGACCAGCGACGCATCGCGCCGCAGCAGGCGCAGGAACAGCGTGCGCTGGCGCAGCGCGAGCACCGGCTCGGCGCGGTCGCGCACCTCGAGGAATTCGATCGCATTGGCGCTGCCGGCGACGCGCAGCACCTCCAGCCGGCGCAGGTCGCAGCAATGCTGGCGCGGGTCGGCGCTCATGCGGCACCTCCGGGCAGCGGCACGCGCAGGCGCTGCGGCGAGCCGTCGTCGCGCAGCGCATAGTCCACCTGCACGACGAGCGCGGCGTCCACCGCCTCGACGGCGACCGCGTGCAGCACGATCAGGTGCGACAGGTGCTGCTGCAGCGAGGCCTGCGCCAGCACCTGCACGGTGGCAGCGAGCTGCGCGCCGTTGGGTTCGAAGACCAGCGCCAGCAGGCCGCTGCCGAAGTCGGGCCGCATCACGCGTTCGCCGGGTGCGGTGAGCAGCACCTGCTCGACGAGGTCGCGCACGTGGTCGGCGTGGCTGGTCGTGGCGGTGCGGCCGGTGGCGTCGATGCGGTACGGAAAGTCCAGCGTGGCCATGGGTCTGCTCCGTCAGGTCGCCAGCACCCGCGTCTGCGCCGCCACCGGCAGCAGCGGCTGCCCCGACGGTGCACACAGCGCCTGGCCGGCGAAGGTGAGCAGCGGCGCGCCGCCGGCCATCACGCGCACCGCGCCGAGCAGCCACTGCGCCGTCACGCAGGGCGGCGCGCTGGTGCCGGTGAGCGCGCAGCCGGCGACGACATAGGGCGAGCTCAGCGTCACCACCGGCTGCCCCGACACCAGCACCCGCGGAAATGGCGCCGTCGGCGTGGCAGTGCCGGCATGCAGGCACAGCACGCTGGCGCCGAGGTGCAGGACGGGGGCGGGCATCAGCGGCTCCGGCGGGCATGTGCAGTGACGACGCGACGCTGTGCGCGACACCCGGACGTGGACTTCCTCAGGCGCTGGACTGACTGCCTGCGGCGCGTTGCGGACATTGGTGGCAGGCGGTTGCTTGCGCCCTCTTCGGCGCCGCGCAATGCCCCGTTCGCCTTCGAAGATCGCGGCGTGCAAGGCCGAGGCCGCGGGGGGCCGTTCAGGGCTGGGCCCTCGAACACACGAAGTGGCGCCTCTGTCGCTCGAAGCGCAGCGGCCGCGCCTCGAGGGCCCAGCCCTGCCCGACCCCCCGCGACCTCGACCTTGCGCGTTGCGGTGGTGGACTTCCGGCAGTCCGCCGCAGGCATCGGGCCTGGGTGCTGGAGCCGACGTTCGGCCGGCGAGTGCAAGCAGTCCTCAAGCGCTGCCTGCAAGGCCGATGCCGTGGGGTCGGGCAGGGCAGGGCCCTCGAGGCGCGGCAGCCGAGCTTCGAACCACAGAGGCGCCACTTCGTGTGTTCGAGGGCCCTGCCCTGAACGGCCCCACGGCGTCGGCCTTGTGCCGCGATGCCCGCATGCCCAAAGCCGCTGGCGCGCTCCAGGGCGTCCAGGGCGCAGCGTTGCGAAGCGGCCCGAGCGCTGGCCCGCCATCGCAGGCAGGGCCATGCTCGCACGCCGTCGAAGCGTCCGCAACGCGCCACAACCGGTTCGACCTGACGCGGATCTCATGTCAGATCACCGTCAAGGCGCCGAGGTTGACGTCCACCGTGGGCCCGGTCATGTTGATGATCGCGCCCTTGCCGTTGGAGATGACGATGCCGACGTCGCTGACCGAGATCATCGCGCCGGTGGTGGTCTGGATCAGGATGCCGCCGGTGGGACCGGGCACGTCGCTGATCGTCAGCCCGTTCTTCAGCGTGGTCTGGATCGTGATGCCGGGCACCGCCGGCGGCACCGCGCGCGCCAGCACCGGCACCTCGGCCGCGGTGCCCCAGTAGCCGCCGACCCAGATCGGGTAGTCGGGGTCGCCGCGCTCGTATTCGATCCACACGCCCGAGCCCGGCGGCGGCACCGTGAAGACGCCGGTATTGATGCCGGCCCAGGGCAGGCAGGGCATGGCCCAGGACGAGGGGATCGGCGAGACGTCCGGCACGATGGCCTGGATGCGGCCGATCTGCATCGGATCGACGTTGTTGACGACGACGCCGCGGAACTTGCCGAGGTAGGGGCCGGTGCTCATGCGCTCATCCGTTCACACCGGCACCCGCGGCACGGTCGAGACGAGCCCGTTGCGCGCCAGCTCGAAGCTCTGCTTGTAGCTGCCGCGCTCGATCTCGTGCGTCACGCGCTTCACGTAGTACAGGCCGTCGAAGGCCAGGCCGGCGCCCCGCACGCCGACCAGCCGGCGCGAACGCAGCACGCGGCCGTAGCGCGCCACGTCCAGCCGCCCGCTGCCGAAGACCGAGTCGCTGTGCTTCGCGGCAAAGGCCAGGCCCTTGAGCAGCGCGTCGCCCACCGACATCTGCGCCGTGTCCGAGAGCTGCTCGATCTTCGGCGGCAGCGGCGGCACCGCGCCCAGCGGCGGGTTCAGCGGCGTCACGTCGGGGATCGGCACGGGGATCGGCGCCTTGCTCGCACTCTCCTGGAAGAAGACGATGGGCAAGCGCTTGGCCTCGCGGTCGAAGCGGAAGCCGAGCTGCTCGACATTCGTCGCCGCGTCCATCTGGGTGGTCAGCGCCGGCTGCGGCTCGCCGATGCGGATCTCCGGCCCCCAGTAGGCCTTGGAGGTGCCGGGTGCCGGGCCGGGTTCGAGGTAGAAGACGTAGCCGACGTCGCGCGCGAGCTGCGTGACGTAGTCGTAGTCGTTGCCGCGCTGCACCGGGATGCGCTGGATGGGCAGCGGCGGCACGTCGGCCAGGCTCGGGATCACCATCGGGATCACGCCCAGCGCCGCATACTTGGCCAGCACCAGCAGCACGCGCGCGCTGGTAGGCATGGCCGGGAACGGCAGCCCGGGGATCTCGATCACGGCCATCAGCGCCGAGAGGTCCTTGCCGCGCACCAGCACCTGGCCCACGCCCCCCTCGCCCGGCAGCATCTCGACATGCGTGGCGATGCCGTCGATCAACGGCTCGGTGCGGCCGTTGATCGTCACGGAGAGCGCCACGCGCATCAGCGGCACGCCGCCGCCCCCGCCGCTGAGCAGGAACAGCGTGCGCAGCGGCGAGCGCTGCGGCAGGTCGAAGGTGAGGTCGAAGCCGCCCTGCGCCTCGCCCGAGCCCATCTCGACCTTCACGCGCGTCAGTGCGCGCACCAGCTCGGCCGGTGCCGGCAGCGGCACGGGGCCGACGTGCAGGCCGAGCTGGATGCCGTTGTTCGCCATGGCGCGATCAGGTGGAAGGCGGCACCGGCAGCAGCACCCGCCGCCCCGCGGTGTCGGTCAGCTCGAAGGGGTCGATCACCGCATTGCCGTCGGCGATGCGCCAGTACAGCAGCGCCTGGCCGTAGTGCTGGTGGGCCAGCAGGTCGGGCCGCTCGCCGCCGCCCACGGCCAGCACGGCGGCGATCGGGATGTCGCGCTGCGCCGGCACGAAGCGCCGCCGCACGTAGGCCTGCGGCGTGCCGTCGGCACGCGTGACGGTGGCCAGCGGCAGGCCGCGGTAGCGGCTGGCTTCCGAGAACGGCGACGACGGGATCGCGCCGGCGTCGATCAGCATCTGCACGGGGTCGAGGGCGGCCATGGTCGTGTCGTGTTCAGGGCAGCGAGCCCAGGCCCAGCGTGGCCAGCGTCGCGCTGCCGGCCTTGCCGGCCAGCGACTCGCGGCCGCGCAGGTACTCCAGGAAGATGCGTGCGCCGGCATGCGCGAACCCCAGGTCGTCGGTGCCCAGCACGCGCAGGCCCAGCGAGACCCGAGCACGCAGCGGGTTGAGCGCCGGGTCGAAGGCCTCCTCGGTGACCGAGAATTCGGTGACGCGCACCGCCACCACGCGCTGCGCCCCCCAGACGAACAGCACCAGCGGCGCCTCCGGCGGCACGACCTCCAGCACGCCCGAGGCGGCCAGCGCATCGTGGGCCAGCAGCTCGTCCACCGAGGGGTGCACCAGCGCCTCCAGCACCGCGAGCTGCGGCGCGATGCCGAAGGCCACCGCGGCCGGGTGCTGGTCGGGAAACTGCAGCTGGTCGGTGGCGTCGATCTCGGCCTCGAGCTTGATCGTCTCGACCGCCGGGCCCTTGAGCCGGAAGGGCTGCGCGCGTTCGCCGCCGCCGTCGCCGCCCACGCCCTGCACCTGGTAGCTGCGCGTGAGCGTGTCGGGGTTGTATTGCAGCGCGACCTGGCGCTTGACGGCGCCGCCGCCCGGCGCCAGCACGACGAGCCCGCCCTTGACCAGCCGCGGTGAAGCGCTCGGGCCCATCAGCCCTGCCCTTCCTTGCCGGCGTCGCCGGTCTCGTCCTGCGGCGGTGCCGCGAACGGGTCGCAGCCCGGGACGTGGTAGTCGTGCTCGGTGCCGACGGCCTTGAAGTCCACGACCGCGCCGCTGCTGTCCTTGACCCACTGCAGCAGGCCCTCGGCGGCGTCGAGCTGCTCCTGCGCCGCCGGCTCGAGCTCGCAGATCGCGTGCTTGAGGATCTTCTCGGCCTCGGCCTCCGGCTGGCCGAGCGCGTCGCACACGGCCTGCTGCATCACGCTGCGGCTGAGGTCGCGGTGGCGTTCCTCGTGGCCCTTGATGAAGGCCTCGACGCGCTTGATCAGCTGCTTCTCGCTCTCGCTGGGCCGCCCGCCGGCCCAGCGCGGGCGGATGATGCTGCTCTCCAGCGTCAGCCCGACCTGTTTCATGCGGCCGGCCTCGATCACCGGTGCCAGCTTCACCGCCACGTTCGTGTGGCCGCCGGCGCCGAGCACGGCGTCGATGCCGGCGGCGAATTCCAGCGCGGTGTCGGCACGGATGTCGGTGGGCACGGGCGACACGGGCACCCAGGTCAGCTTCTCGGCGCAGTCGGCCGCCTTCGGCGCGGCCTTCTTCTCCTGCTTGCCCGCGGGCGCCGTCTCGCCGCCCTGCAGGCCGACGACGGCCTCGGCCGGGTCGGCGATCTCGAGCCGGCGCGCGAGCGGCACGCTTGCGTAGTCCGCGCCGCTCGCGCTGGCTGCGTGGCGCTTGGCCGCCGGCTGCGCCGGCAGGGCAGTCGCGGTGCGGCGCGGCGTCCAGGCCGGCTGGGCCTGCGCCATGCTGTCGGGGGTCGGGCGGGTGCGGCGCATCGTCACCTCGGGTCGCAGCTTTCCTTGGGCAGACGCCTGTCCGGCGGCAGCGGCGGCATCTGCGACTTCGCGTAGGCGAGGTCGGCGTCGTCGCAGCCGGTCGTGGTCTTCGCGGCGACCGGCACGTTCGCAAAGGTCGCAGGCTTGTGCAGCGCGACCTCGACGCGGCGCAGGAAGGGGAAGACCTTCTCCCAGCGCGGCCGCTGCGCCAGCGCGAGGCCGCGTGCATCGCGGCCGCTGACGAAGGCCTGGATGTCGGCCAGCGCCTGCGCGCGCCGCTCGGCGTCGGCCTTCACGGTGTCGGGCACGCCGAGCACGTCCAGGCGCTGATCCTCGGAGAGCGGCTCGAGCAGCGCGACGAGCTGCGGCGTGAGGTCGCGGTCGGCGGTGTCGCCGCTGCCGTCCAGGTCGCCGAGCCGCTCGCCGCGGCCCTCGGCCGCCGGCAGCGTGGCCTGCGGCGCGCGCTTCGCGATCGCGCCGCGGGCATGGTCGGCCCGCGCCTGGCTCAGCGCGATGTTGCCCTTGAAGCCGGCGACCGGCTTCTTCGGCGCGTCCAGCGAGCCCTCGGGCGAGGCATAGCCGTGGATCTGCGTGACGGCGTAGCCCTCGCCCAGCATCGTGGCGACCGAGCCCGCCGCGGCCTCGAAGTCGCCGCCTCGGGCCGGCGTGGTGCTGTTGTACTGGTACAGCAGCTTGACCTGCGCCTCCTTCGGGTCCGCGGTCTTGACCCGCTTCTCGTGCGCGCGGGTGTCGCGGCGGCAGCTGTATTCGGGCTGCGGGGGCGGGCACCGGCATTCGTAGCACTTGACCTCGGGCGCCTTGGGCGGCGCGCCGAAGCGGCCCTTGATGCCACCGCCGAAGGTGGTCTCGCCGCCCGGCCCGACCGTGACCGTCGGGCCCAGCGTGATGTCCTTGGTCAGCGGAATGTCGAGCCCGCCGGTGAACTCGCCGCGACTGCTGGCCGGCCCGCCGACAGCCGAGCTGTCGATCTGCTGGTACTTCAGCGACACCGCGAAGCGCTTGGTCGCGACCGTGCCTTCCAGCGTGTAGGTCGTCTTGCTGTCCAGCGGCGTCTTCGCGTAGTCGATGCCGCCGGCGATCCTGAAGCTCACGCCCCTGGGCGTGACGAGCAGGCTGCCACGCACCGCGTAGCTCTGCGCGGCCGTGCCGGCCGTGGTGTCGCCAGTGACCTCGGCGCGCAGGATGCCGTCGATGTCCAGCGTGATGGAACCGCTGGCGCTGATCGTGGCCTCCTTTAGCCGGTCGTCGAGCAGCTTGCCGAGGTCGCCGCCCAGCGCCGGGTTGCCCTGCAGCGTGTTCAGCAGGCCCTTGGCGGAGTCGACCGCCTTCGTGTAGTCGATCTCGCCCTTCGTGCCGAGCTGGATGCGCCCGCGGCAGATGCGGTACTGCATGCCGACGGCGTCAGCGTCCTTGTCCCAGTAGAAGATCTGGTCGGGCGGCGTCTTCTCGGTCGTCCTGACGCGCTCGCAGGGCGCTTCCTTGACGGTGCGCGCGATGTGCACCGTGGTGTTCTCGTCGATCACACGCTCGACGCTCGCCGTCTCGCTGCCGCCGGCCGCGGTGCCGATGCCGGTGGGCTTGCGCTGCAGCAGCCGGGCCTGCACGCGCGCCGCGCCGCCGCGCACGAGGCTCGCGCGCCGGCCGGCCAGCGCGGCATCCGCCGCGGCGTCGGCCTCGCGCTCCAGTGGCGATGCCGCGCCGTCGATCGCATAGCCCGCGGCCGGCGCGGCCAGCGCCAGCGGCGGCGCGCCGTCCTGCTGCACGGTGTGGCTGAGCTCGTGCGCCAGCAGGTGCAGGCCCTCGCGCGTGTGCGGCCGGTACTCGCCGGCCGCGAAGTGGATGTGCTGGCCCACCGTGAAGGCACGCGCGCCGACCGCACGCGCCGCGGCGTCGGCGGCCGCATCGTGGTGCAGGCGCACGGCGCCGAAGTCGCTGCCCAGCAGCGGCGCGAAGCGCTCGCGCAGCGGGACGCCGAGCCGGGCGCCGCCGCTTTCCACCGTGGCGGGCAGCGCGGCGGTGGGCGCCTGCAGCGCCGTGCCGGCGCCGGACACATCGGCGCGGCGCTGCAGGCGCTTCTTCTTCTCGCATTCCGCGCAGGGGCCCTTGCCGGCGCAGGCGCAGGCACGCTGCAGCAGCCGGCTCGGCGCCTTGCCTTCGGCCGTGGCCGCGCGGCCGGCGGCGACGAGGTGGCTAAACATCGTGCGCTCCGGTGCCGCGCGGGGTCGGCGTGGCCGTGGCGGCGCTGGCCTCGGGCGACCAGCGCGCGGCGATCGCCTCGGCCAGCGGCGCCGTCCACCGCGGCGCGACCGCGGCGGGCTGCCGGTGCGGCGCGGCCTCGGCCGACCAGCGCGCCGCCAGCTCGCGCTGCAGCGCCTGCGCCACCGCGGCTTGCAGGCCCTCGCGCGCGGCCCCCGGACCGTCGACGACGAGGCGGCCGATGTGCAGCTCGATGCGCCCGGGCTTCATGCCGCGATCCCGGCCGGCAACGGCCGCTCGAGCTTGGCGAATTCCGCGCGCGCGGCGTCCAGCAGCAGGCCCTGCGTGATGGCCTGCCCGCCGGCCGCGGCCGCGAAGGCGGCATTGAGCGCCACGCTGCGGATGTGCCCGCCGGCCAGCTGCAGCGTGGCCAGCGCGCCGAAGTCCACGCCTTGCAGCGGCGCGTCTGGCGGAAACTGGCGCCGCCACAGCTCGGCACGCGCCGCCTCGTCCGGAAACGGGAACGTGACGACGAAGCGCAGCCGGCGCAGGAAGGCGCGGTCCAGCGCGCTCTTCTGGTTGCTCGTCAGGATCGCCAGCCCGCGGTAGCTCTCGATGCGCTGCAGCAGGTAGGCGACCTCGATGTTGGCGTAGCGGTCGTGGCTGTCCTTGACCTCGCTGCGCTTGCCGAACAGCGCGTCGGCCTCGTCGAACAGCAGCACCGCGCCGCTGGACTCGGCGGCGTCGAAGATGCGCGCCAGGTTCTTCTCGGTCTCGCCGATGTACTTGCTGACGGTGCCGGCGAGGTCGATGCGGTAGAGGTCCAGCCCCGCCTCGTGCGCGATGGCCTCGGCGGCCAGCGTCTTGCCGGTGCCCGACTCGCCTGCGAACAGCGCCGCGATGCCCAGCCCGCGTGTGCCGCGGCGCGCGAAGCCCCAGTCCTCGTGCACGCGGTGGCGCTGGCGCAGCTGCGCCGCGATCGCGCGCAGCTGCGCCAGCGTGCCGGCGGGCAGCACGAGCTCGTCGAAGCGCGTGTCGGCGGCTATGCGCTGCGCCAGCAGGTCCAGGCCGCCGCGCGCGCCTTCGCGCAGCGCCTGCCACAGCGCCGCGGCCGCGTCGGCGCCCTCGTCCAGCGCGGCCACGGCCTGCAGGGCCTGCGCCAGCTCGTGCGGGCCGACGCGGAACTGCTGCCGCGCGGCGCGCAGCGCCTCGTGCCAGCGCGGCGGCAGCGCCGGTGCGGCCGCGTCGCCGGCCTGAAGCGCTGCCAGGGCAGCGCCGACTCGCGCAGCACCCCCGCGGCCAGCGGCGCGCAGACCAGCGCGCCGGCGTTCAGCGTGGCCAGCCAGGCGAGTGCTCGACGCTGCGCCTCGGCGCCCGCCTCGGCCTGGCCGTGCAGCACGAGCACCGCATTCGCGAGCGCGGCCTCGCGATCGATCAGGCGGCCGAGCAGCGCACGCTCCGCGGCGTCGGCAGG
>CAZUPH010000027.1:0-28277 GCA_964621995.1 uncultured Rubrivivax sp. | reverse complement strand
GTCGCCCGCGGCGGCCCGGCGCCGGCGCGCCGCGCGCCGATAGGCGGGGGATGACTGATCACGGCGGGTGGGGTTCGGCCCGCGGGGCACGGCAGCACCACGACATGGGCCTGTCCACCGACGACGGTCAGGCCGGGCGTGATCGGATGGCGCGGCAGGGCCTCGCCCCTTTCGCGGCGCGAGTTTCGTGCTTGCAGCGCGGCCTGCGCCGTGGGACCCGTCGCTGGTCACACGGGAACCCTCCTCGCCATCGAACCAGGCACGGCAGGTGCCCGCGCGACCGATGAGTTCTGGCCGATAGGCGTCGAACGCAGACCTGCAGGACAGGCACGGTCAGTTGCCAGGAGATCGAGCGGCGACCCGCCTGCCCGTCAAGGCCGGTCCCGGGGTCGGCTACCCACTCAGCCCGGCGAGATCATCTTCTCGGGCCGCACCGCCTCGTCGAACTCGGCGTCGGTCAGGTAGCCCCCGCCGACGGCCTCCTGGCGCAGCGTGGTGCCGTTGCGGTGTGCGGCCTTGGCGATCGCGGCGCAGGCGTCGTAGCCCAGCCTGCCGTTCAGCGCCGTGACCAGCATCAGCGAGTTCTCGACACCACGCCTGATGTTGTCCTCGCGCGGCTCGATGCCGGCGACGCAGTGGTCGGTGAAGCTGACCACCGCGTCCGCCACCAGTCGCACCGACTGCAGGAAGTTGTAGGCCATCACCGGCTTGTAGACGTTCAGCTCGAAGTGCCCCTGCGAGCCGGCGAAGGTCAGCGCGGCGTGGTTGCCGAACACCTGCACGCAGACCTGGGTCAGCGCCTCGCACTGGGTCGGGTTGACCTTGCCGGGCATGATCGACGAGCCCGGCTCGTTCTCGGGCAGCGCCAGTTCGCCGAGGCCCGCGCGCGGGCCGGAGCCGAGCAGGCGGATGTCGTTGGCGATCTTGAACAACGACGCGGCGACCGTGTTGATGGCGCCGTGGGCGAACACCATCGCGTCGTGGGCGGCCAGGGCCTCGAACTTGTCGGGGGCGGTCGTGAACGGCAAGCCGGTGATGGCGGCGATCCGTTCGGCGACCATCTCGGCGAAGCCGATCGGGGCGTTCAGGCCGGTGCCGACGGCCGTGCCGCCCTGGGCCAGCTCCATCAGCTTCGGCAGGCACTGCTCGATGCGCTCGATGCCGTTGGCCACCTGCCGGGCGTAGCCTCCGAATTCCTGGCCGAGCGTCAGCGGCGTGGCATCCTGGGTGTGGGTGCGGCCGATCTTGATGATGTGCGCCCAGGCCTGGGCCTTGCGTTCCAGCGCCGCGTGAAGGTGCCGCAGCGCCGGCAGCAGGTCGTGGACCACCTGTTCGGCGCAGGCCACGTGCATCGCCGTCGGGTAGGTGTCGTTGGACGACTGGCTCATGTTGACGTGGTCGTTGGGGTGGACCGGCCGCTTGGAGCCCATCTCGCCGCCCAGCATCTCGATCGCGCGGTTGGCGATGACCTCGTTGGCATTCATGTTCGACTGGGTGCCCGACCCGGTCTGCCAGACGACCAGCGGGAAGTGGTCGTCCAGCTGGCCCGCCATCACCTCGTCGGCGGCGGCGACGATGGCGTCCGCCAGCGCCGGGTCCAGCCTGCCGAGTTCGCGGTTGGTCTCGGCGGCGGCGCGCTTGACGATGCCCAGGGCGCGCACGATCGGCAGGGGCTGCCGCTCCCAGCCGATCCTGAAGTTCCCGAGCGACCGCTGGGCCTGCGCGCCCCAGTAGCGATCGGCAGCGACGTCGATGGGGCCGAAGGTGTCGGTTTCGGTGCGGACGTGGCTCATGGCAGTGGCTCGCAGTCGGACAGGGCGGGCGCACCGGCCAACGCTCGAGTCACGGCCCGGCGGCGCAGGAGATCATTCTGGCGCCGTGGGAGTCTCGACGGATGCAGACCCGGACGACGTGCCCGGCGGGCCGTCCGTTCGTCGATGGCTGCATCGGCAGGCGGGCAGCCCGGACTGGCAGTGGCCCGCAGCGTCGCAACGTCAGCCGGATCGGCCGGAATGGTCGGGCCCGTTCCGGTCGGTCGTGGACGGATGCGTGACACGACGGCCGCTCCCGCTCTCCATTTCTCGGTTCGATGTCCGTCGTGCGGTGACTCGCGCATCCATGGGATGAAGGCGGTGCATGGCGTGCCGCTCGTTGCCAAGCACCGGAGGATCCGCGATGTCGATTCCCAACCAGATGCTCGCCATACAGGCGAGTCAACCGGGCGCGCCAGCCGTCCTGAAGCCCGTCGGCGTCCCGGTCCCCCGGCCCGGCCCGGGCCAGGTCCTGGTTCGCGTCGAGGCCACATCGGTCAATTTCTCGGACGTCAAGCGTCGCCGCGGCGATGTCTATCCGTTCGCCACCGCCTGGCCCTACACCCCAGGCGGCGAGATCGCCGGCACGGTGGCCGCCTGCGGCGAGGGCGTGCAGGGGCTCCTGCCCGGCCAGCCCGTCTTCGGTCTGGCCGGCGGCGACGGCCGCGGCGGCTATGCCCAGTTCGCCCTGGCCGTCGCCGCCCAGCTGAACCCGATACCGCCCGGGCTGGACGCCGCCCGCGCGAGCGCACTGGTCATCGCTGGTGGCACCGCGATGCTGCTGCTGCGCGACGCCGCGCGCCTGGCCGCCGGCGAGACCGTGCTGATTCCTGGCGCGGCCGGGGGCGTGGGCCACTACGCCGTGCAGATCGCCCGCCAGCGCGGGGCGCGGCTGGTCGTGGCCGCGGCCAGTTCCCGGGCCCGCGCCGACGCGGCGCTGGCGCTGGGCGCGCACGTGGTCGTCGACGACAGCCAGCCGGGTTGGGCCGACGAGGTGCGCCGCGCGACCGACGGTGCCGGCGTGGACGTGCTGCTCGAGTCTGCCGGCGGCCCCGTGCTCGCCCAAGGCCTGCGCGCGCTGGGTCCGTTCGGCCGGGCAGTCGTCTACGGCGCCGCGAGTGGCCAGGCGGCAGTCCTGGCCGAGGCGGACATCGAGCACTTGCTCTACGCTCCGGCAATGAACCAGTCGCTTGCGGCATTCAACCTCGGCGGATGGTTCATGCACCGGCCGCAGGCAGCCGGTGCGGCGCTCGGCGAACTGATCGGGGCGGTGCTGGGCGGCCGCATCTCGGTGCCGCCGATCACCACGCTGCCGCTGACGCAGGCCGCCGAAGCCCACCAGCGCCTGCAGGCCCGGCAGGCGATCGGCAAGATCGTGCTCGACCCCTGGGCGTGAGGAGAACGGAGATGGAGTTCGTGCTGACCTTCAACCAGCCCGTCGAAGAGATCGAGCGGCAGGAAGACCCGCAGCTGGGGCCACCCGCGCTCGAGCCGTGGAAGGCCTACATGGGCGAGCTGGTGGCCGCCGGCGTGATGCGCGGCGGCAACCGTCTCGCGCCGCCCTGGACCGCGTCGACGGTGCGCATCCGCGCCGGCGAGCGCGTGATCCAGGACGGCCCCTACGCCGACACGAAGGAGCTCGCCGCCGGCTATGTCGTGATCGACGTGCCCTCGCTCGACGAGGCGCTGCACTGGGCCTCGAAGAGCCCGAGCTCGGCCACCGGCAGCACCGAGGTCCGGCCCGTCGCGACCGCGCCGCGTTGAACACGCCATGAGCCCAGCCCAGGCGGCCGAGCATGCCGCGCGCGAGAGCTACGGTCGGCTGCTGGCCTGGCTGGCATGGCGTTGGCGCGACATCGCCGCCGCCGAAGACGCGCTGGGCGAGGCGTTCGCCGCCGCCCTGGCCACCTGGCCTCGCGACGGGGTGCCCGCATCGCCAGAGGGCTGGCTCATGACCGCCGCGAAGAACCAGCTCGCGCTCGCGGCCCGGCGGCGCAAGCTCGGCGAGGATCCAACGCTGACCGTGCTGTGGCCGGACGCGGCGACGCCGGCGCCGGAGGCACCGGCGCTGCCCGACGAGCGCTTGCGCCTGATGTTCATCTGCGCACATCCGGCAATCGACGCGGGCGCGCGCAGCGCGCTGATGCTGCAGACGGTGCTCGGCCTCGATGCCGCCCGCATCGGCGCGGCATGCCTGGTGCCGGCCGAGGCGATGAGCAAGCGCCTGTCGCGCGCCAAGGCCAAGATCCGCGTCGCCGGCATCCGCTTCGAGGAACCGGAAGCGCGTGAGCTTCCGCAGCGGGTGCAGGCGGTGCTCGAGGCGGTGTACGGTGCCTACACCGCGCATTGGGGCGTGGCCGACTCCGCCGCCGGGACGGCGCTGGCGGAGGAGGCGCTGTACCTGGCCACGCTGGTCGTTGCGCAGCGGCCCGACGATGCCGAGGCGCTGGGACTGCTGGCGCTGCTGTCGGTGTGCGAAGCGCGGCGCGCGGCCTCGCGCGATGACCAGGGCGCCTTTGTGCCTCTCGACCGGCAGGATGTCCGACGCTGGGACGCGCCGCTGATGGCGCAGGCCGAAAGCTGCCTGCGGCGGGCGGCGGCACGGCATGCGCCCGGTCCGCTCCAGTACGAGGCCGCGATCCAGCTGGCCCACGGCTCTCGCGCGCGCAGCGGCATCACGCCCTGGGGCGACATCGTCGTGCTCTACGAGCGCCTGCTCGAACGCTGGCCGACCGTGGGCGCCCGCATCGCGCACGCGGTCGCCTGGGCGCATGCGCAGGGCGACCCGAGGACCGCACTCGGGTGGCTCGACGCCAGTGACGCCGCGACGACCCACCGGCACCAGCCGTGGTGGGCGGCACGGGCCCACCTGCTGGCCATGGCAGGGGACTGCCGGGCCGCGGCCGAAGCCTTCGACACCGCGATCGAACTGACGCCGGACGCGGCGGTGCGCCGGCATCTGGCCTCGCGTCGGGACGCCATGCGCGCGGCCGCGGGCGATCCTTAGGCCCGTCGGGGTTGCCGTCGATGAACGACGCGACGCGGCCTCTTCGGTTGCCGCGCCCTGTGCGCCAAGTCATCCGTGGATGAGCACCACCGCCCGGATCCAGCCGATCACGTTGGTGATCAGGCGTCAGGCTGATCCGGGATGGGCCGGCCCGCTCCAAGGACGCAGCGCTGTGGATGGACCCGCTGGTGGGAGGCCACCCCTTCGCGCTGAGTTCGATACGCTGAAACAGTCACGGCGGAGTGGCCGCTGCCGGCCGAAACGCGTCCCTCGTCTTGTGCAAGCACTTGGAGCAGCGAGCCCATGTCCGAGCCCCTTGCACCTACCGGCCGGCGCGACGCCCAAGGACGGCTCGCGCGCCGGCACATCGGCGCCGTAGATCGGCCGAGGCCAGCGCCGGCGACTCGGCGCCACGCCTGCCCACTGCGTGCACGGCTAGACTGAACGCCGTGTACGGACGAGGGGCGCGAGATGGTCGACAAGATCCTGGTGTTCTACGGTTCCTACCGGTCCGACCGCATGGGCATACGCCTGGCGGACTTCATCGTCGACGGGCTGCGGCAGCGTGGCGCCGAGCCCGAGCTGGTCGACGCGAAGACGCTCAACCTGCCGATGCTGGACCGCATGTACAAGGAGTACCCGCCCGGAACTGCGCCCGAGCCGCTGGAGACCCTGGCTCGCAAGATCAAGGCGGCCGACGCCTTCGTCTTCGTGACGGGCGAATACAACTGGGGGCCCCAGCCGGGCCTGAAGAACCTCACCGACCACTTCCTGGAGGAGTGGTTCTGGCGGCCGGCCGGGATTGCCAGCTATTCCGCCGGGCGCTTCTCGGGTGTGCGCTCGGGCACCCTCTGGCACGGCATCCTCAACGAGATGGGCATGGTGGTGGTGTCGAGCACGCTGGCGGTCGGTCCGATCGCCCAGACGCTTGACGCCGCAGGCCAGCCGGTCGGCGCCATGGGCGAGTCGCTGCGCAAGGCCTTCAGCCGCTTCGCCGACGACTTGGCCTGGTGGACCGAGGCGGCGCGAGCGCAGCGGGCGCGCCAGGCGCCGCCGTACTGAGGCTCCGGGGCAGCGGAAACCCCTTGCCAGCCCTCCGTGCCGCTGCGCGAAGCCGTCTGTCACGAGCGACAGCTCATGGCCGAATCCGCGTACACGCGCCGCGCACCACGGGCTGACCTCGACGGGCCGGCGTGTAGGGCTCGACGTCGAGATCGCCATCGAATGTGGCGCAATGGCGATACGCTGAAGGAACGAGGACGACCGCCATCCCGTCGATCCGTGCCGAGCCGGCTTCCGTGCCGAGGTCGACTGCCCATGAGCGCCGCCCGCCTGTCGGCAATGGAGTGCGTATAGCGCGGTCGGCCGCTCGGCCCTTTCGTGCCGGACCGCGGCAGATCAGCGCACGAGCGCCATCACCGCGAAGCCCGCG
The DNA here is from genome assembly GCA_964621995.1 of uncultured Rubrivivax sp. Lineage (GTDB taxonomy): Bacteria > Pseudomonadota > Gammaproteobacteria > Burkholderiales > Burkholderiaceae_C > Rubrivivax. The sequence continues at coordinate 22,027 of CAZUPH010000027.1, read as the reverse complement.
TGCGTGGCGGCATGCGCCAGCATCGCGCACTCGAGGCTGCGCCGCCAGTACAGCCAGCCGTACACGAGGCCGGCCAGCGCGTTGAGCGCGAGCGTGCGCGCGACGATCGGGCCGCTCGGCTCCACCGCCTGCGCCAGCGTCGGCAGGTGCCCCGCCGCGAATACCAGCGCGGCGACGGCGATGCCCGCCCACGCGGCGCCTGCCGCTGGCTGCACCGGCCCGCCGCCACCGCGCAGGCGCAGCAGGGCCCAGACCACCGCGCTCATCACGCCCCAGCGCATCAGCACCTCCTCGGTCAGGCCGCCGTAGAGCAGCCCGATGACCAGCCGCGGCGTCGCCGGCTCGGCGGCCGCGGCGGCGGCGGCGCGCTGCCAGGCCTCGCCGAGCGGGCCGGCCAGGGCCGCATCCGCCGCCGTGATCGCCATGGCCAGCAAGGCGCCGCAGGCCAGCGCCAGACCGGCGCCGAGGGGCGCCTCGCGGTCGCCGGCGAGGCGGCTGCGCAATCCGGCGGCATGCGCGGTCGCGGCGCCCAGCGCGGCCATCGCCGTCACCAGGATCAGCGGGTTGACGAGCAGGAGCGCGCGGACCGCCAGGTCCGGCAGGTCGCCGAGGGCCGGTGCCTGCTGCAGCAGCACGGGCGGCGGTGCCTGGAGCAGCAGCGACGCGACCCCGGCCAGGCCGGCGATCCAGACGGGCAGAAAGCGGCGTGTCCAGGCTGCGGTGTGGTTCATGACGGGTTCGGTGCGTGCCGGCTTCATGGCGGCTCAGTCCAGCTTGCCATAGGTGGCGATCAGGCAGCGAGCGTAGTCGCGCTCGTCGGCCCGGGCATGCGCGTCGCTCCGGCACCGCGCCCATCCCCGCGCGCACCTGAACGGTGCGGCTGCGGCGTGCACGAGGCGCTGCGCGAGGGCGCGCGCCCACCGCGCAGCCGGCGTCGGCCGGGTCGCCGCGGCAGCGGCGTCGGCAGGCGGGTGGGACAGGAGGACGAGGGGCTCGTCCAGGCAATCGGCCGTGGTCATGGCGCGGGTCCGGATGGGGCTGGGAAGGCGTGCATGGTCGGCTAGGATCGGTCTGCCGTGAAGGACCAGTCGGCATGATTCGAGCAGACCAGTTGACCGGCCAGCGATCCGGCCAGCGGGCCGACCCGCGGGCACGCCTGTTCGCCGCCGCCGTGTGGCGGCTGCAGCCCGACGGCATGCCGCTGCGCACGCAGCTGTACCGGCAGCTGCGCGACGCGGTGGCCGGCGGGCGGCTGGCGCTGGGCGCAGTGCTGCCCTCCACGCGCGAACTCGCCGCGGCGCTGGGCGTGGCGCGCAGCACGCTCGTGGAGGCGCTGGACCAGCTGCGCCTGGAGGGCTACCTGCAGACCCGGCAGGGTGCGGCCACGCGCGTGGCGGCGCTGGACCCGCGCCACCTGCCCGGCGTGGCCGGGCCGGCGCCGGCGGCGCGGGCCGCGCGGGCGGCCGAGGTCGCGGGGCTGCCGATCCGGCCGGGCCTGCAGGACTGGCGGCTCGACGACCCGCCGACGCCGGTCACGCTGCGGGCCTTCCGCCCCGGCCTGCCGGACCTGCGCGCCTTCCCGGCGCGCGAGTGGGCCACGCACCTGGCGCGCCGTGCACGGCAGCCCGCGAGCCACGACCTGGGCTATGCCGGGCTCGTCGGCGTGCCCGGCCTGCGCGAGCAGATCCTGCGCCACGTGGCGGAGGTGCGGCACGTGGTCGCGCGGCCCGAGCAGGTGATCGTGCTGCCGTCGGCGCAGGCCGCCTTCGACCTGGTGATCCGCTGCCGCCTGGTCCCCGGCGACACCGCCTGGGTGGAGGACCCCGGCTACCCCGGCATCCGCACGCTGCTGCGCGCGCACGGCGCGCGCATCGTGCCGGTGCCGGTGGACGCCGAGGGCCTGCGCCCGGCGGCGGCGCGGGCCGCGCCGCGGCTCGTATACCTGACGCCCAGCCACCAGTACCCGACCGGCGCGACGCTGTCGCTGCAGCGCCGGCTGGAACTGCTGGACCTGGCGCGCGCGCACGATGCCGTCGTCGTCGAGGACGACTACGACAGCGAGTTCCAGATCGAGGGCCAGCCCATCGCCAGCCTGCAGGGCCTAGACCGCATCGGCTGCGTGCACTACGTGGGCACCTTTTCGAAGGCGCTCGCACCCGCGCTGCGCATGGCCTACCTGATCGTGCCGCCGCGTGACGTCGCGCGGGCCACCGCGATCGCGGCAGCCACCGGCGCGGGCGTGCCGGTGCACGTGCAGCTGGCGATGGCCGACTTCCTGTCCGACGGCGGGCTGCGCCGCCATGTCCGGCGCATGGGCCCGGAGTACGCGGCTCGGCTGACGCTGCTGCACGACACGCTGCGGGCGGCCGGCGTCGGCCGCATCTTCCCGGTGCGGCCCTCGGGCGGCCTGCAGCTGTGCGCCGCGCTGCCGCCGGCGGCCGACGACACCGAGGTCGTCGCCCGCCTGCGCGGCGCGGGGCTGGAGGCCCAGCCGCTGTCGGCCTGCTGCCATGGCGAGGAGTGGCGGGGCCGGCCCGGCCTGCTGCTGGGCATCGGCCTCGTGCCGCGGCACGAGGTGGTGCCGGCGGCGCAGGCGCTGTGCGCGGTGCTGGGTACGGCACCCTGGCCAGGCCGCTGATGCGGGCGCAGTCGCGCCCTCTCGCTCGCCGAGGCAGCAGCCTGACCGGCGGGTGGGACGGACGAGGTTCCCCCGCGCATCACCGTGCGCAGGTCGTCGCGCATGTGGTCAGTCCACCAGCAGGCCGGCCGGCTCGTCGGCGTGCGCCTCCTCGTCGCGCAGCACGGACTCGAGCAGCCGCCGCGTCGTCGGGTCCTTGTCGCCGACCAGCGCGATCATCTGGCGGCAGCGCTCGACCGCCACGCGCTCGGCCACCAGGTTGGCGCGCACCATGTCCTGCAGCGACACGGACTCGTCGTGGTCGGCGTGGCTGCGTTCCAGCAGCGTGGCGGAAGAGAAGTCGGGCTCGCCGCCGGGCTGCACGATGCGCTCGGCGATGCGATCGGCGTGCGCCGCTTCCTCGCTGGCGTGGACCATGAACTCCTCGGCGACCTTCGGCGAGGCCATGCCCTTGGCGGTGAAGTGGTGGCGCCTGCAGCGCAGCACGCACACCAGCTCGGTGGCCAGCGCGGCGTTGAGCAGGCCGTCCTTCGTCGCGCGCAGCGGCGCGGTCTTGGTGGTCATGGCGGCTCCTGGGTTTCGGCTTGGTGGTGGAGGCGAGGTCCGCGGCGCGCTGCGCTGCAGCGGCGTTTGCGAGGCCTGGGGCCACCACAGGACGGCGACGGCCGCCCGTGCACCGGCGAGGGCTGCGTGGCGCCGCAGGACGAGGCCGCGTCCGCCGGGCGCGCCGCGCCGACGCACGCGTCGGCCAGGTGAATGTGCGCGCGGGGCAGGGCGGGCGCGAGGGGCCCGGCATCAGGCCGGCGCAGGCCCGACCAGCGCCGCGGGCAGTGCGGCCGCCGGAGCCGCGGCGCTCTCGGTGGGCGCTAGGGATGCGTCCGGCCGTGCCGCCGGCGGGGCGGTCTCGTGGCGCGCGAGCAGCGTGCTCGCCTCGTCGGCCAGGCGTTCGAGCAGGCTGCGTTCGGCGGCGGCCAGGCGGCGCGGCACATGGTCCAGCACGCACAGCGCGCCGATCGCGCGCCCTTCGCGATCGCGCAGCGGGGCCCCGGCATAGAAGCGGATGCCGGCGCGCTGCACCGAGCACAGCCCTGCGCACCGCGGGTCGCGCGCGGTGTCGTCCACGACCAGCGTCGCCGCCTGCGCCACCACCTCGGCGCACAGCGTGTCCTCGCGCGGGACGATGCGCTCGAAGGCCGGCCCGGCCTCGTCCAGCCCGGCCACGCCCTGGCAGATGCGGTGGCGTTCATCCACCAGCGAGACCATCGCCAGCGGCATCGCGAAGACGTCCGCTGCCTGCTGCGCGGCGCGGTCCAGCGCCACGCGCACGGAGGGCTCCAGCAGGCCGGCCACCGGCGCCTGCACCGGCACCGCGGGGCCGGCCGGCGCGGGCGTGGTCGGCTCGGCGCCGGTGTGCGTGCCGGGACCGCGCACGAGCGCTGCCTGCACGCGCTGCAGCGCCTCGCCGAGGCTCTGCGCCACGGCATCGGCACCCAGCTCGTCGCGCGCCGGCGGCTCCAGCAGCGAGGGCGGCGCATTCCAAAGCGCGGCGACGACGCGCAGCCCGGGCTGGCGGCGCTTGAGCCGGCGGGCGACGAAGCGCAGCTGCGCCTCGGGTGCGCTGCCGAAGCTGGACAGGCACAGCACGCGCACGCCCTGCAGCGACAGCGCCGGCAGGTGTTCGGCGCTGACCGCGCTGGCCGGCAGCGCGCGGCTCGGCACCCCGGCGCAGGCCAGCGCGTGACTCAGCATCTCGGCGGCCAGCGTGTCGATCTCCGAACGTGCGCCGACGCACAGCACCGCCGGCAGCGCGTCTTCGGCGACGGCCGCCGGCGGGTCCTCGCGCAGGCTGCGCAGCAGCACGCGCATGCCGCCCACGACGCGGTGGCGGTGCTCCACGCGCGAGGGCCGGCCCTGGTCCAGCGCCGCCCGGCGCAGCGCCGGCACGCCGGTGTCGCTGTAGAACGCGGCCAGCGAGGTGCGGGCGATCTCCTGCTCGGCCATCTCCTCGGCCTCCTCCACGTTTGCGGCCAGGAGGCGCTGGTACAGCCGCGTCGGCGGGTCGAAGGCCGGCGTGCTGCCCAGCAGCACGTCCAGCCAGGCCAGCGGCGGCAGGTGGCGCGCCAGCACGGTCAGGCACACCGTCAGCGGCGTGGCCAGGATGAGCCCGACCGGGCCCCAGACCGCGGTCCAGAAGACCGCCGAGACCACGATCGACACCGGCGACAGCCCGGTGCTGGCGCCGTACAGCCAGGGCTCGACGAGGTTGTTGATGACCAGCTCCAGCGTCACCACCAGCGCGAGCGTCCAGGCCAGCATCTGCCAGCCCGGGTCCACCGCCAGCGCCAGCAGCAGCGGGAAGGCCGCGGCCACGACCGGGCCGATGTAGGGCACGAAGCGCAGCAGCGCCGCCAGCAGCCCCCACAGCAGCGCGCCGGGCACGCCGATCAGCCACAGGCCCAGCGCCATCGGCACGCCGTAGCTCAGGTTGACGAGCACCTGCATGCGCAGGTAGCGGCTGACCCGGTCGCCGGCCTCGCCGAGCGCGTCGGTGCTGCGGTGCAGGCTGCCGCCGGCCAGGCGCAGCAGGCGGTCGCGCAGGTCGTTCTTCTCGAGCAGCAGGAAGATCAGGAAGAGCAGCACGATGCCGGCGGTGCCGGCGGGCGTCAGCACCGGGGCCACGAAGTCCTTCAGCGACTGCAGCGGACCGGTCTCGGGCGGCTCCACCACGACGCGCTGCACCGCCTGGCGGCGCGGCGGACGCTTCGGGTCCAGCGTGCGCCGCGCGTCCTCGATCTCCTCGCCCACGGCCTCGATCACGCGGCTGGCCTGGTCCACGACCCGGGGCCGCGCGGTCAGGTGGCGCAGGCCGCGGATCTTCTGCTGGATCGTGGTCTGGTAGGTCGGCAGGTCCTTGGCGAGCTGCACGACCTGGCCGCCGACCAGCGCCGCGGTGGCACCGAGCACGGCGACCGTGGCGACGATCACCGCCAGCACGGCCAGCACGCGGGGCAGCCGCCAGCGCCGCAGCCGCGTCACCGCCGGGTCCAGCACGAAGGCCAGCAGGATGGCCAGCGCCAGCGGCAGCAGCACGCCGCGCCCGAAGTACAGCAGCGCCACGACCGCCAGCGTGGCCATCAGCGTGCCGGCCTCCCAGCGCGGGCGTATCGGTTCGTCGACCATGGGCTCGTCCCTCGGCATGCGGGCCCGTCCGACCCATGCCCGCAGGGTAGCCAGCGAGGCGCGCAGGCGCCGTAGGCGCCCGGCGCCGCAGCGTGTAGGCCGAGGCCGACAGTCGCGCCGGCGGCGCGCACGGGAGGCCGGCTCGGGACGCCGGCCCGCACGCGGCGGCCCCGCCGGCCGCGGCATACTCGCGCCATGTCCTCTCCGACCACCGCCGCCGCCATCCCGCCGGGGCTCGAGGCGCTGCTCGTCAAGGAGGGCGTGGCGATCGGCGGCCTGCCCGAGGCGCAGCGCCACCTGGCGCTGGGCTTCGTGTGGGCCGGCCTGCCGGCCGGCCCGCTGGCCGAGCGCGAGGTCAACGACGTGCTGCGCGCGCAGCTGGCCGGCCCCGCGCGCTGCCTGGACACCGACCATGTCGAGCTGCGCCGCTGGCTGGTGGACGCCGGCTGGATCGCGCGCGACGGCTACGGCCGTGAGTACCGGCGCATGCCGGCCGCCGCACTGCCGGCGGCCACGCGCGCGCTGGGCGCGGCGCTGGACGGCCTGGACACGGCGGCCGTGGCCGCGGAGTGCCGGGCCGCCCACGAGGCCCGCCGTGCCGAGCGCCGCCGCGCCTTCGAGTCGCGGTCGTCGCCGGGCCGCGCGGCGGCCGCGGGCGGCCAGGGATGAGCGCGCCCGAGAGTGCCGACGAGATCGGCATGCGCCTGGCGCTGGACCAGGCGCAGAACGCCTGGCTGGTGGGCGAGGTGCCGGTGGGCGCGGTGATCGTGCGGCCCTCGGCCGAGGGCCTGCAGGTCGTGGCCACCGGCTACAACCGCCCGATCACCACGCACGACCCGACCGCGCATGCCGAGATCGTGGCACTGCGCCACGCCGCCACGCTGCTCTCGAACTACAGGCTGCCCGACTGCACGCTGTACGTGACGCTGGAGCCCTGCGCGATGTGCGCGATGGCGCTGATGCACGCGCGGCTGCCGCGCGTGGTGTACGGCGCGCCGGACCCCAAGACCGGCGCCTCGGGCTCGGTGCTGGACCTGTTCGCCGAGCGGCGGCTGAACCACCACACCGAGGTCGTCGGCGGCGTGCTGGCCGATGCCTGCGGCGCGCTGCTGCGCGACTTCTTCGCCGAGCGGCGCGCACAGCAACGGGCCGCGCGCGGGGCGGGCGAGGGCGGCGAGGCGTCGGCACCCGACCGCATCCCGGCCGGCGAGGCGGTCGAGCTGGACCAGCCGCCGCCGCAGACGGACCCCAGATGACGACCCTGCACCTGCTCTCCCCGGCCGGCGCCGTGCCGCGCGCCGACGCGCTGCGCCGCGCCGAGACCCGGCTGCGCGCGCTGGGCTTCGAGGTCGTGCGCGACGAGGCCGCGCTGGCCCGTGCGCAGCGCTTCGCCGGCGACGATGCAACGCGGCTGGCCGCGCTGCACCGCGTGGCGGACGCCGCGCCCGCCATCGCGATGGCCACGCGCGGCGGCTACGGGCTGACGCGGCTGCTCGACGGCATCGCCTGGAAACGCCTCGCGAAGAGCGTCGAGCGCGGCACGCGCTGGGTGGGCCACAGCGACTTCACGGCGCTGCAGCTCGGGCTGCTCGCCGCCACCGGCGCGCCGAGCTGGGCCGGACCGATGGCGCTGGCCGACTTCGGCCGTGCCGACGCCGACGGCGGCGTGGACGAGATCACGCGCGACGTCTTCCTGGAGGCGATGGACGGCCGCCTGCACGCGCTGGGCTTCCGCACCGAGCCCGGCTTCGACGGCCTGGGCGTGCGCGGCCTGCTGTGGGGCGGCAACCTGACGCTGGTGCTCTCGCTGCTGGGCACGAAGCACTGGCCGAAGGTCCGGGGCGGGGTGCTGTTCCTGGAGGACGTGGGCGAACACCCGTACCGCGTCGAGCGCATGCTGCTGCAGCTGCACCAGGCCGGCGTGCTGGCGGCGCAGAAGGCGGTGCTGCTGGGCGCCTTCAGCGACTTCCGGCCCTCGCCGGCCGACCGTGGGCATGGGCTGAAGCAGGTCGTCGCGCTGCTGCGCGGGCTGACGCGCACGCCGGCGCTGAGCGGGCTGCCCTTCGGCCACGTGCACCCGAAGCTGACGCTGCCGGTGGGCCGGCGCGTGGAGCTGCTGGTGCAGGGCCGGGACGTGCTGCTGGGCTGGTGAGCGGCGTGCCCTGGCCTGTGCTGCGCCTGCTGGCACTGGCCTGGGCGCTGCTGCTCGCGGCCTGCGACAACAACCCCTGGCCGGCCGATGCCGCGGCACGCAACACGATCTACAGCGCCATCGTCGAGAGCAGCCCGCGCCACCTGGACCCGACCGCCTCGTACTGGTCCAACGACACCGCCTTCACCTACCAGATCTACGAGCCGCCCTACGGCTACCACTACCTGAAGCGGCCGTTCCAGCTGGTGCCCAAGACGGCGGCCGCGGTCGTGCACCCGCGCTACGTGGACCAGGCCGGCCGCCCCCTGCCCGACGACGCGCCGCCGGAGGCGATCGCCGAGAGCATCTACGACATCCCGGTCAAGCCCGGCATCCTGTACCAGCCGCACCCGGCCTTCGCGGTGGACGGGCGTGGCCGCCACCGCTACCACGACATGAAGCCGGGCGAGCTGGGTGCACGCCGGACGCCGCTGGACTTCGAGCACCAGGGCACGCGCGAGCTGGTGGCCGAGGACTTCGTCTACGCGCTCAAGCGCCACGCCACCACGCGCATCACCGCCCCCATCTTCAGCACCTTCGCCGAGTACGTGGTCGGCCTGGCCGAATACGGCGAGCTGATCCAGGCCGAGGACGCGAAGCTGCGCGCCGGGCTGGACCCGGCCAGCCTGGACAAGCCCTTCCTGGACTTCAGGCGCTGGCCGCTGGCCGGGGCCAGCGCGCCGGACAAGCACCTGCTGCGCATCCGCATCAAGGGCAAGTATCCGCAGTGGAGCTACTGGATGCAGATGACCTTCCTGGCGCCGGTGCCCTGGGAGGCCGACGCGTTCTACGCGCAGCCCGGCATGGCCGCGCGCGGGCTCTCGCTGGACACCTGGCCCATCGGCACCGGCCCGTACATGATGGTCGAGTACCTGAAGGACCGCCGCCACGTGATGCGCCGCAACCCGAACTACCGCGGCGAGCCCTACCCCTGCGAGGGCGCCCCCGGCGACCGCGAGGCCGGCCTGCTCGCCGACTGCGGCAAGCCCACGCCCTTCGTCGACGAGATCGTCAGCGTCGTCGAGCGCGAGGCGGTGCCGCGGCGCGGCAAGTTCCGCCAGGGCTTCTACGACCTGGAGGTCTTCGAGCGCACCGACACCGGCATGCCGTACCTCGTGGAGATGCAGGACAGCGAGACCGTGCGCGCCGAGTACCAGGCCAAGGGCTTCCGCCTCGCGCGCGACAGCGACGTCAACAGCTACTTCATCGCCTTCAACATGCTGGACCCGGTGATCGGCGACACCGGCAGCGAGTCCGAGCGTGCGCGCAAGCGCAAGCTGCGCCAGGCGCTGTCGATCGCGATCGACTGGGAGGAGTATTCGCGCATCTTCCCGAAGGACGCCGGCGACACCGCGATGAGCCCGCTGCCGCCGGGCATCCCCGGCTCGCGCGAGGGCACGCCCGAGGGCGTCAACCCCGTCACCCACCGCTGGGTGCCTGACGGACAGGGCGGCAAGGCGGTGCGCCGCTCCATCGCCGAGGCGAAGGCGCTGATGGCCGAGGCCGGCTACCCGAACGGCCGCGACGCCGCCAGCGGCCGCCCGCTGGTGCTGAACTACGACTACTACGCACCGGCCACGCCCGAGCGCAAGCCGCAGATCGACTGGGTGGTGCGCCAGTTCGCCAAGATCGACATCCAGCTCGAGGTGCGCGCCACCGACAACAACCAGTTCCAGGACAAGACGCGCAAGGGCACCTACCAGGTCTTCTGGCTGGGCTGGAACGCCGACTACCCGGACGCCGAGAACTTCCTGTTCCTGCTCTACAGCAAGGCCGGCAAGACGAAATACGACGGCGAGAACACCTCCAACTACGACAGCCCCGAGTACGACCGCCTGTTCCTGCGCATGAAGGCGCTGGAGGACGGGCCCGAGAAGCAGGCGCTGATCGACCGCATGGTCGCGCTGGTGCGCGAGGACGCGCCCTGGACGATGGGCTACTTCCCGTACTCCTCGGCCGCCACGCAGCGCTGGGTGCACAACTACAAGCCGGCGATCCTGGTGCGCGACCACGGCCGCTACCTGCGCCTGGACGCCGCCGACCGCGTGGCGGCGCTGGCGGCATGGAACCGGCCCCGCTGGTGGCCGGTGACGGCGCTGGCCGCAGCGCTGCTGGCGCTGGTGCTGCTGGCGCGCGCGCAGCTGCGCCGCCGGGAGCGGATGGACGCGCGCGGCCGCCTCCTGCCCGGCAGCGCGGACTGAACGGACCGCACGCGCGACCGCGATGCTGAACTTCGTCGTCCGCCGCATCGGCTACGGGCTGCTCGTGTTGCTGGGCGTCAACCTGCTGACCTTCGCGCTGTTCTTCACCGTCAACACGCCGGACGACATGGCGCGGCTCAACCTGGGCGGCAAGCGCGTCAGCGCCGATGCGGTGCAGAAGTGGAAGGCCGAGCGCGGCTACGACAAGCCGCTGTACTTCAACACCGCGCGCGAGGGCGCGGCACGGGTCACCGACACCATCTTCTGGGAGCGCTCGGTCTCGCTGTTCGCGCTGGACTTCGGCCGCGCCGACAGCGAGAGCGCCGGCGACATCGGCCACGAGGTGGCCACGCGCATGTGGGTGAGCCTGCAGATGGCGCTGCCGCTGTTCGTGCTGCAGGTCATCGCCAGCACCGCCTTCGCGCTGCTGCTGGTGATGCTGCGCCATACGCGGCTGGACTTCTGGGGCGTCGTCGCCTGCGTGCTGATGCTGTCCATCAGCAGCCTCTTCTACATCATCGTCGGCCAGTTCCTCTTCTCGCGCGTGCTCAAGCTGGCGCCGATCTCGGGCTACGCGCCGGGGCTGGACGCGGTGAAGTTCCTGCTGCTGCCGGTGCTGCTGTCGCTGGTGGCGCGGCTGGGCGGCGAGGCGCGGCTGTACCGCGCGATGTTCCTCGAGGAGATGAGCAAGGACTACGTGCGCACCGCACGCGCCAAGGGCCTGCGCGAGACGGCGGTGATGTTCCGCCACGTGCTGCGCAATGCGCTGATCCCCATCGTCACCAGCGCAGGCGGCTACCTGCCCTACGTATTCCTCGGCAGCCTGGTCTTCGAGAGCTTCTTCGGGCTGCCGGGGCTGGGCGCCTACGTCATCGAGGCCATCGCCAAGCAGGACTTCGCGGTCGTGCGCACGATGGTCTTCCTGGGTTCGCTGCTGTACATCGCGACCTATGTACTGATCGACGTCATGTACACCTGGGTCGACCCCCGGGTGCGGCTGGGCTGACGCCGATGCCGAAGTTCGTGCTGCTGTGGACCGACGCCGCCGTGTGGCTGCTGATCGCGGCACTGGCCGCCTACGCCTGGCACGTGCGCCGGCGCCCGGCGCTGGCGGCGAGCTGGCGGCGCGTCTTCCGCGACGGCCCGGCGCTGGCCTCCAGGCTGGTGCTTCTGGCCTGCCTGGGCGTCACGCTGCTGGACAGCGTGCACTACCGGCCGCTGCTGCCCCCCGCGCCGACCGCGCCGGGCGAAGCGGGTTCGGCACCGGCCTACGACGCGCGCACCCGCTCGCTGCTGGATGCGCTGCTGGCCGGGCTGATCGCCTCGCGCGAGGCCACCTATTCGCGGCCGCTGGCCTACGAGGGCTTCACGAAGGAGTCGCTGCTGGTGGACGGCGAGGTGCGGCGGGTCGCGCCGCGGCTCGAATTCGGCGGCCGCCACCTGGCCGACCCGGCCGCGCAGTGGGCCGGCGACGTGGCCCTGCGCGCCGCCATGGGCCTGGGCGGCGGCCTGGTCGCGGCGCTGCTGCTGGGCCTGCTGGGCCTGGCCGTGCTGGCGCGGGCGCGCCGGCAGGCCTTCGGCACCACGCTGGCCGCGGTGCGCCGCCGCGAGGGCGACATCCCCTGGCATGTGGCGCTGGCCACGCTGGGCGTCGTGGCGCTCACGGTCTGGGTCGCGACGGCACTGTCCGGGCCCTACCACCTGCTGGGCACCGACCTGACCGGCAACGACGTGCTGTACCAGTCGCTCAAGAGCATCCGCACCGCATTCGTGATCGGCACGCTGGCCACCGTGGCCACGCTGCCGCTGGCGGTGGTGCTGGGGCTGCTGGCCGGCTACTTCCGCGGCTGGGTCGACGAAGTCATCCAGTACCTGTACACGCTGCTGAGCTCGGTGCCCAACGTGCTGCTCATCGCCGCCTGCGTGCTGATGGTGCAGGTCTTCCTGGACCAGAACCCGGAGCTGTTCGAGACCGGCGCCGAACGCGCCGACCTCAAGCTCTTCCTGCTGTGCGCGGTGCTGGGGCTGACCGGCTGGGCGGCGCTGGCGCGGCTCTTGCGCGGCGAGACGATGAAGCTGCGCGAGCTGGAGTACGTGCAGGCGGCGAGTGCCTTCGGCGTGGGCGACACGCGCATCCTGCTGCGCCACGTCTTCCCGAACGTCGCGCACCTGGTGCTGATCGTGACCGTGCTCGACTTCAGCGCGCTGATCCTCTACGAGGCGGTGCTGTCCTACGTGGGCGTCGGCGTGGACCCGTCGATGAACAGCTTCGGCGGCATGATCAACCTGGCGCGCAGCGAGATGAGCCGCGACCCGGTGGTGTGGTGGTCCTTCGCCTCGGCCTTCGGCTTCATGGTGGCGCTGGTGCTGGCGGCCAACCTGTTCGCCGACGGCGTGCGCGACGCCTTCGACCCGCGCGCGAACGTGGCCGCGCGCCGCCGCCGCCGGGCCGCGGCCGCCGGAGGCGCGCGATGACGCTGCTGCAGGTGGACGAGCTGCGCGTCGAGCTCGACGCCGAGGCCGGCCTCGTGCGCGCCGTCGACGGGCTGCGCCTTGCGGTGCAGCGTGGCGAGACCTTCGCGCTGGTCGGCGAGAGCGGCTGCGGCAAGAGCATGACCGCGCTGGCGCTGCTGCGGCTGCTGCCCGAGAACGGCTGGGTGGCCGGCGGCCGCGTCGAGCTGGCCGGCGCCGCGGCAGGCGAGGGCGGCACCGAGCTGCTGGCGCTGCCCGAGGCGCGCATGCGCGCCGTGCGCGGCGGCCGCATCGCCATGATCTTCCAGGAGCCGTCGACGAGCCTGAACCCGGTGATGACGGTCGGCGACCAGATCGTCGAGGCGATCCAGACGCACACCCCGCTGCGCGGCGCCGCGGCGCGCCAACGTGCGCTGCAGTGGCTGGCGCGCGTGGGCATCCCCGAGCCCGAGCGCCGGCTGGCCGACTACCCGTTCCGCATGAGCGGCGGCCAGAAGCAGCGCGTGATGATCGCCATCGCGCTGGCCGGCGAGCCCGACCTGCTGGTCGCCGACGAGCCGACGACGGCGCTGGACGTCACGATCCAGGCCCAGATCCTGGACCTGCTGAAGGACCTGCAGCGCGAGCGCCGCATGGGGCTGCTGCTGATCACGCACGACCTGGCCGTCGTCGCCGGCATGGCGCAGCGCGTGGCGCTGATGTATGCGGGGCAGGTCGTCGAGGTGGCCGCGGCCGCCGACTTCTTCGCCGCGCCGAAGCATCCCTACGCGCAGGCGCTGCTGCGCGCGCTGCCGGGCAGCGGCCGGCGCGGCGAGCCGCTGGCGGCCATCGCCGGCAGCGTGCCGCCGCTGCACCAGGCCTTCGCGGGCTGCCGCTTCGCACCCCGCTGCACGCGGGTGATGGAGCACTGTGCGCACACGCTGCCGGCACTGCAGGCGGTGGCCCCCGGGCACGAGGTGCGCTGCCTGCTCTATGCCGCGGGGGCGCCGGCGACCGCGCGGACGGGGCCGGAAGCATTGCCGGCATCGTCTGCAGCGGCGGCCGCGGCGGCCGCGGAGCCTGCGCCGGCGCAGGCGGCCGGCGCCGCGCCGCTGCTCTCGGTGCAGGACCTCGTGGTGCGCTTTGCGCTGCGCGGCGGCCTGCTGCAGCGCACGCGCGGCCACTTCGACGCCGTGCGCGGCGTCTCCTTCGACATCGCGGCCGGCCAGACGCTGGCGCTGGTGGGCGAGTCCGGCTGCGGCAAGACCACCACCGGCAAGGCCATCGTGCAGCTGCTGCGGCGCAGCGCGGTGACCCGCGGGCGTGCGCTGCTGGACGGGCAGGACCTGTTCGCGCTGCAGGGCGACGCGCTGCGCGCGGCGCGGCGCCAGGTGCAGATCATCTTCCAGGACCCGTTCGCCTCGCTGAACCCGCGCCTGCGGGTGGCCGAGATCCTGGAGGAGGGGCTGCTCGCGCTGGCGCCGGAGCTGGACGCCGGCGCGCGCCGGCAGCGGCTGCTGGAGCTGCTGGACCAGGTGGGCCTGGGCGCGCAGGCGCTGCTGCGCCACCCGCACGAGTTCAGCGGCGGCCAGCGCCAGCGCATCGCGATCGCGCGCGCGCTGGCGCTGCGGCCGCGGCTGATCGTCTGCGACGAGCCGACCTCGGCGCTGGACGTGTCGGTGCAGGCGCAGATCCTCAACCTGCTGCGCACGCTGCAGCGCACGCTGGGCGTGAGCTACCTGTTCATCACGCACAACATCGGCGTCGTCGAGTACATCGCCGACCGCGTGGCGGTGATGAACGGCGGGCTGATCGAGGAGCAGGGCGACGCCGCCGAGGTGCTGCAGCAGCCGCGGCAGGCCTACACGCAGCGGCTGCTGGCGGCGGTGCCGCGGCCCGCGGCCGCCTGAATCGCCCCTGCGCCCCGGCTGGTTACAGGACGCTGTTGCATTGCGCCAACGCGCCCTGCGCGCGAGCGCTAGGGAATAGCCCTAGCCTGCGCCCCCCCGGAAGCCGGGGGGCGCTGTCGGCACGTCAATGCAAGTGATTGATGCGCAAGGGAAATGTGACGTAACGGGGGAGGTCCCTCGAGAGCTGCGGGGGCCTGGGCCGCACAGGGTGGGCAATCACGGTGACCGGGGGCGCCATGGCCCCAGTGACAATCTGTTTACACGTCGCGGGCATGGGGTCGACAGCGTTAGCACGCGCTCGTCTGTCGAGTCCGCGACCTGTGTTCCTTTCGGGCAACCCTTCATCACAGGAGTGTGGTTCACATGTTCAAGAGATCCAAAGTCTGCACCGGCGTGCTGGTCGCGCTGGGCGGCGCTCTGCTGGCCGCCCCGGCCTGGGCGCAGGGCGAGCGGGTGGAAATCACCGGCTCGCGCATCAAGACCATCGGTGCCGTGTCCAACAGCCCGATCACCAGCATCTCGGCCGACGACATCAACGCGCAGCAGCCTGCCGCCGTCGAAGAGGTGATCCGTGGCCTGCCGGCCGCCATCCCGGCCATCGGCCCGGGCACCAACAACGGCTCCAACGGCACGGCCAGCATCGACCTGCGCGGCCTGGGCACCAACCGCACCCTGGTGCTGGTCAACGGCCGCCGCATCGTCCCGGCGACGCTGGGCGGCGTGGTCGACACCAACTCGATCCCGGTCGCGCTGCTCGAGCGCATCGACCTGGTGACCGGCGGTGCCTCCGCGGTGTACGGCGCCGATGCCGTGGCCGGCGTCGTCAACTTCGTGCTGAAGAGAAACTTCTCCGGCGTCGAGGCGAGCGTCTCCTACGGCCTGTCCGAGCAGAACGACGCCAAGCGCTACCGCGCCGACCTGACGATGGGCGCCAACTTCGGCGACGGCCGCGGCAACGCGGCGGTGAGCATCGGCACCACGCGCACCGATCCGCTGCGCCAGGGCGACCGCGACATCGGCAAGGTCTCGCTGTCGTCGACCACCGGCAACGCGCAGGGCTCGGGCACCGACGTGCCGGCGCAGTTCCTGAGCCTGCCCGGCGGCCTGGGCACGCGCCAGATCAACCCGGCGACCGGCCTGCTCGAGGCCCCCGGCCCGGGCTTCAACTTCAACCCGCAGAACTACTACGTGACGCCGCTGGAGCGCACGCAGCTGACGGGCCTGGCCAACTTCACGGTCAACGACAACCTCGAGGCCTACACCGAGCTGATGTACACGAAGAGCTCGGTGACGCTGAACCTGGCGTCCTCGGGCACCTTCTTCAACTCGTACACGGTGCCGATCGGCAACCCGTTCATCCCGCAGCCGGCGCGCGACCAGCTCTGCACGGCCTTCAACATCGCCCCCGCCAACTGCGTGGCCGGTGATCCGACGCCGATCAACCTGACCATCGGCCGCCGCATCACCGAGTTCGGCCCGCGGATCAACGACTTCGACAACAACAGCCACCAGTTCCTGTTCGGCGTGCGCGGCGCGCTGCCGATGCTGGACACCTGGTCCTACGACGCCAACTACATGAAGGGCCAGTCGGAGCAGGTGTCCTACCGCATCGCCTGGGGCTCGCTGTCCAAGGTGCGTCAGGCCCTGAATGCGACCAGCACCACCTCCTGCGCGGTCACCACCGGCGGGTGCGTGCCGCTGAACGTGTTCGGTCCGGAAGGCAGCATCACGCCGGCGATGCTGAACTTCATCGGCCTGAGCGCGATCCAGACCACCAAGGTCACGCAGAGCGTCGGTTCGCTGACCTTCTCGGGCGACCTCGGACCGGTGAAGAGCCCGCTGGCGCGCTCGCCGATCGGCGTCGTGATCGGTGGCGAGCAGCGCGAGGTGGTCGGCGGCAACGTCTCCGACGGTCCGTCGCAGGTGCAGGGCGAGGTGCTGGGCACCGGCGCCCCGACGCCGGACCGCCGCGGCACGCTCAAGCTCAACGAGGTCTACGCGGAAGTCATCGCGCCGATCATCGAGGGCAAGCCCTTCGCGCACAGCCTGAGCCTGGAAGGCGGCTTCCGCAACACGAACTTCAAGACCGAGGTCAGCGGCCGCACCTACGACAGCTGGAAGTACGGCTTCGAGTACGCCCCGATCAAGGGCCTGCGCTTCCGCGCGATGCAGCAGCGTGCCACCCGCGCGCCGAACGTCAACGAGTTGTACGCGCCGGTCATCACTGGCCTGGCCAACCTGGCGGTCGATCCCTGCGCGCCGGTCAACGGCGTGCCTGTCTCCGGTGCCCTGCGCAACCTGTGCCTGGCCACGGGCGTTCCGGCCAACGTGATCGACACGCTGTCGCAGCCGTCGGCGGGCCAGATCAACAACACGAGCGGTGGCAACCCGAACGTGGGTCCGGAAGAGGCCGACACCACCACCGTCGGCCTGGTCTGGGAGCCCGAGTTCCTGCCCGGCCTGGCGCTGACGCTGGACTACTACAAGATCGACATCGACAAGGCGATCACCAGCCCGACCGCGAACCAGGTGCTCAACGGCTGCTACACGACGGGCCAGAACCCGAGCCTCAGCCCGGGCAACGTCTTCTGCGGCCTGATCGCGCGCAACCCGAACACCGGCACCTTCAACGGGTCCGACACCATCGGCGTGCGCACGCAGCTGTCCAACCTGGGCAAGATCTGGGCGGAAGGCTATGACCTCGGCGTGAACTACCGCTTCGCACTGGGCGCCATGGGCCGCCTGGACGTGGGGCTGCAGGCCACGCAGGCGACGAAGTGGAAGTTCCAGTCGCTGCCCACGGTGCCGGTGCTGGACTGCCTGGGCTACTACGGCACCAGCTGCGGCGGCCCGACCGCCAAGATGAAGTTCAGCCAGCGCACGAGCTGGAACTTCGGCGACTTCACGCTGGGCTACGTGTGGCGTCACCTGGGCAAGGTCAGCGAGGAGCCGGGCGGCACGAACTACCTGCCGGCCTACTCGTCGATCAAGGCCTACGACTACGTGGACCTGAACGCCGCGTGGAACGTGACGAAGAACGTCCGCCTGGCGCTGACCGTGCTGAACGCGTTCGACAAGGACGCGCCGAACGTGGGCAACACGATCGGCACGACCAGCACGAACAGCGGCAACACGTTCCCGCAGTGGTACGACGTGGTGGGCCGCTACTACTCGTTCTCGGCACGCGTGAAGTTCTGATCGACCACGGCGCAGGCCCGCCCAGGGCCGGCTGAAGGAGGCGGGCTGCGGCCCGCCTCTTCTTTTTTGGCTGCGCCGCCGCGGAACAACTCGGCGGACCGGCCGGGTGCCGCGCTGTTGCCGGCGGGCAACAACGGCGGCGGCCGGCCGGGCCCGGCACGACAGCCCCAAGTGCGCGCCAGCAAAGGCGTTCGGGCCCGACACCGCCTCCGGCGCCGGCCCTGCTGCGCCGCACTATGACTTTCCCGGAGGGAGTTCCCCCACAGCCGTCGGTGACAATCTCCGGACAGACCCTGCGCCGGGTCGGGCTGCGTGGACAACGCCGCAGCGACCCCTCCGCCGGGCATGGGTATCGCCGAGTTCAACCTTCCTTCAGGAGTCCGGTTCATGTTCAAGAAGACCAAGATTTGCACGGGAGTGCTGCTGGCGCTGGGCGGCAGCCTGCTGCTCACCGCGCCGGTGGCCACGGCGCAGGAGCGCGTGGAGGTCACCGGTTCGCGCATACGCACGCTGAACGCGGAGTCCGCGTCACCCGTGCAGGTGCTCACCGCCGAGGACATCGCCAGTTCCGGCGCCGTGACGCTGCAGGAACTGCTGCTGAAGAACCCGACCCTGGGCGTGCCGGCGATCAGCCGCACGAACTCCAACTTCTCGACGTCCAGCGCCGGCGTCGCGACGGTGGACCTGCGCAACCTCGGCACCTCGCGCACGCTGGTGCTGGTCAACGGCCGCCGTCACGTGGCCGGCATTCCCGGCGAGACCGCGGTCGACCTGAACACGATCCCGACGGACTTCATCGAGCGCGTGGAGATCCTGACCGGCGGTGCCTCGGCGGCCTACGGCTCGGACGCCGTCGCCGGCGTGGTCAACATCATCCTCAAGCGTGCCTTCAGCGGCCTGACCCTCGAGTTCGAGACCGGCGAGTCGAAGAAGAGCGACGACAAGCGCAGCGTGTTCAGCATGACCATGGGCGCCAACGGCGCCGACGGCCGCTCGAACATCATGGCCCACATCGGCTACACCAAGCAGGGTGCGGTGTTCTCGAACAAGCGCGCGCCGACCGACGACCTGCCGACCGCCTTCCTGACCGGCAACCCGGCCCAGCTCTTCGACTTCACGGTGCCGTTCTTCTCGAGCTACGCACCGCAGGGCCGCTTCTTCGTCGGCAACACCAGCCGCACCTACGACGCGCAGGGCAACGAGGTCGCCTGGTCGACCAACGGCGGGCCGGGCGTCGAGGCTCGCGGCTACAACCGCCAGGCCGCGCGCACGATCGCGATCCCGCTGGAGCGCTACGTCTTCGCCACCAAGGGCGAGCTGGGCTTCACCGAGAACCACAGCGCCTTCATCGAGGCCAGCTACGCGCAGACGCAGACGCGCACGCGCCTGGAGCCCTTCCCGTTCGACTCCGAGGCCACGCACCCGGCCAGCGGCGGCCAGGTGCCGGCCGAGTTCATGGTCAATGGCGTGATGACGCCCAACCCGCTGATCCCGGCCAGCCTGCTCGCGCAGATGACCGACACCGACGGCGACGGCGCGCGCGACTACTACTTCTCGCGCCGGCTCTCCGAGGTCGGCAACCGCGGCAGCGCCGCCGACCGCGACACCTTCCGCGTCGTCACCGGCGCCAAGGGCACGCTGTTCGGCAACTGGGACTACGACGCCTACGTCGGCTACGGCGCCACCAAGGAGTCGCAGGTCAACAGCGGCCAGGTCAACGTGATGACCTTCCGTGCCGCGCTGGAAGCCATCCCCGACGGCCAGGGCGGCGCGATGTGCCGCGACGAGCAGGCGCGCGCGCAGGGCTGCGTGCCGGTCAACGTGTTCGGCTTCAACTCCATCACGCCGGCCGCGCTGGCCTACATCCAGGCCCCGGGCCTGCTGAGCACCTTCACCTCGCAGAAGCTCGCCGGCGCCACCGTGCGCGGCGACGTCGCCCAGCTGCCCGCGGGCCCGCTGTCGCTGGCGGCCGGTTTCGAGTGGCGCGAGGAGTACGCGCGCAGCGAGTTCGACCCGCTGCAGCAGTCGGGCCTGAACGCCGGCAACGCGATCCCTCGCACCGAGGGCGAGTTCGACGTCACCGACGGCTTCGTCGAGGTGCGCGTGCCGCTGCTGAAGGACGCCCCGTTCGCCAAGAGCGTGGCGCTGGGCGGTGCCGTTCGCTCGGGCAAGTACTCGACGGTCGGCAGCACGACCAGCTGGACCGGCCAGCTCGAGTGGTCGCCGGTGTCGGACGTCCGCATCCGCGCGACGCAGTCGCGCGCCACACGCGCCCCGAACATCAACGAGCTGTACTCGCCGCCGAGCCAGACCTTCCCGAGCGTGTCCGACCCCTGCGTGGGCGTCGGGCCCACGGGCGGCGGCACGCTGGGCGACCGCTGCCGCGCGGCCCCGGGCGTGCTGGCCAACATCCAGGCCAACGGCGTGTTCACGCTGTCGCAGGCCGACCTGCAGGGCACCAGCGGCTTCGACCGCGGCAACCCGAACCTGAAGGAGGAGAAGGGCGACTCGACCACGGTCGGCATCGTCATCACCCCCAGCAGCATCCCGGCGCTGCGCAACTTCACGTTCACCGTCGACTACTTCAAGATCAAGATCGACGACGCCATCGTCAGCACGCCGCGCGACTTCATCCTGTCGCAGTGCTACTCGGGTGACGCGAGCTTCTGCCAGTTCGTGACCCGCCGCGCCCAGCAGACCGGCCCCAACAGCGCCGGCTCGCTGCAGTTCGTGGACTCGGCGGTCACCAACAGCGGCGGCCTGTTCACCGAGGGCTTCGACATCACGGTCGCCTTCGCCGACAAGGTCGGACCGGGCCGCCTGAACTCGCAGCTGGCCTACACCCGCGTCAACAAGGGCTACGTGATCCCGCTCATCGGCTCCGCGCCGGACCACTTCGCGGGCGAGGTCGGCGCCGCCAAGGACAAGTGGACGCTGAACCTGGGCTACACGCTGGGCGCCTTCGGCATCTCGACGACGACGAGCTACATCGGCAAGTCGGCGCTCGACGACCAGCTGCTGGACTCCTTCGGTGCCCCCGCGGGTTCCGTCACCGTGCCGGCCAAGACCTACTTCGATTTCCAGGTGAATTACACCTACCAGAAGGCGACGTTCTTCTTCGGCATGGACAACGCGTTCGATACCAAGCCGCCGCGCTTCGACACCAACGGCCTCATCACCGGCGGCGTCACCGGCGCCGGTACCGCGTCGGACGTGTACGACGCCATCGGCCAGCGCTACTATGCCGGCGTGCGCCTGAAGTTCTGAGGCCTCCCGCACGCACCGCCGGCCGCAGGGCCGGCGGTGCCCCCGACGACGGAACGGCAGCGCGGCGCGCTGCCGTTGTACTTTGTGCCCTGCCGAGCCGATCCGACCGAGACCGCGCCATGACCCGACGCCGCCACCTGCTGCTGGCCCTGCCGCTCGCCGCCCTGGGCCCGGCCGCCGACCTGCGTGCGGCCGAGCCGGTCGTGGCGATCGTCTCGCTGGCCGCCGACCAGCTCACCGTCACCGGCTTCGAGTCCACCACCGGCAGCAAGCTGGACCACAACCCGCAGCAGCGCGTTCCGCTCGCCGGCAGCGACCTCGAGAAGTCGCTGCTGCGCGCCGGCCTGCGCGCCGTCGCCGAGGCGCGCGCCGGCAAGGCGGTGCCGCTGCTGCTCTCCGATCCAGGGCTGTACCGCGCGCAGGACCGCCTGCTCGACGGCGGCAGCGTGGCGCTGCCGGCTTCCCTGATCGCCACGCTGCAGGCCCAGAAGGCCACGCGGCTGCTGCTCGTGACCAAGCACCGGGCCGAGGCGCGCATGAAGGGCGCCGAGATCGAGCTGGGCAGCGGCCGCGTCGAGGGCCTGGGCTTCTACGTGGACCGCGTCACGCCGCTGCGGCGCGAGGGCACCAGCGAGATCGGCATCGGCTACATCGCGCCGCACGTCTACGTGAGGCTGTCGCTGGTGGACGTGGCCGACGGGCGGGTGCTCGGCACGCGGCTGGTCACGGCCTCGCGGGTCTTCATCGCGAGCAGCACGGACCGCGGCGCCGATCCCTGGGACCTGCTGGACGGCCGCGCCAAGCTGCAGGCACTGAACGACCTGATCGATGCGAACTGCGTGCCCGAGATGCGCGCCCTGCTGAGCTCATGAACACCTCTTCCGCAAGCCTGTGGGTCGGTGCCGCGCTGCTGCTGGCCGCGTGGCCGGCGGTCGCGCAGCAGCCCGCCGCGCCGGCCGACCCGTTCGCCGACCTCCGCGCCTGCCAGGCC
>CAZUPH010000026.1:0-28379 GCA_964621995.1 uncultured Rubrivivax sp. | reverse complement strand
CAGCGCGGCGAGCCGCGCCACCAGGCGTTCGGCCGCCTCGGCGCCGGCCACGGCGCCCGCCAGCGCGGCCTGGCCGTGCAGCAGCCAGCCGCCCAGTGCGGCCAGCACGGCCAGCGCCGCCAGCAGCGGCAACAGCGGGCGCAGGGCGCCGGCACGCGCTGCCGGCAGCCAGGCACGCCAGCGGGCACCGGCCGCCGCCGGTGCGTCGCCGGCGCCGAGCTGCGAGGGCAGGACCGTGTCCAGGGGCGGGGGCATGGCGGGCGGGCGCGCGGGCGCGTGGTGTCGGTTGCCTTCGTTGTCGGCAGCGCGCGCGCGCTCTGTAGCCCGCCCGGCCCCCCGGGCGGCCGCTCACCAGGCGTCGATGTAGCCGCGCCGCGGCGGCAGCGGCCGCGCGCGCGCCACCGCCAGGTGGCGCAGCAGCCAGGCGCGCGTCTCGGCCGGGTCGATGACCTCGTCGATCTCGAGGAAGCTCGCCATGTTCAGCGCCTGGCCGCGCGCGATGGCCTCGCCGAGCAGGCGGCGGAACAGCGCCTCGCGTTCTTCGGGCGGCGCCGCCTCCAGCTCCTTGCGGAAGCCCAGCTTCACCGCCCCTTCCAGCCCCATGGCGCCGAACTCGCCGCTGGGCCAGGCGCAGCTGGCCAGCGGGGCGTGGAAATGCCCGCCGGTGAGCGCCATCGCGCCCAGCCCGTAGCCGCGGCGCAGCAGCACCGCCAGCCAGGGCACGCGCAGCGCCGCGCCGCCCAGGAACAGCCGCGCGGCGTGGCGCACCATGCCCGTGCGCTCGCTCGCCGGCCCGACCATGAAGCCCGGCGTGTCGACGAAGCTGATCACCGGCAGGCCATGCGCGTCGGCCAGCTGCAGGAAGCGCGCGAGCTTGTCGCAGGCGTCGCGGTCCAGCGCGCCGCCCAGGTGGCGCGGCTGGCTGGCCACCACCGCCACCGCCGGCCCGCCCAGCCGCGCCAGCGCGGTGACCAGGCCGGTGCCGAATTCGCGCCGCAGCTCCAGCACGCTGCCGGCATCCATCACGGTCTGCACGATGCGCCGTGGGTCGTACAGCGCGTTGCGGTTCTCCGGCAGGGCCTGGCGCAGCGTCAGCGGGTCGTCGCCGGGGCCGCCGTCCGCCGCGACGGCGCCGCCCAGCAGCGCCAGCAGCGTGCGCGCGCTGTCCACCGCCGCGGCCTCGTCGGGCACGCGCAGGTCCACCACGCCGGCGGCGGCGAGCTCGGCCACCGGGCCGACGGCGTCGGCCTCGACGAGGCCGAGGCCGCCGCCCTCGATCATCGCCGGGCCGCCCAGGCCGATGCTGCTGCCCTCGGTGGCGACGATGACGTCGCAGCAGCCCAGCAGCGCGGCGTTGCCGGCGAAGCAGCGACCGGCGACGACGCCGACCAGCGGCACCTGTCCCGACAGCGCCGCCAGCCGCGCGAAGGTGCTGCAGTCCAGCCCGGCCACGCCCGGCCAGTCGACGTCGCCCGGGCGGCCGCCGCCGCCTTCGGCGAACAGCACCAGCGGCAGGCGCTGCCGCGCCGCCAGCTCGAGCAGGCGGTCGCTCTTGGCGTGGTTGAACACGCCCTGCGTGCCGGCGAGCACGGTGTAGTCGTAGGCCATCACCGCCACCGCGCGCCCGGCGACCGTGCCGGTGCCGGTGAGGAGCCCGTCGGACGGGGTGTTGCGCTGCAGGTCGTCCAGCGTGCGCAGGCGCTGCTGTCGCCGAACAGGTCGGCGTTGATGCGGGCGGTACCGCCGATGATGCCGTCGGCCGGGGTCCGTTCGATCAGGTCCTGCATCTCTCGGCGTCCGCGCTGCGCGGCCACCGCGAAGGCGCCGTACTCGCTGAAGCTGCCCTCGTCCAGCAGCGCCGCCACGTTCTCGCGCGCGGTGCGGCGGCCGGCGGCGTGGCGCCGCGCCACCGCCTCGGGCCGCGCCGCGTCGGCCAGCAGCGCGCGGCGCGCGTGCAGCGCCTGGAGGTCGGCGCGCAGGGCTTCCGGTGACGCGGACGGCGCCGGTGCAGCGGGCGCCGCCGACGGCGCCGCGCCGCCGGGCTCGAACTCGACGAGCAGCGCCCCCTCGGCGGCGACCTCGCCCACCGCGACGGCGATCGCGCGCACGCGGCCGGCCGCCGGGGCCTCGAGCGGCACCTCCATCTTCATCGCCTCCTGCACCAGCAGCACCTGGCCCGCGGCGACCTGCTGGCCCGCCTCGACCTCGATGCCGACCACCGCGCCGTGCACCGGTGCCGTCAGCCGCCGCACCGTGCCGGCGTGGCCGGCCCCCCGCTCTTCCGCCATGCCTTCCCCTGATCGACAATGCCGGGGACTGGGACCCGCCCCGAACCGCGGCATTGTCGGCGCGCCGCGCCGGCCGCCGGCGTCGCCCCGGCGACGTTCCGCTCCACGCCGCTCAGACGACCACGCATGCCGACCGACGGGCCCCCGCCAGCCTCCGCACCCCATCCGCCCGCCGCCCCGGACTGGCCCGAACTCGTTCCGGTCGCGCTGCTGCAGCTCGACGCCGCCGGCGCGCTGCGCCGGTGCAACGCCCGCGCCGCGGCGCTGCTCGGCGAGGCGGCCGTGCCCGGCAGCGCGCTGGCGGCGCTTCTGGCCTCGCCCTGGACGCCGGCCGACGGCGAGCAGGAGATCCCGCTGCGCAGCGGCCGCGCGCGCTGGGTGCGTGCCAGCCCGCAGGCGCTGCCCGAGGGCGGCTGGCTGGTCGCGCTGCAGCCGGTGGACGCCGAGCGCGCCGCCGCCGCCGAGCTCGAGCGCGTCACCGAGCTGCTGGACCTGGCGCGCAACTTCGGCCGCATCGGCGTGTGGGAGCGCGACGTGCGCACGCTGCAGGGCCGCTGGGACGCGCAGGTGCGCCGCTTCTGGGGCATGGCGCCGGATGCCGCGGCGCCGCACTTCGACGTCTCGGTGCGCAACATCCTGGACGGCGACCGCGAGGAACTGCAACGCGTCTTCGCCGAGTCGCTGAAGCGGCCCGGCCGCTACAGCCAGCGCTACCGGCTGCGCGGCAGCGACGGCGTGGTGCGGCGGCTGCAGTCGCAGTGGATCGTGAAGGCCGGCGCGGACGGCCGGCCCGAGCGCGTGATCGGGCTGCTGATGGACGACAGCGAGCCCTTCCGGCTGGCGCAGGCGGTGGCCGAGGCCGAGTCCACGCTGCAGCTGGCGGTGGAGCTGGGCGGCATCGCGATCTGGCGCCACGACCTGAAGACCAACCGCATGCACTACAGCGACCAGGCCTGGCGCGTGCTGGCGATCCCGCCGCGACCCGAGGGCCTGGCGCTCGAGGAGGTGCGCGCCTTCATCCACCCCGAGGACCTGCCCGGCGTGCTGGCCTCCGCGCAGGCCGCGCTGGCCACCGACCGCCCGACCGACATGGAGGCGCGCTACCGGCGCAGCGACGGCAGCTGGCGGCACGTGATGACGCGCCGCGTCGTGCAGCGCGACGCCAGCGGGCAGCCGGTGGCCTTCGTCGGCGTGGCGCTGGACGTCACCGACCGCATCGCCGAGCGCCGCCAGGCCGAGGCGCTGTCGGGACGCTTCGAGCTGGTCACGCGCACCGCGGGCATCGGCTACTGGAGCCTGGAGCCGGGTGCCACGCGCGCGCACTGGAGCGAGCGCATGCGCGAGCTGTTCGGGCTGGCGCGCGGCGAGCAGGCGCCGACCTTCGGAGAGTGGCTGCGCCGCTTCGTGCACCCGCACGACCGCGAGCGCGTCGCCGCGGCCTTCGCCGAGTGGGACGCCGAGGGCCGCGACGCGCTGGACCTGAGCATGCGCATCGTGCGCGCCGACGGCGGCGAGCGCTGGATCCTCGCGCACACGCGCGTCGAGCGCGGCGGCGGGATGCCGCTGTATTTCGGCGTCACGATCGACGTCACGCGCCAGCGCAGCACCGAGCAGGCCCTGCGCAAGGCCACCGAGCGCGCCGCGCTGGCCGCGCGTGGCGCCGGCATCGGCACCTGGGAGCGCGAGCTGGGCAGCGGCATCATCCACTGGGACGAGCAGATGTGGCGGCTGCGCGGCCGGCCGCCGCGCGAGGCGCCGCCGACCTCCGAGGAGCTGCTCGCCATCGCGCACCCGGAGGACCGCGCGGCCGCCGCCGCGCGCATCCAGCACGGGCTGGCCACGCACGAGCCGGTGGAGCAGGAGTTCCGCGTCGTCTGGCCGGACGGTAGCGTGCGCTGGCTGGCCTCGCGCGCGGCCACGATGTTCGACGACGCCGGCCGGCCGCTGCGCCGCATCGGCGTCAACTGGGACGTCACCGAGATCCGCAGCGTCGAGTCCGCGCGCCGCGAGCGCGAGCTGGCGCTGCGCGAGAGCCAGGCCAAGAGCAAGTTCCTCGCACGCATGAGCCACGAGCTGCGCACGCCGCTGAACGCGGTGCTGGGCTTCGCGCAGCTGCTGCTGGCCGACGAGCAGGGGTTCGACGAGGCTGCGGCCTCGCGCCGGCGCCGGCTGGAGCACATCCGCTCGGCCGGGCAGCACCTGCTGGACCTGATCAACGACGTGCTGGACCTGGCCAGCCTGGAGGGCGGCGAGGTGCGCATCACGCTGCAGCCGGTGGCGCTGGCGCCGCTGGTCCGGCAGGCGCTGCCGCTGCTGGAGCCTCTGCGCGAGTCGCGCGAACTGCACCTGCGCTGCGGGCCGCTGCCGGGCGTCGTCGCGGCCGACCCGACGCGGCTGCGCCAGGCGCTGCTGAACCTGCTGTCCAACGCGCTGAAGTACAACCGTCCGGGCGGCGAGGTGCAGGTGGACTCGGCCATCGACGGCGACCGCGTGGTGCTGCGCGTGTCCGACACCGGCCCGGGCATGGACGAGCAGCAGCTGCGCCAGCTCTTCGAGCCCTTCAACCGCCTGGGCGCCGACGACAGCGTCGAGGGCACGGGCATCGGGCTGGCCATCGTCAAGGCGCTGGTCGAGCGCATGGGCGGCGAGGTCCGCGTGCACAGCCGCGTCGGCGCCGGCAGCGTCTTCGAGCTGCACCTGCCGGCGGCCGCGGAGGCGCCTGCCACTGCCCCGGCGGCCGAGCCCGAGGCCGCGGGCGCCGCCGAGGCGGCCGCCGCGGCGCCGGCGCGCGCGCCGCGCCAGCACCAGTTGCTCTACATCGAGGACAACCCGGTCAACGCGATGATCATCGGCGAGCTCGTCTCGCGCCGCGACGACCTGTGCCTGCACGTGGCGGTGGACGGCGCCAGCGGGCTCGCGCAGGCGGCGCAGCTGCGGCCGGCGCTGATCCTGCTGGACATGCAGCTGCCGGACATGGACGGCTTCGAGGTGCTGCGCCGGCTGCGCGCGGACCCGGCGACGGCCGGCATCCCCTGCATCGCGCTGTCGGCCAACGCGATGCCC
The DNA here is from genome assembly GCA_964621995.1 of uncultured Rubrivivax sp. GTDB lineage: Bacteria > Pseudomonadota > Gammaproteobacteria > Burkholderiales > Burkholderiaceae_C > Rubrivivax. The sequence goes on along the minus strand of CAZUPH010000026.1, from coordinate 23,028 downwards.
GAGGACATCCAGCGCGCGCTGCGCGCCGGCATGGCCGACTACTGGACCAAGCCGCTGGACTTCAAGGCCTTCCTGGGCGCGCTGGACGCGCTGTTCGGCCGCGGCGGCTGAGCGGCGCGCGGGCGACGGCGCTATGCTGCGCACGATGCACCCCTGCCGCGGCGGCCCCCGTTGAACGAGTTCACGCAGCGATTCGGCGAGCTGCTCGGCAAGCCGCTGTTCTCGGTCGGCGAGACGCCGGTCACGCTGGCCTCGCTGGTGCTGACGCTGGTGCTGGTGCTGGGCATCTGGTGGCTGGCCAGCCTGCTCGAGCGCGCGCTGCTGCGCTTCGCCCGCGCCGACCACCGCCAGCCCGAGCACGCGGCGCGGCTGCACCTGCTGTCGCGGCTGGCGCGCTACACGGTGTGGGTGCTGGGCACCATCGTCGTGCTGAACTACGTCGGGCTGGACCTGACCAGCGTGGCGCTGCTCGGCGGCGCCGTCGCCTTCGGCCTGGGCTTCGGGCTGCAGAACATCTTCTCCAACTTCATCAGCGGCATCATCCTGCTGCTCGAGGGCAGCCTGCGCGTGGGCGACTTCGTGGACCTGGAGTCCGGCGTGCGCGGCCACGTCAAGGAGATCGCGATGCGCTACACGCGCGTCACGACCAACGACTCGATCGACGTGCTGGTGCCCAACTCGGAGTTCATCAACGGCCGCGTCATCAACTGGACGCTGGACGACAGCTTCCGGCGCGTGCGCATCCCCTTCGGCGTCGCCTACGGCACGCCCAAGGAGACCGTGCGCGAGGCCGCGATCGCCGCCGCGCGCCGCATCGACGGCGTGCTGGTCGACGCCGGCCACGAGCCCACCGCCTGGCTGGTCGGCTACGGCGACAGCGCGATGGACTACGAGCTTGTGATCTGGGCCGACCGCAAGCTGACCACCTCGCCGGCCTCGACGCAGGCCAAGCTGATGTGGGCGCTGGACGACGAGCTGCATGCGCGCGGCGTCGAGATCCCGTTCCCGCAGCGCGACCTGCACGTGCGCAGCGGGCGCCTGGACGTGCGCCTGGAACGCGCGCCGCGCGCCACCGGCTGATGCGCGCTGCGCGAGACGGCCGCCGGCAGGAGCGGGCGCCACCCGGCGACCGCTAGCATCGCCGCCGGACACTCCCACGAGGCCTGCCGCAGACCCCCATGAAACCGATCGAACTGTTCCTGGAGCGCACCATCCTCGCCGGCCGCTGGCTGCTGGTCGTCTTCTACATCGGCCTGGGCGTGGCGCTGGCGATCTACGCCGTCTCCTTCGTCGCCAAGCTGGCCAAGGTGGCCGGCTCGGTATTCGAGCTCGGCGACGCCGACATGATCCTGGCCATGCTGGCGCTGATCGACTCGGCACTCGTCGCCAGCCTGATCGTGATGGTGATGATTGCCAGCTACGAGAATTTCGTCAGCCGCTTCGACGAGGGCGAGCAGGACATCTCCTGGCTGGGCAAGCTCAACGCCGGCAGCCTGAAGATCAAGGTGGCGTCGTCGATCGTCGCGATCTCGTCGATCCACCTGCTGCAGGTCTTCCTGAACGCGCAGCAGTACGACAACGCGAAGATCGCCTGGATGACCGCGATCCACCTCGTCTTCGTGGTCTCGGCGCTGCTGCTGGGCTATCTCGAGCTGGTGATGGCCAGGCTGAAGTGAGGGCGCGGCCGCGGCGCGCGCCGGTTCAGGCCGGTTCCGCCTCGGGCAGCAGCCCGCGCTTCTTCAGCAGCGGCTGCACCGTGGGCGCGCGGCCGCGGAAGGCGGCGAAGGCGCTGGCCGGGTCCACGCTGTTGCCGCTGGCGTAGATGTGGCGCTTCAGCCGCGCCGCCACGTCGGCGGCGAAGGGACTGCCGGCCTCGGTGAAGGCGTCGTAGCCGTCGGCGTCCAGCACCTCGGCCCACAGGTACACGTAGTAGCCCGCGGCATAGCTGCTGCCGGCGAACAGGTGCTGGAAGTGCACCAGCCGGTGGTTCAGCCCGACGCCGTGGGGCAGTCCCTGCGCGCGCAGCAGCTCGGCCTCGAAGGCGCACAGGTCCTGCGGCGGTTCGGCCTCGGTGAGCGAATGCACCGCCTGGTCGACGATGGCGCTGGCGGTGTAGCGCACGGTCTCGTAGCCCTGGTTGAACTGGCGCGCACGCTGCATGCGCTCGACCAGCGGCAGCGGTATCGGCTCGCCGGTCTTCCAGTGCCGGGCGTGGCGCTGCAGCACCTCGGGCTCGGTGATCCAGTGCTCGAAAATCTGGCTGGGCAGCTCGACGAAGTCGCGCAGCACCTGGGTGCCGGACAGGCGCTCGTAGGTCACGTCCGAGAGCAGGCCGTGCAGGCCGTGGCCGAACTCGTGGAACAGCGTGCGCGCGTCGTCCAGTCCCAGCAGCGTCGGCTCGCCGGGTGCGCCCTTGGCGAAGTTGTTGTTGTTCAGGATCACCGGCAGCTGCGCGCCGCCTGCGGCGACGTTGCGCGCCTGCAGCCGCAGCGCATTCATCCAGGCGCCGCTGCGCTTGTTCGGGCGCGCATAGTTGTCCTGCAGGAAGATGCCCACGACGCGGTCGCCGGCGTCGCGCACCTCGTAGGCGCGCACGTCGGGGTGGTAGACCGGGATGTCGGCGCGCGCCACGAAGCGCAGCCCGAACAGGCGCTGTGCGCAGTCGAAGGCCGCCTCGGCGATGCGCTCGAGCGGGAAGTAGGGCTTGATCTCGGCGTCGTCCAGCGCATAGCGGCGCTGGCGCACCTTCTCGGCCCAGAAGCGCCAGTCCCAGGGCTCGATCTCGCCGCCGTCCTGGCCCTCCTCGGCGCGCAGCGCGGCCAGCGCCTCGCGCTCGCGCTCCACCGCGGCCAGCGCACGCGGCCAGACCTCGTCCAGCAGGCCCTGCACCGCCTGCCGCGTGCCGGCCATGGTGTCCAGCAGCGCGTGGTCGGCATACGAGGCGTGGCCGTGCAGCCGCGCCTGCTCGTTGCGCAGGCGCAGGATGTCGCGCGCGACGCCGCGGTTGTCGTGCTCGCCGGCATGTTCGCCGCGTCCGACCCAGGCGCGCCAGGCCTGCTCGCGCAGGTCTCGGCGCAGCGAATAGGTCAGGAAGGGCACGATCAGCGAGCGCGACAAGGTGATCACGTGGCCGTCCAGGCCGCGGTCGGCCGCGGCCTGGCGCGCCGCGGCGCGCACGAAGTCGGGCAGCCCGGCCATCGCGTCCTCGCCGTCCAGCGCGAGCTGCCAGGACGACTCGTCGTGCAGCACGTTCTGCGCGAAGCGCGTGGTCAGCGTGGCCAGCTCCTCCATGATCTGCGCGTAGCGCTGGCGCGCCGCCGGCGCCAGGCGCGCGCCTGCGCGCACGAAGTCCAGGTGCAGCCGCTCGAGCAGCCGGCGCTGCTCGGGCGCCAGCCCCAGCGCCTCGCGGCGGGCGTGCAGCGCGTCGATGCGCGCGAACAGCGCCGCGTCCATGTAGACGGCGCTGCCGTGCGCGGCCATCGGCGCGGCCATCGCGCGCTGCACCGCCTGCAGCTCGGGGCTGGTGGCCGAGGCGGTCAGCGTGTAGAAGGTCGCCGCGATGCGGTTGAGACGGCGCCCGGCGCGGTCGAAGGCGGCTACCGTGTTGTCGAAGTCCGCCGGCGCGGCGTTGCCGGCGATCGCCGCCAGCTCGGCACGATGCTGACGCATCGCCTCGCGCAGCGCGGGCTCGAAGTGCCCGGCACGCAGCGCCGCGAACGGCGGCAGGCCGTAGGGGCTGTCCCAGTCCTGCAGCAGCGGGTTGTCGGCCAGCGGATTGCCGGCCAGCGGAGCGGCGGGGGCGGTGGTCGGCGCAGCGGTCATGGTTGGCGGCTCCGGGTCAGCGACCACGCTTGATCGCGAGCTCGTCTTCCTCGCGGTAGCGGCGGTTGGCGCAGCCGTTGATCCAGTCCTTGCGCTCGGCCTCGGTCAGCGAGGAGTCCTCGTTCCACTTGCCGTTGCGTTCGTTCCACGAGGCGATGCGGGTCTCCAGCGCCGCGGCGCGGGCGTTGTACGCGCGGATCATCTCCTCGCTGCCGCTGGTGAGCTGCACCTTCTCGGCGTCCAGGGCCTGGCGCTCCTTGTCCAGGTCCTCGCGCTCCTTGTTGAGCTGCACGCGCATGCGGTCGGCCTGCACGCCGCGGCGGTCGGCCTCGTTGAATTCCTTGACGCGCGCATTCCAGTCGGCCACGCGCTCGCTGTAGGCCTTCATGCGCGCGCCCAGTTCGTCGGCCAGGCGGCGGCGTTCGTCGATCGGCGCCCGAGCGGCACGCAGCGCCTCCTGCTCGGCGGCGATCTCGGCCTTCTCGCGGTCCAGCGGCTCGCGCGCCGCCTCGACGGCGGCGATGCGCGTGCGCACGGTCTCCTCGCGCTGGAAGCAGGCGCGCAGTTCGTCGCGCGTCAGCAGCGGTCCGCTGCCGGTGCCGCCGCCCATCGACAGGGTCTTGCCTTCGGCCGGGCGGGCGGCGTTCTGGGCCCAGGCGGTGCTGCCGGCCGCGGCGATCAGTGCCGCCGCCAGCGCCCCGCGGCGCAGCGCGATGCTCAGTCTCATCGGGGGATCCTTCGTCGTGGAGCCGGGGTGGGCGCGAGCGCGGCGGGCGGTGGACGCCCGGCCCCGCGACGGGCCGGCGAAACCCCGGATTTTGCCACCCTTGCCAGCCCCGGCCGGTGGCGCGACACTCGCCGCCCCGAGGGCAGCAGGGCCGCAGCGACGGCCCGGCAGGAGGCAAGGTCGCGATGAAGATCCTGAAGTGGCTGCTGGGCCTGGTGCTGCTGCTGGCCCTGGTGCTGGTGGCCGGCGGCTGGATGCTGTCGCCGAAGTTCTCGGTCAGCCGCTCGGTCACGGTGGCGGCGCCGCCGGACAAGGTCTACGCGCTGGTCGCCGACCCGCGGCGCTGGAGGGACTGGTCGGTGTGGAACCGGCGCGACCCGGCGATGCAGATCGAGTATTCCGGCCCGCCGCAGGGTGCCGGCGCCGCCTGGGCCTGGAAGAGCGCCTCGGAAGGCGACGGCAAGATGACCTTCACCGAGGCACAGCCCGGCGCGCGCGTGGCCTACGACCTGTATTTCCCGGACTTCGGCACCACCTCGCGCGGCGACCTGCGCTTCGTGGCCGAGGGCGCGGCCACGCGCGTGACCTGGACGATGAACGGGGACATGGGCAGCAACCCCCTGTTCCGCTGGTTCGCGCTGTTCGCCGACGGCATGGTCGGCGCCGACTTCGAGGCCGGGCTGGCCAACCTGAAGACGCTGGCCGAGCAGGGCTGAGGCGCGGCCCGGCGGGCCCGGCGGGTCGCATGCGCTGTGGCACAGTGCGTGGCCCCGCGCTCACGCGCCTGCCCCGCCCTGCCCCCGCCGATGCCCCTCGTCGCCCCGCTGCCCGCCGACCACGACCCCGAGATCGCCGAGCTGGCGGCCTTCTTCACCACCACGCTGGGCTTCGCGCCGAACAGCGTGCTGACGATGATGCGCCGCCCCGCGCTGGCGCGCGCCTTCACGGCGCTGAACCGCGCGGTGATGGACAACCAGGGCCGCGTCGGCAGCGAGCTCAAGCGGCTCGTCGGCCACGTCGCCAGCCGGGCCGCCGGCTGCCGCTACTGCGAGGCGCACACGATCCGCGCCGCGGCGCGTTTCGGCGCCGCCGAAGGCGCCGCGCCGGCGCGGCTGGCGGCGGTCTGGGAGTTCCGCACGAGCCCGCTGTTCAGTGCCGCCGAGCGCGCCGCGCTGGAGTTCGCCGCCGCCGCGGCGCAGGTGCCCGGCGCCGTCACGCCGGCCATCGCCGAGGAGCTGCGCCGCCACTGGGACGAGGGCGAGATCGTCGAGATCACCGGCGTCGTGGCGCTGTTCGGCTTTCTCAACCGCTGGAACGACGCGATGGCCACCGAGCTGGAGGCTCCGGCCGCCGCCGACGGCGACCGCTGGCTGGCCGCGCAGGGCTGGCAGCCCGGCAAGCATGGTGCCGGCGACGGCGGCGAGGGAGCCTGAGTGGCGCTGAAGGCCACCATCCACAAGGCGCAGCTGCAGATCGCCGACATCGACCGCGGGCTGTATGCCGACCATGCGCTGACGCTGGCACTTCACCCCTCGGAGACGGAAGAGCGGCTGATGGTGCGGCTGCTGGCCTACGCGCTGCAGGTGCCGGCCGACGACCACGACGGCGCGCTGGTCTTCGCGCGCGGGCTGTCCGACACCGACGAGCCCGACCTCTGGCAGCATGGGCTGGCCGGCGAGCTGCGCCACTGGATCGAGGTCGGCCAGCCCGACGAGCGCCGCCTGGCGCGCGCCTGCGGGCGCGCCGACCGCGTCAGCGTCTACTGCTACAGCGCCGCCGCGCCGGTCTGGTGGAGCGGCGTCGCGCGCGCCCTGGCGCGCCAGGACAAGCTCGCGGTGTGGCAGCTCGCGGCGGCCGAGAGCCAGGCGCTGGCCGCGCTGTGTGAACGATCGATGCAGTTGCAGGTCAATGTGCAGGACGGCAGCGTCTGGGTCGGCAACGGCCGCGCCAGCGCCGAACTGCACCCGGTCGCGCTGCAGTCCCCGAGACGATGAGACCCACGACCCGCCTCGCCCTGCCCACTCTGCTGCTGACGGCCTGCCTGGCCTGGACGACCCCGCTGATGGCCAACGACACGAACAAGACCTCGACGGCCCCGGCGCCGGCCGACGACCCCCACCTGTGGCTGGAGGACGTCGGCGGCGAGCGCGCGCTGGCCTGGGTGCGCGAGCGCAATGCCGAGGCCGAGCGCGTGCTGCAGGCCGAGCCCGGCTTCGATGCGCTGCGCGGCGCGCTGCGCGAGGTGCTGGACTCGCGCGAGCAGATCCCCTACGTCACGCGCCTGGGCCCGCACCTGTACAACCTGTGGCGCGACGCCGCCAACCCGCGCGGCCTGTGGCGGCGCACCACGCTGGCCGAGTACCGCAAGCCGCAGCCGGCCTGGGAGACCGTGCTCGACCTCGACGCGCTGGGCCGCGCCGAGGGCGAGAACTGGGTCTGGGGCGGCGCCACCTGCCTGGGCCCGGCCTACCGCCGCTGCCTGGTGCAGCTCTCGCGCGGCGGGGCCGACGCGACCGTGGTGCGCGAGTTCGACCTCGTGGACCGGCGCTTCGTGGCCGCAGCCGAGGGCGGCTTCACGCTGCCGGAGGCCAAGACCAGCGTCGAGTGGATCGACGCCGACACGCTCTACGTCGGCACCGACACCGGCCCCGGCTCGATGACCGACTCCGGCTACCCGCGCACGGTGCGGCGCTGGCAGCGCGGCACGAAGCTCGCCGACGCACCACTGGTCTTCGAGTCGCTGCCCTCGGACCTGGGCGCCTTCGCCAGCGTGGACCACACGCCGGGCTTCGAGCGAACGACCTTCACGCGCCTCGTGGACTTCTACGTCAGCCAGCTCTCGCTGCTGCAGGACGGCCGCCCGGTGCCGGTGAACAAGCCCGACGACGCGCAGCTGAGCTTCTGGCGCGACCGCGTGCTGATCGACCTGCGCAGCGACTGGAGCGTGGCGGGGCAGCACTTCCCGCGCGGATCGCTGCTCGTCGCCGACGCCGCCGCCTACCTGGCCGGCCGGCGCGAGCTGACGGCGCTGTTCACGCCGACCCCCACGCGCGCGCTGGAGGGCTGGACCGCCACCCGCGGCGCGCTGCTGCTGAACGTGCTGGACCAGGTGGCCAGCCGCATCGAGGAATGGCGCCCCGTGCAGGGCCGCTGGCAGCGCCGCGACGTGGACGCGCCGCACCCGGGCAAGCTCGGCGTCGTCGCGCTGCACGACCCGCTGGCCGAGCCGGACCCGCTGGCCGAGCAGTACCTGCTCAATGCCGCCGACTTCCTGCAGCCCGACGCGCTGCTGCTCGGCCGCACCGGCAGCGACGAGCGCGAGACGCTGAAGTCGCGCCCGCGCTTCTACGACGCCGAGGGCATGCGCGTGGAGCAGCGCTTCGCGAGCAGCCGCGACGGCACCCGCGTGCCCTACTTCGTGATCTGGCCCCGCGGCGCGAAGGCCGACGGCGACAACCCGACGCTGCTGTACGGCTATGGCGGCTTCGAGGTCGCCATGACGCCGTACTACTCCGGCACGCAGGGCCGCGCATGGACCTCGCGCGGCGGCGTCTTCGTGCTCGCCAATATCCGCGGCGGCGGCGAATTCGGCCCCGGCTGGCACCAGGCGGCGCTGCGGCGCGAACGCCAGAAGAGCTTCGACGACTTCATCGCCGTCGCCGAGGACCTGGTGGCGGCGGGGATCACGAAGCCCGCGCGGCTGGGCATCATGGGCGGCAGCAACGGCGGGCTGCTCGTGGGCACGGTGATGGTGCAGCGGCCGGACCTGTTCGGCGCCGTGGTCTGCCAGGTGCCGCTGCTGGACATGCGCCGCTACCACCGGCTGCTGGCCGGTGCCTCGTGGATGGCCGAGTACGGCGACCCCGAGGACCCCGGCGACTGGGCCGCGCTGGCGCGCTACAGCCCCTACCAGAACGTGCGCGCCGGCGTTCGCATGCCGCGCGTGCTGTTCACGACCAGCACGCGCGACGACCGCGTGCACCCGGGCCATGCGCGCAAGATGGCCGCGCGCATGCTCGAGCAGGGCCACGCCCCGCTGTACTGGGAGAACGTCGAGGGGGGCCATGGCGGCGCCGCCGACAACGCGCAGCGCGCGCAGATGATGGCGCTCGAATACAGCTTCCTCTGGCGCACGCTGGGCCGGCGCTGAGGCACGGAGCCGGCGCACGATGCTGCCCTGGATCGACGACGGCACGCCGCTGCCGCCGGCGAGCAGCGCGCTCGGCCCGCACACCGAGGCGCCCGGGCTGGTGGCCGCCGGCGGCCGCGTCACGCCCGAGCGGCTGGCCGAGGCCTACCGCAAGGGCATCTTCCCCTGGTACGGCCCCGGCCAGCCGGTGCTGTGGTGGAGCCCGGACCCGCGCATGGTGCTGCCGGTGGCCGAATTCCGGCTCGCGGCCTCGCTGCGCAAGACGCTGCGCCGCTTCCTGCGCACGCCGGGCTGCGAGATCCGCTTCGACAGCGCGTTCCGCAAAGTCATCCAGGCCTGCGCCCTGACGCCGCGCCCGGGCCAGGACGGCACCTGGATCGTGCCCGCGATGGTCGAGGCCTACACCGCCTGGCACCACCGCGGCGGCGTGCACAGCGTCGAGACCTGGGTCGATGGCCGCCTGGTCGGCGGGCTGTACTTCGTGGCCATCGGCCGCATGGCCTACGGCGAGTCGATGTTCGCGCACCGCACCGACGCGTCGAAGATCGCGCTGGCGGCGCTGGTGGCGGCCTGCCGGGCGCGCGGCGTGCCGCTGGTGGACTGCCAGCAGAATACCGGCCACCTGGCCTCGCTGGGCGCGCGCGAGATCCCGCGTGCCGCCTTCGAGGCGCACCTGGCGGCCCACGTGGACCTGCCGCCCCCGCTCACCCCGGGGGACACGCGGGCGCCGCTTTGGACCTATGATGAATCGCACTGGGCGACGCTGCTGGACGCCGTCCCGCCGCGCACCCGGCCGCCCGGACCGCCCGCTCCCGACACCGCGTGACGCACCCGAACGAGTTGCCGCTGCGGTCGCTGCAGTTCTACGCGACCGCCCCCTACCCGTGCAGCTACCTGCCCGGGAGGCAGGCGCGTTCGCAGGTCGCCACGCCGAGCCACCTGATCCACGCCGACACCTACTCGGGCCTGGTGGCCAGCGGCTTCCGCCGCAGCGGCATGTTCACCTACCGGCCCTACTGCGACGGCTGCCGCGCCTGCGTGCCGCTGCGCGTGCCGGTGGCCGACTTCCGCGCCAGCCGCAGCCAGCGCCGCGCCTGGAAGGCCCATGCCACGCTGCGCTCGCGCGTGCTGCGGCTGTGTTTCGTGCCCGAGCACTACCAGCTCTACCTGCGCTACCAGAGCGGCCGCCACAGCGGCGGCGGCATGGACCACGACAGCGTCGACCAGTACACGCAGTTCCTGCTGCAGAGCCGCGTCAATTCGCGCCTGGTCGAGTTCCGCGAGCCGGGCGCCGACGGCCAGCCCGGCGCGCTGAAGATGGTCACCATCCTCGACGTGCTGGCCGACGGGTTGTCGGCCGTCTATACCTTCTACGAGCCCGAGGCCGCCGCCAGCTTCGGCACCTACAGCGTGCTGTGGCAGATCGAGCAGACGCGCCAGCTCGGGCTGCCGCACGTCTACCTGGGCTACTGGATCGCCGAGAGCCCGAAGATGGCCTACAAGGCGCAGTTCCGCCCGCACCAGCTGCTCGTGGACGGGCGCTGGCAGTCTCCGCCGGACGCTTCAGGCCGCTGACCAGTTGCCGGCATCGTCCGCGCGCGCGCGGGCGTCGCCTTCGAGCTTGAGCAGGTGCGCCGTCAGCGAGCGCGCGGCCACCGGGTGCAGCGCCGCCGGCACGTCGTCGTACACCGCGGGCAGCAGCGCCGCCAGCGGCGCCGGCCCCAGGCGCGTCAGCGCGTCGGCCACCTTGGCCTCGCGCTTCAGGCGGTGCGCGATCAGCGCGCGCAGCACCGCGTGCGGCTCGGCGACCAGGAAGCCGTGGCCGGGCGCCAGCCACTGCAGGTCCTCGTCCAGCAGCGCGGCGAGCGAACGCAGGTAGGCCGCCATGTCGCCGTCCGGCGGGTTGATGACCACCGTGCTGCCCTGCATCACGTGGTCGCCGGTGAAGAGCAGCCGCTCGTGCTCGAGCAGGTAGCACAGGTGGTTGCTGGCATGGCCCGGCGTGTGCACGGTGCGCAGCGCGACGCCCGGCGCGGCGTCGAAGCGCTCGCCGTGCTGCGGCACGTGCGCGGGCACGAAGCCGCTGTCCTGCCACTCGGGGTGGTCGGCGACGCGGCCCCACAGCGGCGCGCCGGTGGCCGCGGCCAGCGCGCCGGCGGCCGGCGAATGGTCGCGGTGGGTGTGCGTGACCAGGATGCGCGTGATGCGCCCGGGCGCCGCGGCGAGCAGTGCCTGCACATGCGCGTCGATCGCCGGGCCGGGGTCGATCACCGTCCACGCCCCGGCCTCGCCCTCGCCGGCGCCGACCAGGTAGCTGTTGGTGCCCGGGCCCGTCATCGGCCCCGGGTTCGGCGCGGTGACGCGGATCACGTGGGCCGACAGCCGCACCGGCACGCCGGGCCTCAGCTCCGCGGCCACGTCGCCGCGGCCTTCGGGGTCCAGGCGGCCGATCTCGGCCCAGGGCAGTTCGTCGGGCAGCACGATGCGCGGCTTGCCGCCGGCGCGTGCCAGCCGCGGCATCGTGACGCCGATGTGCTCGCGGGCACGTGCCGCGGCCAGCGCCGAGGCCGCGTCGGCATGGCGCGCGAGTTCCATCAGCGTGCGCTGCGTCACCGGCAGCAGCTTGAGGCCGCGCGCCGGGTCCAGCGCGGCGGCCGGCGTCAGCCACATCAGCTCGACCGCCTCGCCCAGGTCGGCCAGCGCCTGCTGCCCGGCCGGCGCCGGCGCGGCGAAGAAGCGCGTGTCGAAGCGCTTGGGCACGCCCGGCGGCGTCAGCCAGTGGCTGAAATACACGAGGCGGTCCACCGGCAAGGTGAGGCCGAAGGACGCACACAGCTCGGCCATCGAGGCCTGCCCGTCGTTGAGCCGGTGGCGCCAGGGCTGCAGCGCACCGAGGTCGAACTCGCCTGCGGCAAGCAGCAGCCCGACCTCCTCGAAGCTCTCGCGCAGCGCCGCCACCGCATAGTCCAGGCCGCCCGCAGGCAGGCCCATGCGCGCGCTCAGGGCGGCGTCGTCGGTGCCGGTGCAGTAGGCATGCGCGTCGCGGTCGCGCGCCTCCAGCACGCCGCCCGGGAAGACCGCGGCGCCGCTGCGCAGGTCGCCCTCGCGCTCGGCGCGGCGCAGCATCAGTACCTCCAGGCCCGCGGCGGCGTCGCGCAGCAGCAGCAGCGACGCGGCCCGGCGTGCATCGGGCGGGGTGACATGGGCCGCGGCACTCATCGCGCCACCCCTTCGGCGAACAGCGCCTCGATCTGCGCCGGCGGCAGGCCGGCCCCGGCCAGCACCTCGCGCGTGTGCTGGCCGACCTCCGGGCCCGGCCGCGGCACGGCGGCCGGCGTGCGATCGAAACGCGGCGCCGGCGCCGGCTGCACGACGCCGTCGATCGTGACGAAGGCGCCGCGCTCGCGCGCGTGGGCGTGCGACGGCGCCTCGTCGAAGTCCAGCACCGGCGCGAAGCAGGCGTCGCTGCCTTCCAGCAGCGTGCACCACTCGTCGCGCGTGCGGCTCGCGAACAGCGCGGCCAGCGCCTCGCGCAGCTCGGGCCACAGCCGGCGGTCGTACTGGCGCTGCACGAAGCGGGCGTCCAGCCCCGCCTTCGCGGCGAAGGTGGCGAAGAATTTCGGCTCCAGCGCGCCCAGCGAGACCCAGCGCCCGTCGGCCGTGCGGTAGGTGGCGTAGAACGGCGCGCCGCCGTCGAGCAGGTTCTCGCCGCGCGGCGCGCTCCAGCCGCCGGAGGCCTTCAAGCCGTAGAAGATCGAGGCCAGCGAGGCGGCGCCGTCGACCATCGCCGCATCGACGACCTGGCCGCGGCCCGAGCGCTGGCGCTCGAACAGCGCGGCCAGCACGCCGAAGGCCAGGTACAGCGCGCCGCCGCCGTAGTCGCCGACCAGGTTCAGCGGCGGCACCGGCGCGCCGCCGGCCGGGCCGATGGCATGCAGCGCCCCGGTGAGCGCGATGTAGTTGAGGTCGTGGCCGGCCGCCGCCGCCAGCGGCCCGGTCTGCCCGAAGCCGGTCATGCGGCCGTACACCAGGCGCGGGTTGCGTGCGTGGCAGTCGGCCGGGCCCAGGCCCAGCTTCTCGGTCACGCCGGGGCGGAAGCCCTCGATCAGCACGTCGGCGCGCTCGACCAGCGCGAGCACGGCATCGCGGCCCGCGGGGCGCTTGAGGTCCAGCGCCACCGAACGCCGGCCGCGGCCGTTGACGTCGTGGCGGCGGTCCATCGCCACGCCCAGGCCACTGGCCTCGGTGCGGTCGACGCGCACGACGTCGGCGCCCAGGTCGGCCAGCAGCATGCAGCACATCGGCCCCGGGCCGATGCTCGCGAGTTCGACGACCCGCAGTCCTTCGAGGGGTCCCTGTGGTGCACTCATGGGCGGCGAGTGTGCACCAAGCGGTGCCGCCACTGGCCGCGCCGGGCCGGCCGGGCTACAGGCGCAGGCGGCCGCGCTGCGGCGCGGCGCCGGGCACCGCGCTGCGCCTGGGCCGGACCTCGGCACGCGGCTCGCCGGCCGTGCGGGCCGCCCGTTCCCGCGCCACCATCTCCCAGACATGCGCCACGCCTGCGGCGGCCATGAACAGCAGCACCCAGCTGAGCCCGGCCCCGGTGACCGCCGCGCGCAGCGCAAGCGCAAGGCCCAGTCCGGCGCACAGGTTGGGCAGCGCCGCGCGCAGGCCGGCGGGGCGGCGCAGCGCCAGCACCGCGATCTCGACCAGGATCCAGGCGATCGCCAGGTCGACGACGCTGCCGCCCGCCAGCAGGCGCTCGAGGCCGCTCACGCCCGCACCAGGCCCAGCAGGTGCGCCAGGTCCTTGAAGAAGATGCGCACATGCGCCATCGGCCGCGCGCGCACCAGCTCCTTGTTCATGTAGGCCTCGAAGGTGAGCTGCTGCACGTCGCGGTCGCGGCAGATGCTGACGAAGCGCTCGCGCCGCTTGTCGCTGCTGTACCAGAAGCGCTGCATCACGCCCAGCACCCAGAACACCTTGCCGTGCTGGCGCATGAAGCGCTTGCGCGCCTGCGCCAGCGCACGCGGCTGGCCGCTGGCCAGGAACTCGGCGGCGGCGTCGGCGGCGACGCGGCCGCCGTACATCGCGTAGTAGATGCCCTCGCCGGAGGCCGGCGCCACGACGCCGGCGGCGTCGCCGGCCAGCACGAGGTCGCGGCCGTTGTCCCAGCGTGGCAGCGGCTGCATCGGGATCGGCGCGCCCTCGCGGCGCAGCGTCGGCGCGTCGGCCAGCCCGCTGGCCTGGCGCAGCGCGCCGACGGCCCCGCGCAGCGAGAAGCCCTTGTCGGCGCTGCCGGTGCCCACCGACAGCGTGTCGCCGTGCGGGAAGACCCAGCCGTAGAAGTCGGGCGAGAGCTCGCCGCGGTAGACGACGTCGCAGCGCGAGCCGTCGTAGCCGGCCGGCGGCTGCGCCGGGCGGCCGACGATCTCGTGGTACGCGAAGACGTAGCGCGTGCGCTCGGCCCCGGGCACCTGCTGGCGCGCCACCTCCGAGCGCGCCCCGTCGGCGCCGATCACGCAGCGCGCGCGGGCGCTGGCGGCGATCTCGGGGTCGCCGGTGTGGGCGCCGCGGCTGCGGAAGTGCACGACCGCGGTGCCGTCGTCGTCGCGCGTGATCTTCTCGAAGAGGCCCTGGCGGCGCACGGCGCCGGCGCCGCGTGCACGCTCGCGCAGCCATTCGTCGAAGGCGTCGCGGTCGACCATGCCGACGAAGCCGCCCTCGATCGGGATGTCCACGCGCTGGTCGCTGGGCGAGACCATGCGCGCGCAGCGCGCACGCGCCACGAGCAGGTGCTCGGGGATCTCGAAGTCCTTGATCAGCCGTGGCGGGATCGCGCCGCCGCAGGGCTTGGTGCGGCCGGCGCGGTCCAGCAGCAGCACCGCGAGGCCGCGCCGCGCGAGTTCGTGTGCGGCGGTCGCGCCGGCGGGGCCGCCGCCGACCACGATGGCGTCATAGGTGGACGGCTCGTTCATGCAGTTCCTCCCGGCCGCGCGCGGGCAGGGCCGCAGCGGCGTTGGTGCCGGCACGGGCCGGCAGCGCGATACGTGCGGCGAGCAGCGCCGACACGACGAAGAGCACGGCCTCGGCCGCGAAGACGCTGCCGTAGGCCGCGGTCTGCGAACCCAGCAGCCAGCGCGCGAGGTCGCTGGCCGCGGTGCCGAGCACGCCGCCGACCGCGAAGCCGATCGCCTGCGCGGCGCCCCACAGGCCCATCCGCGTGCCTTCGCGCGCCGCGCGGCCGTGGCCGGCGAGCGCCATCATCGAGCCGATGGCGGCGATCGAGAAGGCGCCGTTGGCCACCCCGAGCGCGAAGACGTTGGCGCGCAGCGGCCACGGCGGCCCGACGACCCCGCCCAGCACCAGCGCAGCCAGCGCCAGCGCCGAGGCCAGGCAGCCGCAGACCGTCCAGACCTTCAGCGAGCCGAAGCCGACGCCGCCGAAGCGCCGCCCGGCCAGCGCCGCCAGCAGCATGCCGGCCAGCGCGCCGCCGTGCTGCACGCCGGAGAGCTGCGTGCTCTCGCCCGGCGTGAAGCCGAAGCGCACCGCGGCGAAGGGCTCGAGGATGAGATCCTGCGCGCTGTAGGCCAGCATCGCGACGAAGACGAAGACCGTGAAGCGGCGCGCATCGGGTTCGTGCCAGACCTCGGCCAGCGCGACCCGGAAGCGCGGTCGCGCGGCCGGCGGCGCGGCCAGCGTGCGCGCCGCGTTCTCGACGCCGGCCAGCGCGAAGCCGGCCACGACGAGTGCGATCGCCGACACCGAGGCCGACACCGCGACCAGCCGCGCCGGTGAGTACGGGTCCAGGAACTTGCCCGCCAGCCCCGCGGTGATCGCGAAGCCCATGATCATCATGACCCACACGATGGTCGCCGCCGCGGCGCGGCGCTCGGCCTGCACGCGCGTGGCCAGCAGCACCAGCAGCGAGGTGCCCGCGGCGCTGACGCCCAGACCGACCAGCATGAAGGCCAGCGCGGTGAGGGCCAGGCCCGCGCGCGGCGCGGCCGTCATCCACGCGGTGCCGGCCGCGGCCAGCACGCCGCCCGTGGCCAGCACGAGCATGCCGCCGGCGATCCACGGCGTGCGGCGCCGCCCGAGGTCCGAGCCGTAGCCCATGCGCGGCCGCGCCATCTGCACCGCATAGTGCAGCCCGACCAGGAGCCCGGGCACCAGCGCCGCGAGGCCGAGCTCGACGACCATCACGCGGTTGAGCGTGGAGGTCGTCAGCACGACGATGGCGCCCAGCGCCGCCTGCACGAGACCCAGGCGCACGATCGCGAGCCAGCTCATCGCCTCAGCTCCCGAGCAGGCCGACCGGCACCAGCCCGCGCAGCGCGAAGGCGCTGACCAGCATGCCGATCACGTACAGCATCACGCCCAGGCCGCTGAACCACACCGCGCGCTGCACCGGCTGCGCGACGAAGCGACGCGCCATCACGAGCTGCGCGAGCAGCAGCGCGGCCACCGCCGCGGCGTGCCACGGCCGGCCCCAGTCCAGCAGCAGCAGCACCACGCCGCCCTGCGCCACGGCCATCGTGCCGGCGGCGGCGATCGCGGCGCGGCGCGGGCCCAGCTGCACCGGCAGCGAGGCGATGCCCATGCGGCGGTCGCCCGCGATGGACTTGAAGTCGTTGAGCGTCATGATGCCGTGGGCGCCGGCGCTGTACAGCGCGGCGAGGATCAGCGAGCGCAGGTCGGGCATCGCGCCGCCGGCCATCACCGCGGCGCCGGTGAACCAGGCCAGGCCCTCGTAGCAGAGGCCGCAGGCCGCGTTGCCCCACCAGCCGTTGCGCTTCAGGCGCAGCGGCGGCGCGCTGTAGGCCCAGGCCAGCAACAGGCCCACGACCGCGGCGCCGAAGCCCCAGGGCCCGAGCACCAGCGACAGCGCCAGCGACAGCACGGTCCAGATCAGCGCCACCCACAGGCCCCAGCGCCCGGGCATGCGGCCCGAGGGGATGGGCCGCTGCGGCTCGTTGATCGCGTCGACGTGGCGGTCGAACCAGTCGTTCACGGCCTGGCTGGTGGCGCACACCGCCGGCCCGGCCAGCAGCACGCCGGCCAGCACCAGCCACCAGCGCCCGTCCAGCGACTGCCCCGACGCGACGACGCCGCAGCCGAAGGCCCACATCGGCGGAAACCAGGTGATGGGCTTGAGCAGTTCGGCGACGGCCGAAGGCGCGGGCAGGGCCATGCGGCGATGCTGCGCCGGCGGCCGGAATTCGTCAACTCTGATTTACACCTTCAGAGTCAACAAAAACTGTCAGTCGCCGGCGTCCCCGCCGGCGCCGAGGTCGCCCAGCCCGAAGCGGCGCAGCTTGACGTACAGGCTCTGGCGCGACAGCCCGAGCAGCTGCGCGGCCAGCGCGCGGTTGTCGTTGGTCATCTGCAGCGCGGTCTCGATGCACAGCCGCTCGATCAGGTCGGTCGTCTCGCTGACGATCTCCTTCATCGGCACGCGCCCGACCAGCTCGGTGAGCTCGCCGACCGAGCGCGAGACCTTCGCCGCCGGCACGCGCGCATCGTCGGGCCCGCCCTGCAGCCGGCGGCCGACGTCGCGCACCGCGAAGGCCAGCGCCGGCCGCTGCGCGGCCCCGGCGCCGGGCACGTCCAGCGTCGAGGCCGAGAGCTCCACCTCCAGCGTGGCGCCGTATTCGCCGCGCAGCGTGGTGCGGAACAGCCCGACCGAGCCGCGCTGGCGCAGGTTGCCGATCAGCACGCCGAGCTCGACGCCGGTGCTGCCGATCCAGCGGTCCAGCATCTCGCCGCGCGCCTGGTCCTCGGCGCTGAGCTGCGCCATGGCCGCGAAGGCGCGGTTGACGTGCGTGACGCGGCCCTGGTGGTCGGTGAAGACCACGGCGTCCGGCGCGCTGCGCAGGAAGCTCTGCAGCAGCGCGTCGTCGGTGCCGGCCAGCGGCCGCAGTGCCGCCGCGGAGGTGCGCCCGCGCTGCGCTTCCGTCAGCGGCGCGGCCACCGGCAGCAGCCGCAGCAGCAGGAACGGCGCCTGGTCCTGGCGGAACAGCGAGGCGCTGGCCGCCACCTCGGTGCGGCCGTCGGCCAGGCGCAGGCGCAGCGGCTCGCGCCGGCCGACGGTGCGCGCCGCCGCCAGCAGCGACTGCAGCGCCTCGGCCGCGGCGTCGTCGAACAGCGAGGTCAGTGCGGCGCCGACGAGCCGCGGCGCGATCTTCGAGAACTGCGCCTCGGCCGCCGGGTTGGCCTCGACGACCTTCTGGCTCTGGCCGTCGACGACGAGCACCGCCTCGGGCGCGGTCTGGAACAGGTTGCGGTAACGGGTCTCGGCCTCGCGGAAGCGCCAGTAGTCGCGCTCCATCGCCTGCTGCGCCTCGACCAGGCGGCGCTGCAGCGCCACCGTGGGCCGCAGGTCGCGGCCGAAGGCGACGAAGCGGCGCTGCGCCGGCGCGCGCTTGTCGGCGTCCACGCGCACCGCCGAGTACAGGATCGGCAGGTCCTCGCCGCCGGCCGTCGGGTGGTTGACCTGGCGCCGGCGCGTGGCGACCGCGGCCTCGGCCTCGGCCAGCATCTGCGCCACCTTGTCGCGGCTCTCCAGCGTGACGGTGTCGCTCCAGTGGCGGCCGCGCCAGGCGGCCGCGCCGCGGTCGGCGAGCTCGGCGTCGTGCGTGACGACGTCGAGGATGGTGCCTTCGCCGTCGAGCACGAGGGCGAGGTCGCTGGACGATTCGATCAGCCGCGAGGCGGTGCGGGCATCGAGATCACCGAGAAGTTTTCGTGCAGCCATCGGGCCCTCAGCTGGCGAAGGCCCGGGTGCGGGAACGGCCGAAAGGCACGGGTCGCATCCTTGTGTTTATCGGGACACGCGTGCCTCTACCTCTCCTTCGTGTGCACGCGACCGGACAGCATTGTCTCAGCCAATCGCGGTGCGTCGCGGCCGTCCGTGGTGGCGTCGGCGCCCACCTCCCGGTAAAGATCGGGGCGCATCGTGAACAGGGGCCCGCCGACCAGCACCACCAGCGCGCGGTTGCGCGAGGCCCGGCGCAGCTCGGCGATGCCGTCCTTCAGCCAGGGCAGGTGCAGCTCGCTGCCGATCGAGTAGCCGGCGACGTCGAACCAGTCGCGCCGGGCCCAGGCCACCGCGTCGATGCCGACCCCGGCGATGCCGCCCAGCACGTCCCAGCCGTCGCGGCGGAAGAATTCGGCCACCATCGACAGGCCGAACATGTGCTGCTCGGCCGCCGGCTGCGTCAGCAGCACGCGGCGGCCGCTGGGCGGATGCTCGACCTCGGACCCGAAGGCCGGGCTGAGCCGGCGCAGCAGCCGCTGCAGCCGCCCCAGGCCCACCGTCACGGTGGCGAAGTCGCACAGGTCCTCTTCCCACTGGCGGCCGAGCTCGCGCGCGGCCGGTGCCAGCAGGTCCATGTACAGCGCATCGACGCTCAGGCCGCGCCGGCGCAGCGCCGCGATGGCCTCGTCGGCGCGTGCCTCGGCGTCGTCGAGCAGCGCGCGCACGAAGTCCTCGACCTCCTGCGGCGACGGCGGGCCGGCCGCCGCGCCGGCGCTGCCGTCCTCGCGGTGCTGGCGCACCAGGCGCGGAATGACCTCGGACTCGATGGTGCGCGTCAGGCGCGCGATGCGCTCGCGGGCATCGATCAGGGTCGCGCCCAGCCGCGACAGCGGCGCGTTGGCGGCCGCGTCACCCCAGGACAGCGCACCGGTGTCGCCATCCTGCCCCCCACCGTCGTGTGACGGACCCACCTGCATCGACTTCTCCCGCAGCGTGTCCGTCAGACGCAGGGGTCGGAGCAGACTCGGGTGGTACACGCTGCAAGACACCGACTGGAGCGAGAGCACCTCGCGCCAGACCTCGCCGCGCTCCACCGGTTCGCCCGTTTCGGTGAAATCCTGACTGCCGGGCCACCGGAGCAAACGTCTTGGGTTGTACACCTCGACCTCCTCAGCGTCAAAACATCCATCTCGGTGTTTGCACCAGTTGAGAGCTTCGGATGTCGCCGGCGAGGTCGGCGCCCGACAGTCCCGCAGGACGCCGGGGTGCCCACCCGCACCGAAGGCCCCGTGTCACGGAAGCGCACGGCCAGTGTTGCGAAGCATCATCGGCCGGGGGGTGGGTAAGTGTCAAGTCGGCATTACGTCTATCTCGATTGACATTCCGACGGGCACGCCCTAGTCTGGGGGCACCTTGATGAGCCGCCCCCCGCCCCGAGTGCACCGCGCCGCGACGCCGACGGCACGCCCGCTGTACACGCCCGAGCAGCGCCGCCGCCGCGACGCCACGCGCTGGACGCTGGTGCAGGGTGTGCTGGCGCCGCTGCAGTTCCTCGTCTTCGCGATCAGCCTGGGGCTGGTGCTGCGCTTCCTGGCCGGCGGCGAGGGCTATGCCGCCGCCACCGCGTCGGTGGTGCTGAAGACCCTGCTGCTCTACACGATCATGGTCACCGGCTGCATCTGGGAGAAGGTGGTCTTCGACCGCTGGCTGTTCGCGCCGGCCTTCTTCTGGGAAGACGTCTTCAGCATGCTGGTGCTGGCGCTGCACACCGCCTACCTGGCGGCGCTGGCCACCGGCGCGCTGGGCGCGCAGGGCCAGATGCTGCTGGCGCTGGCGGCCTACGCGGCCTACGTGATCAACGCGGCGCAGTTCCTGCTGAAGCTGCGCGCCGCCCGGCTGGGCGAGGGCGCGGCCGTGCGCGGCGGCGCCGAAGGAGCCCCGGCATGAATGCCGTGATCCCGCTGCGCGCCGAGCCCGGCTGCGCCGACGCCCCGGTGCTGCGCGAGCGCGGCCAGCGCGAGGTCTTCTGCGGCCTCACCGGCATCGTCTGGCTGCACCGCAAGATCCAGGACGCCTTCTTCCTCGTCGTCGGCTCGCGCACCTGCGCGCACCTGCTGCAGTCCGCCGCCGGCGTGATGATCTTCGCCGAGCCGCGCTTCGCCACCGCCATCCTCGACGAGCGCGACCTCGCCGGCCTGGCCGACGCGAACGAGGAACTCGACCGCGTCGTGCAGCGCCTGCTCGAGCGCCGGCCGGACATCCGCACGCTGTTCCTCGTCGGCTCCTGCCCGTCCGAGGTCATCAAGCTGGACCTGTCGCGCGCAGCCGAGCGGCTGTCGCGCCGCCACCAGCCGCAGGTGCGCGTGCTCAACTTCTCCGGCAGCGGCATCGAGACCACCTTCACGCAGGGCGAGGACGCCTGCCTGGCCGCGCTGGTGCCCACGCTGGCGGCCGACGACGCGCCGGCGCTGCTGGTCGCCGGCGCGCTGCCCGACATCGTCGAGGACCAGCTGGCGCGGCTGCTGCGCGGCATCGGCCTGCCGCGCGTGGCCTTCCTGCCGGCGCGCCGCAGCGACGCGATGCCGGCAGTCGGCGCCGGCACGCGCGTGCTGCTGGCCCAGCCCTTCCTCGGCGACACGATGCGCACGCTGGCGCTGCGCGGCGCGCAGCGCATCGCCGCGCCCTTCCCGATCGGCGTCGAGGGCACCACGGCCTGGCTGGCCGCCGCCGCGGCGGCCTTCGGCATCCCGGCCGCGCGCGTGCTGCAGGTCACCGCCGCAGCGCGCCAGCGCGCGCAGCAGGCGCTGGCCCGCCAGCGCGCGGCGCTGGAGGGCCGCAGCGTCTTCTTCTTCCCCGACTCGCAGCTCGAGCTGCCGATCGCGCGCTTCCTGGCGCGCGAGCTCGGCATGCGGCTCACCGAGGTCGGCACGCCCTACCTGCACCGCGAGCACCTGGCCGAGGAACTGGCCTGGCTGCCGGCCGGCACCACGCTCAGCGAGGGGCAGGACGTCGACCGCCAGCTCGACCGCTGCCGAGCCGTGCGCGCCGACCTCACGGTCTGCGGCCTCGGCCTGGCCAACCCGCTGGAGGCCGAGGGCCTGGCCACCAAGTGGGCGATCGAGCTCGTCTTCAGCCCCATCCACGGCTACGAGCAGGCGGCCGACCTGGCCGAGCTGTTTGCGCGGCCGCTGCGCCGGCGTGCGCTGCTCGCCGCATGACGGCCGCCTGACGACCGCCCCAAGGAACCACGACGATGCAGTTGACCGTCTGGACCTACGAAGGCCCGCCCCACGTGGGCGCGATGCGCGTGGCCACCGCGCTGAAGGACGTGCACTACGTGCTGCACGCGCCTCAGGGCGACACCTACGCCGACCTGCTGTTCACGATGATCGAGCGCCGCGACCGCCGCCCGCCGGTCACCTACAGCACCTTCCAGGCGCGCGACCTAGGCAGCGACACCGCCGAGCTGTTCAAGACCGCGGCGCGCGAGGCCTACGACCGCTTCCGCCCGCAGGCCATGCTGGTCGGCGCCTCGTGCACCGCCGAGCTGATCCAGGACGACCCCGGCGGCCTGGCCGCCGCGCTGGCGCTGCCGGTGCCGGTGGTGCCGCTGGAGCTGCCGGCCTACCAGCGCAAGGAGAACTGGGGCGCCGCCGAGACCTTCTACCAGCTCGTGCGTGCACTCTCGCCGCGCCGCGAGGCGGTGCCGAAGCGCCCGGCGCGCGAGCGCAAGTGCTGCAACCTGCTCGGTCCCACCGCGCTGGGCTTCCGCCACCGCGACGACGTCGCCGAGGTCACCAAGCTGCTCGCGCTGCTGGGCGTGGACGTGCACGTGGTCGCGCCGCTGGACGCCACGGCGGCCGACGTCGCGAAGCTGCACCTGGCCGACTTCAACGTCGTGCTCTACCCGGAGACGGCGCAGCAGGCCGCGAACTACCTGCAGCGCGCCTTCGCGCAGCCCTTCACGCGCACGGTGCCGATCGGCCATGGCGCCACGCGCGACTTCATCGAGGAGGTCGCGAAGCTGGCCGGCGTGGACCCGGCGCCCGCGCTGGCGGCGCCGGGCGCGCGTTCGCCCTGGTATGCGAAGTCGGTGGACTCGACCTACCTGACCGGCAAGCGGGTCTTCGTCTTCGGTGACGCCACGCACGCCATCGCCGCCGCGCGCATTGCGGCGCGCGAACTCGGCTTCACGGTCGTCGGCCTGGGCAGCTACAGCCGCGAATTCGCGCGCGAGCTGCGCGAGGCGGCCAAGCTGTACGGGGTCGATCCGCTGATCTGCGACGACTACCTCGAGGTCGAGCAGCACATCGCCGAGGCCCAGCCCGAGCTGGTGCTGGGCACCCAGATGGAGCGCCACATCGCCAAGCGGCTGAAGCTGCCCTGCGCGGTGATCTCCGCGCCGGTACATGTTCAGGACTTCCCGGCCCGCCACTCGCCGCAGATGGGCTTCGAGGGCGCCAACGTCATCTTCGACAGCTGGGTGCACCCGCTGATGATGGGCCTGGAGGAGCACCTGCTGGCGATGTTCCGCGAGGACTTCGAGTTCCACGACGGCGCCGCGGCCTC
>CAZUPH010000025.1:26238-29209 GCA_964621995.1 uncultured Rubrivivax sp. | reverse complement strand
TGCATCGATATTTATTAAGGTTTACGCATGAAGAACCTCTCCATCGCTTTGGCCGCAGCCATGTTCCTGCCTCTGGCCTTCTCCTCCTGCAAGAAGAAGGCCGAGCCGCCGCCTGAAGCCGCGGCTCCGGCTCCCAAGCCGGTGAAGAAGGCGCCGATGAAGGCCGCCGGGAAACCCGTCACCAGCGGGATCAGCGCATTGCGGAAGATGTGCTTGTACAGCACACGCTCCTGGCTCAGGCCCTTGGCGCGCGCGACCAGCACGTACTGCTTGCGGATCTCCTCGACGAAGGTGTTCTTGGTCAGCAGCGTGACCACCGCGAAGCTGGTGATCACCAGGCAGGTCAGCGGCAGCGCTAGGTGCCAGAAGTAGTCCTTGACCTTGCCCCAGGTCGAGAGCTCCTCCCAGTTGTCGCTGGTCAGGCCGCGCAGCGGGAACCAGTCGAAGAAGGTGCCGCCGGCGAACAGCACGATCAGCAGCACGCCGAGCACGAAGCCCGGGATCGCATAGCCCAGCAGCACGAAGGCGGTGGTCACGGCATCGAAGCGCGTGCCCTCGCGCACCGCCTTGGCCACGCCCAGCGGAATGCTGATCGCGTAGCTGATCAGGAAGGTCCACAGCCCCAGCGAGATGCTCACCGGCAGCTTCTCCTTGATCAGCTCCCACACGCCCTTGTTCTGCAGGAAGCTGCGTCCGAGGTCGAAGCGCGCGAAGTTGCCGAGCATCTCGAAGTAGCGCACGTGCGCTGGCTTGTCGAAGCCGTAGAGCTTCATCAGCTCCTCGCGCTGCTTGGCGTCGATGTCGCGGCCGGCCTTGTAGCCGCCGCCCGCGTCGCCGCCGACGCCGGCCTGCGCCTCGGCCAGGATCTGCTCCACCGGGCCGCCGGGCACGAACTGCATGACGATGAAGGTGATGGTCAGCGCGCCCAGCAGCGTGGGCACCATCAGCGCGATGCGCTTGAGGACGTAGAACAGCATCGTCTCAGCCTGCCTTCGGCGCCGCCGCTGCCGTGCGCTTGTCCAGGGACTTGTCCCACCAGGTCCAGATCGGCCACGGCGCGTGCTCGATGAAGCCGCCGATCAGCGTGTCGGTCTGGAAGTAGTGGGCCATGTTCTTCGGCTTGCCGAACTTGTTCCAGTGCGAGACGTTCTCGCTGGCCACGTACAGGTTGGGCACCTGCCAGAAATGCCACATCACGACGCGGTCCAGCGCGCGCGTGGCGTCGCGCAGCTCGGCCAGCGTCTCGGCGCGGTCCATCGCGCCGATCAGCGCATCGACCGCCGGGTGCTTGGCGCCACGGTAGTTGCTGTTGCCGGGCTCGTCGGCCGACTTGCTGCCGTAGATCGCCGCCATCACGGCCGCCTCCGGCAGCGTGAAGCGGCCCTCGACGATGCCGACCATGTCGAAGTCGTACTGCTGCAGCCGGCGCCGGTACAGCGCGAAGTCGACCAGCCGCTCCTTGAGCTCGATGCCCAGCTTGCGGCAGTTGCGCTGCCACTCGACGATGTTCTGCGACTGCGGCAGCATGTACTCGATGACGAAGGGCTCGCCCTTCGCATTGCGCAGCGTGCCGCTGCCGTCGAGCTTCCAGCCGGCCTCGTCCAGCAGCTCGCGCGCCTTCAGCAGGTTGCGGCGCAGGCCGTTGGGGTCGTCGTCGGTGCGCGGCGCCACGTAGGCGGGGCCGAACACGCGCGGCGGCAGCTGGGCGCGGAAGGGCTCCAGCAGCGCCAGCTCGCCCGGCCCGGGCAGCCCCTGGGCCGCGAACTCCGAGTTGTTGAACAGGCTGCTGCCGCGCCTGAAGATGCGCGTCTTGTTCAGGTTCTCGAAGTCGTAGGTGTAGGTCAGCGCCTCGCGCACGCGGATGTCCTGGAACAGCGGCCGGCGCAGGTTGAGCTGGTAGCTCTGCTGGTACTGCCCGTAGCGGTTGGGGATCGTCACCGCGAGGATGCGCCCGTCGGACCATTTCACGCCCTTGTGCTGGCGCACGTAGACGCGCGAGGAGTACTCCTTGATGAGGTCGAACTCGCCGGCCTTGAAGGCCTCCAGCGCGATCGCGTTGTCGCTGTAGTTGCGGTAGACGACGCGCTCGAAGTTGAAGTGCCCGCGGCGTATCGGCAGCTCGCGGCCCCAGTACTGCGGGTTGAAGCGGAACTCGATGCGCCGCGGCATGTCGACCTTGTCGATCAGGTACGGGCCGCTGGTGATCGGGTGGTCGGTGACGATCTGGTCGAAGGGCTTCACCGGCTGTCCCGGCGTCCAGCCCGGGTCCTGGCCCCACTTGCGGCTGAAGACCGGCAGCGTGCCGGCGATGAAGACCTGCCCGCGCGAGGCCTCCTTGAACTCGAAGCGCACGGTGCGTGCGTCCACCACGGCCACGCGCGCGATGCCGGCCACCTGCGTCTGGTACGCCGGCGAGGCGCCCTTGCCGGCCAGCATCTCCCAGCTGTGGCGCACGTCCTCGGGCGTCACCGGGTCGCCGTTGTTGAAGCGCGCCTCGGGCCGGAGGCGGAACTCGACGTGCGAGAAGTCCGGCGCGACCTTGATCGCCTCGGCAAGCAGCCCGTACATCGTCAACGGCTCGTCCTGGCCCAGGTGGGCCAGCGTCTCGACCATCCAGATCATCACGCCGGCCGGCGAGTTGCCGCGTGTCGTCCAGGGGTTGAACTTGTCGAAGCTGGTGCGGCGGTCCGGGTTCTTCAGCCGCAGCGTGCCGCCGCGCGGGGCCTCGGGGTCGACGTAGTCGACGTGACGGAAATCCGGGCCGTACTTCGGCGCCCCGTAGGCCGCGAAGGCATGCACCCAGCGGCCGGTGTAGTCGCCGCCGCCGTCGGGCGTGCCGTTCGCGGCACCGCCGGCCGCCGGGCCGTTGGCCATGCCGCGCGGCGGCGCCGCGGCCTGCAGTGCGCCGGCGAAGGGCGTCGTCGCCAGCAGCGCGGCCAGGCGGCGGCGCGCCTGGCCGAGTTCGCCGAGC
>CAZUPH010000025.1:22086-26228 GCA_964621995.1 uncultured Rubrivivax sp. | reverse complement strand
GCCCTCGGTCATGCCGCCTTGTCCGCCGGCTTGAGCAGCGCCTCGCAGGTGGCGCGGCGGCCGTCGGCGGTCTCGACGCCGGCGCAGGTCTGCGCCAGGCGGCCCTGCAGGCGCTGCAGCACCGCGGCCTGCGCGCCGTCCTTGTTCCAGCCCTGCAGCGCGCGGCCCACGCGCTGCAGCGAGCGCGCGCTGCGCCCGTCGAAGGCGCCGCTGTCCTTCGCGGCCTCGGCGAAGAGCTGCGCCGCGGTGGACTCGATGCGCGCGGCGTCCTGCGGCGCCAGCTCCACCAGCGCGGTCAGGTAGGCGGCGCCCCACTGCAGCCGGGTCGCCGGGCCCTCGCTCTTGTCGAAGGCCTCGCCGTACCAGCGCAGCGCCTCGTCGCTGCGGCCCTGGCGGCGCGCGTTGCCCCCCAGCTGGCTCATCAGGTAGTACGGCGAGTGGCTCTTCGCCAGGTTGTTCCTGAGCAGCGTCTCGCTGTCGGCCCACAGCCCCGCGCGGCCCAGCATCCAGGCCGCGCTGGTGATGACGGCCTGGCGCTCGTAGCCGTCGCGGATCTCGCGGTCGTCGCGCGCGACCTGCTCGCGCACCTCGCGCAGCAGCGGCGCCGGCAGCGCCACCTGCACGGCGTCACGCGCCAGGCCCTGCCCCAGCCGCGCCAGCTCCACGCGCGCCAGCAGCGCGCCCTGGCGGTCGGCGCGCGAGAGCGTCGTGTCGGCCTGCAGTCGCCGCAGCGCGGCGTCGTAGCCGGCGAGCAGCGGCACGCGTCCGGGGCTGCCCTCGGGCTGCAGCACGTTGACCAGGGTGCGCGCGCTGCCGGTCAGCACGTCCATCATCTGGCGCGACAGCACCGGGTCGGCCAGCACACGCTGCACGCGCGCACGCAGCGCGTCGTCGGGCTTGACGCCCTCGCCGCCCTCGCTGGCGGCCAGCGCCTTGAGCCACAGGCGGTTCTGCGTCTCGGCGTCGGCGGCCGGGCTGGCCGCGGCGAGGCGCACCAGGGTGCCCGGCAGCTCGGCCTTGGGCAGCAGCTGGCCTTCGTCGAGGTCCCAGGAATAGAAGGCGAGCTGGCGCCACTCGGCCGGCTGCAGCGCCTTGCCGGCCAGCGCATCGGCCAGCACGGCCTTCACGTTGCGCCCGCCGGCCAGGCCGTGCTGCAGCACCGCCATGACCTGCGGCGCGTCGACCTCGCCGGGCAGCCGGGTGATCTCGCTGCCGTCGGCGCGCAGCAGCAGCACGGTCGGGTAGGCGCTGACCTTGAAGCGGCGCGAGATCTTCTGCGCGCCCGGGCGGTCGCCGTCCACGTGCACCGCGACGAAGGAACGCGACAGCGCCGCGAAGTCCTGGCGGTTGAACAGCGTGGCCTTGAGCTGGTTGCATGGCGGGCACCAGGTGGCGCCCCAGTACAGCAGCAGCGGCTTGCCCGCGGCACGGGCCTGCGCGAAGGCGTTCTCGATGTCGGCGTCGGCGGCGGCCGGCAGCCAGGCGACGTTGGTCGACGGCAGGCTGGGGGCGGCGGCATGGACCGGCGCCGTGGCCAGCAGGGCCAGGGCGATCGCGGCGGCAGCGCCGGCGGCGGACAGGCGGGACTTCATGGTCGTGGGCTCCGGGCGGGCGCCCGGCGGGCGGCCGCGCTGCCGGCTCGTGGCCGGCACCGCGGCACGACGCGCCGGGGCTCAGAAGGTCTGCGATTGTGCGCCGACGCCGCCACCGCGCGCGGGGCGGGTGTTCCCCCGGTCCGCGCCGCCGGCACTGGCGCGGCCCCGCATCTGCGGGGCCGGCGCAGCTCAAGCGGGCCCGCCCAGCGGGGCCTGCGGGTCGTCGTCCGGTGCCGGCTCGGCGGCGGCGCGGGCCAGCGCCATCCAGGTCCCGAAGGCCAGGCGCATCGGCCGCCGCGGCGCCGGGCGCCCCACCTCCAGGTCGCGCTCGCCGGCCAGCAGCACGCCGAAGGCCGGCGGCACCTCGTCCGGCTCGGCGATGCCCTGCTTCAGCACGTACCAGCACTCGCCGGCCAGCGCCAGGTAGGCGGCACCCTTGGCCGGGCGGCGCAGGTCGGCCAGCAGGTCGGCGCGGCTGACCTTGATCTCGTGCACCACCGGCTCGAGGTAGTCCTCCACCGTGGTGTGGCGGATCGAGTACAGGTCCGGCATCGCCGCCGCCCAGCGGGTGCCGCCGCCCTCGGCCGGCAGCGGCGCGCGCAGCGCGAGGCCGCGCCAGACGACGCGGCCGGCGCGCTGCATCGCCAGCGCGATGCGCGCGACCAGCGCCTCGTGCGCCGACAGCGCAGCCTGTGCACGGGCGCGGCCCGCGGCCAGCAGCGCGATGCCGGCGTCGGTGACACGCAGCGTCTCGCGGCCCTCGCCGTCCCACTGCCGCGCCAGCAGCCCGGCAGCCAGCAGGTCCAGCTCCAGCGCATCGCGGCAGGGCCAGCCGGCCGAGCGCCAGATCTCGCGCAGGCGCCGCCGGTGCGGCGGCGCGAGGGCCGGCAGCGCATTCATGCCACCTTCGCGGGCAGGGTCGGCGCACTGGCCGAACAATTCGTGTTCCCCGCACTCTTCGAGGAGTTTCCGATGAGCAGGTTCGTTGCCCTTGCCGCCGCACTGGCCCTGGCCGGTGCCGCCACCGCCGCCCACGCCCATGGCTGCCCGGGCGAGATGCGCACGATCGACGCCAAGCTGGGCACCAAGCCGCAGCTCACGGCCGAGAATGCCGAGAAGGTGAAGAAGCTGCGCGCGGACGGCGAGGCCGCGCACAAGGCCGGCAACCACGCCGAGTCGATGCGCCTGCTGGCCGAGGCCAAGAAGCTGCTGGGCATCTGATGAGGCCCCCGGCGGCCCCGCCGGGACCGCCGGGACCGCCTATTCGACGACCTGCACGCCCTTCCAGAAGGCGATGCGGCCCTTGATCTGCGCGGCCGCCTCCTTGGGCTCCGGGTAGTACCAGGCCGCGTCGGGATTGGCGTCGCCGTTCACGAACAGCGTGTGGTAGCTGGCCTGGCCCTTCCACGAGCACATCGTCTTGGTGTTGCTCGGCAGCAGGTAGTCCTTCTTCACGGCCTCGGCCGGGAAGTAGTGGTTGCCCTCGACGACGACGGTGTCGTCGCTCTCGGCCACCACGGTGCCTTTCCAGATCGCCTTCATCGCGCGGGCCTCCGTCGTCGCGTGGATTCGAACGGACTGTACAAGTCCCGGCAATCCGCGGTGCGGGCAGGCTCGCTACAGTGAGCGCATGGACACCACCACCCTCGCCACCGTCGCCACCCCGCGCACCGTGGAGCGCCTGGTCCAGGGCCAGGCCACCAGCGACGGCGCCGGCGTCAAGCTCGTGCGCGTGCTGACGCAGAACCTGCAGCGCCGGCTGGACCCCTTCCTGATGCTGGACGCCTTCGGCACCGACAACCCGGGCGACTACATCGGCGGCTTCCCCGACCACCCGCACCGCGGCTTCGAGACCGTGACCTACATGCTGCAGGGCCGCATGCGCCACCGCGACAGCGCCGGCAACGAAGGCCTGCTGGTGCCCGGCAGCGTGCAGTGGATGACCGCCGGCCGCGGCGTCATCCACAGCGAGATGCCCGAGCAGCAGGACGGCGCGATGGAAGGCTTCCAGCTCTGGCTGAACCTGCCCGCGAAGGACAAGATGCGCGTGCCCTGGTACCGCGACATCGCGTCGACCGAGATCCCGGAGTGGCAAGGCCAGGGCGTCACCGCGCGCGTGATCGCCGGCAGCACGCACGGCGTGGCCGGCGCGGTGCAGCGCGAGGGCACCGAGCCGCTGTACCTGGACCTGCACCTGGCGCCGGACGCACGCTTCGAGCAGCCGCTGCCGGCCGCCCACAACGCCTTCGTGTACGTGTACCGCGGCGACTTCGTGCTCGTCGGCGACACCGCGGTGCGACGCCAGCGCATGGCCATCCTGGCCAACACCCCGGGCAGCGACGGCATCGTGCTGCAGGCCGGGCCGCAGGGCGCACGCCTGATCCTGATCGCCGGGCGGCCGCTCGCAGAGCCGATCGCCCAGTACGGCCCCTTCGTGATGAACACCCAGCAGGAGATCTTCCAGGCGGTGGAGGACTTCCGCGCCGGGCGGCTGGCCTGACACGAACGGCTCGGCCCTGCGGGCCGCGCTCGCGCTTGCAGGCGCTC
>CAZUPH010000025.1:20211-21986 GCA_964621995.1 uncultured Rubrivivax sp. | reverse complement strand
GCCCTTCGCCCCGCGCATGCCCGTCCGCAGGGACGGTCATGCGTCCGGGCTCAGCCCTGCGGGCCGCGCTCGCGCTTGCAGGCGCTCGCCCTTCGCCCCGCGCATGCCCGTCCGCAGGGACGGTCATGCGTCCGGGCTCAGCGGTCCCGGCGCAGGATGCCGGTGGGCGCCGCCAGCGGCCCGACGACGAAGACGCTGTACACGCCGCCGGCGTCCAGCCGCTGGTCGACCGCGGTGTACAGCGGCGCCGGCTGGCCGGCCGCGGTGGCGGCCAAGCGCGCCGTGGTCGTCGCGGCGAGCTCGCCGTAGCCCGAGCCGGCGCCGGGCCGCACGCCCTCGGCCAGCGGCACGAAGTCCGCCGTCAGCGACAGCGGCCCGGCCAGGTCGGCCACGCCGTGCACCAGGCGCAGCCGCGCGGCCGCAGCGTCCAGCGCCGGGCGGTTGTCGTCCTCCAGCCAGCTCGCCGCCGGTGCCGCCGGGCGGCCGCGCAGCAGCAGCGTGTAGTCGCCGCCGGGCTCCAGCGCCACGTCGGCGGCGGCCAGCGGCGTGCCGTCCACGGCCAGCGCCACCGGCCGCGTGCCCGCCGGCACCAGCGCATACCGGCCGACCGCCGGCGAGCCGACGGCATTCATCAGCGCCACGCCGCCGACCGTGGCGCCAACGGTGGCACCGTCGGTGAGCCCGGCGACCACGCGCACGCGGGCCGCAGCCGCGTCCTGGCGCGTGATGCCGCCCTGCTGCACGAGCAGCAGCGCATTCACCAGCGCACCGCCGCGCGCCGGCGTCAGCACCAGCGTGGCAACCTCGCGGCTGGACAGCACCAGCGCCGGCAGGTCCAGCCGCAGGTCGGTCTTGCTGCCGGCGGCCGTCACGCGCAGCCGCCAGCTGCGGCTGTCCACGGCGAGCGCGTTGCCGAGCACGCCGCCGGCCGCACCGGCCTGCAACGGCACGGCCGTGGCGAGGTCGTCGCCGGCGCCGGTGAGGTAGATGTCCAGCGCGCCGGCCTCCGGCGCGGCGTTGAAGACCCGCAGCAGCGCGCGCCCGCTGTCGGGCTGCGTCACGTTGTCGTCCAGCAGCGTGGCCTGCAGCGCACCTTCGCGGCCCCAGGCGAGCAGGCTGGCGTAGCGGTTGCGCACGAGCGAGGGCGCCTGCGTGACCAGCGGCGTGGCCGAGCCGCTGCGGGCCAGGTGCAGCGTCGGCGTGCCGGGGTCCAGCTGCAGGTAGCCGGCCGACTCGCCGTAGGCGATGCGGCCCTGGCGCAGGCTGTCGTCCGTGCGCAGGTCCAGCTCGGCATAGGCGCTGGCATTGACCACGCGCAGCTGCGCCTTGGTGCGGTCCACCTCCACCTCGCCGCAGCCGGCCACCAGCAGCGCCAGCGCGGCGGCCAGCAGCGCGGTGCCCGGCCGCCGGGCCAGCAGGTGCAGCGCAGACCGGAACAGGGACCGGTGCATCGTCGAATCCTCCGCGGCCCGCAGGGGCCAGGCCGCGATGATGCCCGCAAGCGCGCGGCCTCAGCCGCGGGGCAGGCCGCGCGAACTGTCGGCCAGGTGCAACTGCAGCCAGAAGCCCAGCGGCAGCTGCGCGGCCAGCGCGTCCGGGCTGGCATGTTCGCGCACGAGCAGGCCGCGCTCGAGGTCGTGGCTGGAGTCGAACCAGCCGCAACCCAGCGGGCGGTCCTCCTGCGGCGCCGGCGCTACCCCGGCGCGGGCGTCGGCCCCCCCCGGCGCAAGGCCGCCGCGGCGATGCAGCAGCGCGCGAAGAAGGGCCTCGTGGTC
>CAZUPH010000025.1:217-20201 GCA_964621995.1 uncultured Rubrivivax sp. | reverse complement strand
CGCCGCGGCGGGCGCGTCGGCCCAGTCCGGCGCACGGCGGCCGCGGCGCGTCGCCGGGCGCGGGTCGGTCAGCAGGGACAGCAGGCTCTCGAGCAGGCTCATGGCGGGCTCCCGGTGCGGCAGGCGAACACTCGTCGCATGGCCGCCATGCTCGGCCGCGACGCCGGTGCGGGCCATCGCCAGGAGGTCGGAGCCGGCGGGGGCCTCGCGCGGGGGGTCGCCGCCCACCCCCGGGCGGGGGGACGCCGCGGCTACGATGGCGCCCCATGTGCGGCCGCTATGTCGTCGCCTACGACCCGCAGACGCTGGTCGCCGGCTTCAGCCTGACCCGCGTGACGCCGTTCCCGCGGCGCTGGAACGTCGCGCCGCAGTCCGACGTGCCAGTGGTCTACGAGACACGCGAGGGCGAGCGCATCGCCGAGACCATGCGCTGGGGCCTGCTGCCGCACTGGGCGCGCGACGAGCGGCTGGCGCACAAGCTCAACAACGCACGCGCCGACGGGCTGTTCGACAAGCCCTCGTTCCGCCAGGCGGCGCGCCGCCGCCGCTGCCTGCTGCCGGCCAGCGGCTTCTACGAATGGCAGGCCACGCCCGCCGGCAAGCAGCCCTGGTACATCAGCGCGCGCAACGGCAGCCTGCTCGCGATGGCCGGGCTGTTCGAGGCCTGGCGGCCCGACGAGAACGCGCCCTGGCGCATGAGCTGCTGCGTGGTCACGACCGACGCCAACGCGCTGATGGCGCCGATCCACGACCGCATGCCGGTGCTGGTGCCGCAGGAGCACTGGGCGCGCTGGCTGTCGCGCGAGCTGCAGGAGCCGGCCGAGGTGGCGCCGATGCTGGTGCCGGCGCCGGCCGGCGTGCTGCAGGCCTGGCCGGTGTCGCGCGCGGTCAGCCCCGGCCGCGCCGAGGGCGAGGCCCTCGTCCAGCCGGTGGGCGAGACGGTGGTCTGACCGGCTTCAGCCGAACGGCCGCACGCCGATCCAGGCCGCGTGCGCCCAGAAGGCGAAGGCCGCCCAGGCCGCGAGGCCCGCGACCACCGTCACGACCGTCGGCCCGGCACGGCCCGGCGCATAGACGGCCTGCCCGGCGCGGTCGCGCGCGCGCGCCGCACGGAAGCTCAGCACGGCCCAGAGCAGGAAGGCGCCGAACAGCAGCAGGTCGGCCAGCGTGTTGTTGGCCACCAGGTGCGCCAGCGCCCAGGCCTTGACGCCCAGCACCATCGGGTGGTGCAGCCTGGCCTTGATCGCGTTGCCCGGCACGTAGGCAGCCACCAGCAGCACGAAGGCGGGGATGGTCAGCAGCGCCGCGAGATGCCGCGTCCACAGCGGCGTCGCCCACAGCAGCGTGGGCTCCAGCCGCGCCTGCGCGTAGCCGTAGACCACGAGCACGAAGCCCGCGATCGACAGCACCGAGTACAGGCCCTTGTAGGCGCCTTCGCCGAGCCTTGCGCGCAGCCGGGTGCGCAGGTCCTCGGACACGATGCGCAGCGAATGCACGCCGAGGAAGATCACGAGGCCGAGGATCAGCAGGGTCATGGCAGTGTCGGGTCGGGGACGGTGCGCCGATTGTCGCCGCGGCTATGCTCGGCACCGATGACGGACGCGAAGACCCCGAAGCAGGCGCCCCGCTGGTGGTGGGAGGACTTCCCGGTCGGCCGCACGATGGAATTCGGCGCCATGCCGGTCACGCGCGAGGCGGTGCTCGCCTTCGCACGCGAGTTCGACCCGCAGCCCTTCCACCTGGACGAGGAGGCCGCGCGCGAAAGCCTGTTCGGCCGCCTGTGCGCCAGCGGCTGGCACACCGCCGCGATGGCGATGCGCATGATGTGCGACGGTTACCTGCTGGACTCGGCCAGCCTGGGTTCGCCGGGCATCGACGAGCTGCGCTGGCTGGCGCCGGTCTACCCGGGCGACATCCTGTCCACCGGCTTCGAGGTCGTCGCCGCGCGGCCGATGGCCAGCCGCCCCGGGGTCGGGCTGGTGCAGCTGAAGTGGACCGTGCGCAACCAGCACCGCCAGCCCGTGATGACGATGCAGGGCTGGGGCATGTTCCGGCGGCGCGACGCCGCCGCGGCTGCGGCGCCGGCCGCGGCCCAGTCCTGAGCCCCCCCGGGGTTTTTCCGGCACGGGCCTTGCTGGCCCACAATCGCGCCCCAACGCGGCCAGCGGCCGCCGTTCCGTCCTGTCCTGTCCAACGCCAGCCGAGGAAACCGCTGCCATGTCGACGAAACCCTTCCGCCTCGCCCGCGTGCTGCGGGCCGCCGGCCTGGCCCTCGGCCTGGCCACCCTGGCCGCCGCGGCCCATGCGCAGGCCGCCGAGCCCAAGGTGCTGAACATCCTGAACTGGGCCGACTACATCGGCCCGGAGACGATCAAGAACTTCGAGAAGGAGACCGGCATCAAGGTGCGCTACGACGCGGCGATCGAGAGCAACGAGACGCTGCACGCGCGCCTGGTGGCCGGCCGCACCGGCTACGACATCGTGGTGCCCAGCGCGCACTTCGCCAAGCGTCAGATCGAGGCCGGCCTGTTCCAGCCGCTGGACCGCAGCCAGCTCGGCAACTGGAAGAACCTGGACGAGGCGCTGCTGGCCAAGCTGGCCGAGGCCGATCCGGGCAACAAGCACCTCGTCACCTGGATGTGGGGCTTCGTCACCGTGGGCATCAACGTCGACAAGGTCAAGGCCGCGCTCGGCAGCACGCCGATGCCCGAGAACCCGCTGGACCTGATCTTCAAGCCCGAGTACGCGAGCAAGCTCAAGAGCTGCGGCATCCACGTGCTGGACTCGGCCAGCGAGGTGGTGCCGGTGGCCATGATCTACGCCGGCATGAACGGCTACAGCAACAACGCCAAGGACTACGACGCCGCGCGCAAGGTGCTGATGGACGCGCGCCCGAACATCACGCGCATCTTCTCGCCGGGCCCGATCAACGACCTGGCCGCCGGGCAGATCTGCGTCTCGCTGGGCTACTCGGGCGACTTCAACATCGCGCGCGACCGCGCCGCCGAGGGCAAGACCGGGCAGAACATCCAGGCCCTGATCCCGCCGCGCGGCGCCACGATGTTCTTCGACACGATGGCGATCCCCAAGGACGCCAAGCACCCGAAGAATGCGCACCTGTTCATCAACTACATCCTGCGCCCGCAGGTGCACGCCGAGCTGACCAACGAGGTCTTCTTCGGCAACCCGAATGCGGCCTCCAAGCCCTTCGTGAAGCCCGAGCTGGCGTCCAACCCGACGATCTTCCCGAGCGCCGACGAGATCAAGAAGCTCGCCGTGCCGCAGCCGCTGAACAACGACATCCGCCGCGTGCAGACGCGCGTATTCACCGACTTCAAGGCCAACCGCCGCTGAAGCCGCGGCGCGGGCCGATGCGCAGCCCGGCCGCCGCGGCGCTGCGCGCGGCGCTGCCGTTCCCGGCGCTCGTCGCCGCGCTGCGCCGCGCCTTCGCGGCCGGCGCCGAGGTGCCGCCGCGCCACGTGCACGCCCTCGGCGGGGCCGGCGTCTCGCTGCTGATGCCGGCCTGGCGCACGCGGCCCGAACCGGCGCGCTACGGCGTCAAGATCGTCAACGTCTTCCCCGGCAACGCCGCGCGCGGCCTGCCCGGCATCCACGGCGTGTATGCGCTGTTCGACGGTGCCACGGGCGTGCCGCTGGCGGTGCTGGACGGCAGCGAGCTCACGGCGCGGCGCACCGCGGCGGTGGCCGCGCTGGCGGCCGACCACCTGGCGCGTGCCGATGTGCGCTCGCTGCTGGTGGTGGGCGCCGGCCGCGTGGGCGCCCTCGTCCCCGAGGCGATGCGCGCGGTGCGCCCCGGCCTGCACGAGGTGGCGGTGTGGAACCGCACGCCGGCTGCCGCCGAGGCGCTGGCGGCGCGGCTGCGCGGCCAGGGTTTTTCGGCCCGGGCCACGCAGGACCTCGCCACCGCGCTGCCGGGCGCCGACATCGTGAGCTGCGCGACGCTGTCGGAGGCCGCGCTGGTGCCCGGCACGGCGCTGGCGCCGGGCGCGCACCTGGACCTCATCGGCAGCTTCGCGCCGGCCATGCGCGAGGCCGACGGCGCGGCCTTCGCACGCTGCCGCGTCTACGTCGACACCGAGGAGGCGCTGGCCAAGAGCGGCGACGTGCTGCAGGCGGTGGCCGAAGGCGCCTGGCAGCCGGCGGCGCTGCAGGGCACGCTGGCGCAGCTGTGCCGCGGCGAGGTGGCCGCGCGGCGGGACGCCGCCGAGTGCACGCTGTTCAAGTCGGTGGGCACCGCGCTGGCCGACCTGGCGGCGGCCGAGCTCGCGCTCGACGGCGCCGGATAATCGGCGCGCCTGCCCGCCTCGCGGGCCCCGAGAGCCCCCCATGCTGAAGAAGCTCGTCCTGCCGCTCGTGGCGACCGCGCTGCTGTTTGCGCTGTACCTGTGGGCCGCGCTGAGCTGGAACTATTCCACCGGCGACCGCGCCGGCTGGGTGCAGAAGCTCTCGCACAAGGGCTGGCTGTGCAAGACCTGGGAGGGCGAGATGGCGATGGTCTCGCTGCCCGGCACGACGCCGGAGAAGTTCTTCTTCACGATCCGCGACGACGCCGTGGCCTCGCAGGTCAGCCAGGTCATGGGCAAGCGCGTGACCCTGCACTACGACGAGAAGGTCGGCCTGCCGACCAGCTGCTTCGGCGAGACCCGCCACTTCGTCAACAAGGTCACCGTGAGCGAGGAGATCCCGCTGGCCGCCGGGGTGATGGTGCCGAGGACGCCGGCGTCGGCGCCCCCGGCACCGGCACCGGCACCGGCCGCCCCGCAGTGAGG
Organism: uncultured Rubrivivax sp.; assembly: GCA_964621995.1. GTDB lineage: Bacteria > Pseudomonadota > Gammaproteobacteria > Burkholderiales > Burkholderiaceae_C > Rubrivivax. Next base: position 15,411 of record CAZUPH010000025.1, on the reverse strand, counting down.
CGCGGCGGCCGGCGCCTGCGCGCCGCCTACTGGTGCCAGACCACCTTCTTGCGCATCCCGGTCCAGCGCTCGTAGTTCTTCGCGAACAGGTCCTCGATGCGGTTGCGCTTGACCTTGAAGGTCGGCGTGATCAGGTCGTTGTCCACCGTCCAGGGCTCGGTCATCACGACCAGGCAGTCCAGCTGCTCGTGCGGGTCCAGCTTGGCGTTGACCTCGTCCAGGTGGGTGGCCAGCGAGGCCTCGAGCTCGCTGCGCCCGCCGCCGTCGCCGGCCTGCTTGACGGCCTCCATGTTCAGCATCACCAGCGCCAGCGGCTGGCCGAGGTTGGCGCCGGTCACGCAGCAGGCCTCGATGGAGGTGTGCATCACCAGCTTGTCCTCGATGGGCGCCGGCGCCACGTACTTGCCCTTGCTGGTCTTGAACAGGTCCTTCACGCGGCCGGTGATGCGCAGACGCCCCTGCGCGTCGATCGAGCCCTTGTCGCCGGTCTTCAGCCAGCCGTCGGCGGTGAAGGTCTCGGCGGTCTTCTCGGGCTCCTTGTAGTAGCCCTGCATCAGCCAAGCGCAGTTGACCTGGATCTCGCCGGTGGCCGGGTCGATGCGGCACTGCACGCCGTCGTAGGTGCGGCCGACGGTGCCGAAGTCGGCCGGGTCGCCGGTGGAGATGTGCGTGGCGCCCAGGTTCTCGGTCATGCCGTAGCCCTCGGCCAGGCGCAGGCCCAGCGAGGTGTACCAGCGCAGCAGCTGCTCGGGCATGGGCGCGGCGCCGCCGGCGGCGAAGCTGCAGTCCTGCAGGCCCAGCGCGGTGAGGATCTTCTTCTTGACGATGCCCTTCAGGATCGGGATCTTCAGCAGCCGCTGCAGCTTGGCCGGCGGCATCTTCGCGCTGATGCCCTGCTGGAACTTGACCCACAGCCGCGGCACGCTGAAGAACACGGTGGGCCGCGCGCGCTGCAGGTCGCTGGTGAAGGTGTCCAGGCTCTCGGCGAAGTAGACATGCATGCCGGTGGCCAGCTGCCCGTGCTCGACCAGCGCGCGCTCCACCACGTGGCTCAGCGGCAGGTAGCTCAGCATGCGCGAGCTCTCGACCAGCGGCACGCGCTTCAGGCCCGTCTGCACCGCACGCGCGAAGTTGCCGAAGGTGTGCATCACGCCCTTGGGCATGCCGGTGGTGCCCGAGGTGTACATGATGGTCGACAGGTCGTCGTCGGCGCGCAGCGGGCTCTCGGCCATCGGCGGCGACTTCGCGGTGATGTCGTCCCACTGCGGGTAGCTCTTCTTCGCGTCGTCGGGCGCCAGCGGGTGGCTCACGCAGGGCAGGCCCTCGGGGATGCCGGGCTTCATGTGCTCCCAGCCGTCGAGCTTGCCGACGAACAGCAGCTTGCTGCCGCTGTGGTCCAGGATCTGCCGGATGGTGGTGGGCGCCAGCGTCGGGTACAGCGGCACCGAGACGGCGCCGGCGAGCCAGATCGCGTAGTCGCTCATCATCCAGTGCGCGGTGTTCTTCGACAGGATCGCCACGCGGTCGCCGGGCTGTATGCCCTGAGACTTCAGGTGGGCCGCCATGCGCCGGCTCTGGTCCATGACCTCGCGCCAGGTGTAGTCGCGCACCGGCCCGCCGCCCAGCGGCTGCGTGAAGGCGACGCGGTTGGGCGCCGTCTTCTCCCAGTGGTACAGGCGCTGCAGGGCGAGCGCGTCGTTCGACACGGTGGTGTTCATCTTGGGTCTCCTCGGCCGGGTGGTGCGGCGGTCTTTCGGTTCGTTCGGACAGTTCGGATCGTTCGCAAATCCGGGTGCTCAGGGTGATGCGGGGCGCGCCGGCGCGCGGGCGCCGCTCAGGCGCTGTGCCAGACCACGGCGCGGCCCTCCGCGACCCAGCGATCGTAGTGCGTCGCGAACAGCTCCTCGATGCGGTTGCGCTTGACCTTGAACGTGGGAGTGATGAGGTCGTTGTCCACCGTCCAGGCCTCGGTCGTGACGACCACGCAGTCCAGCTGCTCGTGCGGGTCCAGCAGTTCGTTGACGCGCTGCAGGTGCGCCGCCAGCGAGGCCTCGAGCTCGGTGCGGCCGGCCGGCTCCGCAGCGCGGCGCGCGGCGTCGATGTTGAGCATCAGCAGCGCCAGCGGCTGCCCGAGGTTGGCCCCGGTCACGCAGCAGGCCTCCACCGCGCCGTGCATCACGAGCTTGTCCTCGATCGGCGCCGGCGCCACGTACTTGCCCTTGCTGGTCTTGAACAGGTCCTTCACGCGGCCGGTGATGCGCAGGTAGCCCTCGGCGTCGACCTCGCCCTTGTCCCCGGTCTTCAGCCAGCCGTCTTGCGTGAAGGCGGCGCGCGTGAGCTCGGGCTCGCGGTAGTAGCCCAGCATCAGGCCGGGGCTCTTGACCTGGATCTCGCCGCTGGCGGGGTCGATGCGGCTTTGCACGCCGTCGTAGGGCAGGCCCACGGTGCCCGGGCGCTGCCGGCCGGGCAGCGTGGCGTGGCTGACGCCGCAGTTCTCGGTCATGCCGTAGACCTCCACCAGGTCCAGCCCCAGCCGCGCATACCAGCGCAGCAGCTCGGGCGGCATGGGCGCGGCGCCGCCGGCGGCGAAGCGGCAGTCCTGCAGGCCCAGCGCCGCGAGGATCTTCCTGCGGACGATGCCCGACAGGATGGGGATCCTCAGCAGCCGCTCCAGCTTGGCCGGCGGCATCTTCGCGCTGACGCCCTGCTGGAACTTGACCCACAGCCGCGGCACGCTGAAGAACACGGTGGGCCGCGCGCGCTGCAGGTCCTTCGTGAAGGTGTCCAGGCTCTCGGCGAAGTACAGGTGCATGCCGGTGGCCAGCTGCCCATGCTCGACCAGCGTGCGCTCGGCCACGTGGGCCAGCGGCAGGTAGCTGAGCATGCGCGCGTCGGCGTCCACCTCGGGCACGCGCTTCAGGCCCGACTGCACGCTCCACGCGAAGGTGCCGAAGCTGTGCATCACGCCCTTGGGCGCGCCGGTGGTGCCCGAGGTGTACATGATCGTGCACAGTTCGTCGGCCGCGCGCAGCGGCTCGCCGGCCAGCGGCGCGGTGGCGGCGACGATCTCGTCCCAGCGCGGGTAGCGCTGCTGCGCGTCCGCCGGCGCCAGCGGGTGCGCGATGCAGGGCAGGCCGGCGGGGATGCCCGGCCGCATGGCGTCCCAGCCGTCGAGCTTGCCGACGAAGAGCAGCTTCGCGCCGCTGTGTTCCAGGATCTGGCGGATCGTGCCGGCGGCCAGCGTCGGGTACAGCGGCACCGAGACGCCGCCGGCGATCCAGATCGCGAAGTCGCACATCAGCCAGTGCGCGGTATTCTTGGAGAGCAGCGCGACGCGGTCGCCGCGCGCGATGCCCTGGGCCTGCAGGTGCGCGGCCATGCGCCGCGCCTGGTCCAGCACCTCGCGCCAGGTGTGGTCCTGCACGACGCCGCCGCCCATCGGCTGCGTCATCACCACGCGCTCCGGCGCGGTGCGCTCCCAGTGGTACAGGCGCTGCAGCGCCAGCGCGTCGGCCGCGACGGGGGTGCTCATCGGTGCTCTTCGCCGGCGAACCCCCTGCGGCCGCCGGTCATGTGCTTCGATGGCCGCAGCCTAGCGAACTCCGCCCGCCGCCGACAGCCGGGCGCACCCGGGGGCGCCGGGCACGCTTGCGCGGGATCAATCGCGGCCGTTGCGCGCCGCCTCGTCCAGCTGCGCCTGCACCTGGCGCGCGGCGCGCTGCACCAGCACCGGGTCCAGGTCGGCCTGCGGCGCGATGGCGGCGGCCGCCTCGTCCAGCGCCTCGGCCTCGTTCATCAGCACATGCACCAGCACCGACAGCGCCAGGATGGCGCGCCGGCCGGCGGCCTGCGCCGGCTGGGCCAGCGCGGGCAGCGCGGGCAGCTGCCGCGTGGCCTGCGCCTGCACGTGGTGGCGCACCGAGGTCACCGCCGCGGGCCCCAGGCCCCAGCTCTCGCACAGCGCGGCGCCCAGCGCGTCGTGGCTGACGCCGAAGCCGGCATGTTCCAGCGTCACCAGCCCGGGGTCGCCCGCCGGGTAGTGGCCGGCGGCGCGCAGCATCGCGCGGTAGTGGTCGGGGGCGTGGCGGAACAGCACCGCCTTGCCGCACTCCTCGAACAGCCCGGCCGAGTGCGCGGCCCAGCCGTCCAGCCCCAGGCGCTGGCCCAGGCGGCCCATCAGCAGGCCGCGCCGGCCGGCGCGCGACCACAACGGCTCGAGCTCCACCGCCGGCGGGAAGGCGGCGCGCAGGCCCATCTCGAAGGTGATCGCCGCGACCTCGCGCATGCCCAGGTAGGTGATGGCCTGCTGCACGCTCTGCACGCGCCCCTTCAGGCCGTACAGCGACGAGTTGACCGCCTTCATCACCGCGGCGGCCAGCGCCATGTCGGTCTCGATCAGCGACGCGGCAGCGGACAGGTTGATGTCCTCCTCGGCGAGCAGCAGCGACAGCTGCACCAGCGCCTGCGGCTGCGAGGGGATGTCGATCTCGAGCTTGCGCAGTTCGGGGTTCACGGACATGGGGGCGGCACGCGCGCTGTGGCAGGTTCGGCGGCCATCGTAGGCCGCCGTGCCGCGGCGCAGGCATGAAAAAGCGCCGGCTTAGCGGCGCTTTCAAGGAACCGGTCTCGTCGGCTCCGCGGCGCTCGGGTCGGGCCCAGGCGCCGCGGCCGGTTCTTCGCAGGTGTTTGTCGTCTCCTCAGGCCCCCACCCCGGCCCGCGCCGCCCGCAAACGGGCGGTGCGCACCGGAAGTGGGCGCACTGTAACCGCGCGTCGCGGCCCGGGGATCCGGACTAACCCGCCGCCGAAGCGGGGGTGGGCGGCCGGGGGCTCACCCGGCCCCGGCGATCCACTGCGCCGCGCGCTCGGCGATCATCAGCGTCGGCGCGTTGGTATTGCCGCTGGTGATGGTGGGCATCACGCTGGCGTCGGCCACGTGCAGCGCGGCCACGCCGCGCACGCGCAGCCGGGCATCGACCACCGCCTGCGGGTCGTCGGCGCGGCCCATGCGGCAGGTGCCCACCGGGTGGAAGATCGTGGTGCCGATGTCGCCGGCCAGGCGCGCCAGCTCCTCGTCGCTCTGGAACTGCACGCCGGGCCGCACCTCCTGCGGCCGGTAGCGCGCCAGGGCCGGCATCGCGGCGATCCGGCGCGTGAGCCGCAGCGAGTCGGCCGCGACCTGGCGGTCCTCGGGCGTGCTCAGGTAGCGGGCCTGGATCAGCGGCGCGTCCTCCGGCCGCGGCGAGCGGATGCGCACGTGCCCGCGCGACGTGGGGTTCAGGTTGCACACGCTGGCGGTGAAGGCGTCGAAGCGGTGCAGCGGCTCGCCGAAGGCGTCCAGCGACAGCGGCTGCACGTGGTACTCCACGTTCGGCCAGCGCTGCGCCGGCGAACTGCGCGTGAAGGCGCCCAGCTGCGAAGGCGCCATGCTCATCGGGCCGCTCTTCGTCAGCAGGTACTGCAGCCCGATGCGCGCCTTGCCGAGCCAGGAACTGGCCAGCGTGTTGAGCGTGCGCACGCCCTGCACCGAGAAGACGGCGCGGATCTGCAGGTGGTCCTGCAGGTTCTCGCCCACGCCGGGCAGCTCGTGCAGCGGCCTCACCCCCAGCCCATGCAGCAGCGCGCCCGCGCCGATGCCCGAGCGCTGCAGCAGCGCCGGCGTGCCCACCGCGCCGGCCGCGAGCACGACGCCGCGCGTGGCACGCACCTGCTGCGGCGCGCCGCCGCCGGCCGTGCGCAGCTCCACACCCGCGGCGCGCCAGGGCGTGTCCTGCCCGCGCTCCAGCACGAGCCGGGTCACCTCGCAGCCCGTGCGCACGACCAGGTTGGGCCGCGAGGCCACCGGGCGCAGGAAGGCCTTGCTGGCATTCCAGCGCACGCCGCGCCGCTGGTTGACCTCGAAGTAGCCCACGCCCTCGTTGTCGCCGCGGTTGAAGTCCTCGCTGGCCGGCAGCCCGGCCTCGCGCGCGGCGGCGGCGAAGGCGTCGAGGATCTCCCAGCGCAGGCGCTGGCGCTCCACGCGCCACTCGCCGCCGGCGCCGTGGTGCGCGGCCCAGCCGGGATCGCCGGCGCGCCAGTGGTCCTCGTGGCGGCGGAAGACCGGCAGGCACTGGGCCCAGCCCCAGGCCTCGTCGCCGGTGGCGGCGGCCCAGCCGTCGTAGTCGCGTGCCTGGCCGCGCATGTAGATCATGCCGTTGATGCTGGAGCAGCCGCCCAGCACCTTGCCGCGCGGGTAGCGCAGCTGGCGGCCGTTGAGGCCGGCATCGGGCTCGGTGAAATACAGCCAGTCGGTGCGCGGGTTGCCGATGCAGTAGAGGTAGCCGACCGGGATGTGGATCCACAGGTAGTCGTCGCGGCCGCCGGCCTCCAGTAGCAGCACGCGGCGCGCCGGGTCGGCCGACAGGCGGTTGGCGAGCAGGCAGCCGGCCGTGCCGGCGCCGACGATGACGTGGTCGAAGGTCTCGTTCATGGGCGTGCGGGCCTCATCAGGGCAGCGGGCCGCCGAGCACCGGGAACAGCTTCATCAGCCCGTCGGCGAGCAGCTCCACCGCCATCGCGGCCAGGATCAGCCCCATCAGCCGCGTCATCACGTTGATGCCGGTGCGCCCGAGCACGCGCGCGATGCGCCCCGAGGCGGTGAAGACCACGAAGGTCACCAGTGCGATCACGAGCCCGTAGCCGACCAGCACCGCGAGCTCCCACCACTGGCGGGTCTTCTCGGCGTAGATGACCACGGTGGAGATGGTCGCCGGCCCGGTCAGCAGCGGGATGGTCAGCGGCACCACCGCGATGCTGGCCCCGGCGTCCACCTTCTCGCGGCCCTCGGTGACGTCGTCGGGGCGGGTCTCCGCGGGCTGCGCGTTGAGCATGCTGATCGCCGACAGCAGCAGCAGCGTGCCGCCGCCGACCTGGAACGAGGCCAGCGAGATGCCGAAGAACTCGATGATGCGCAGCCCGGCGAGCGCGCTGACGGCGATCACCACGCCGGCGCTGAAGGCGCTGATGCGGATCGTGCGCTGGCGCTGCGCGCGGCTGAAGTTCTGCGTGAAGCTCAGGAAGAAGGGCAGCACGCCGACCGGGTTGACGATGGCCAGCAGCGCCACCAGCGGCTTGAGCAGCTCCATGCCGCGATGGTAGGGCGGCGCACCGCGGCGGGGCACCGGCAGCGCATGTCGCGGCACCGAGGGTTAATCCGGGGCCTAGAAAAACAACACTTGACGCCGCCGCGCTTTACAGGCAAGGCTTCACGAACTCCATAATACGGAGTCTGTGTCTGGCAGCCGCGCCATTGCCTGAATGGTTCACGCAGGGTTGAGCTCCACATGGTTTCACTGGTATCTGTAGAGGGCTCTCCCCGTGGGAAACAAACTGTACGTCGGTAACCTGGCCTATTCCGTGCGCGACGATTCGCTGCAGCAGGCCTTCTCGCAATTCGGCACCGTCACCTCGGCCAAGGTCATGATGGACCGCGAGACGGGTCGCTCGAAGGGCTTCGGCTTCGTCGAGATGGGCTCCGACGCCGAGGCGCAAGCCGCCATCAACGGCATGAACGGCCAGGCCCTGGAAGGCCGTGCGGTCGTCGTCAACGAGGCCCGCCCGCGCGAAGACCGTCCGGGCGGCGGCTATGGCGGTGGCGGCGGTAGCCGCGGCGGCTATGGCGGCGGTGGCGGCTACGGCGGCGGTGGCGGCGGCGGCGGTGGCCGCAGCCCCTACGGCGGTGGTGGCGGCGGCGGCCGCAGCCCCTACGGTGGCGGCGGTGGCCGCAGCGGCGGTGGTGGCGGTGGCGGCTACGGCGGCGGCGGTGGTGGCAACCGCGGCGGCTACGGCGACTGAACGCCGGTCCCGTACCGCACTGCACGAAGGGCGCCCGCGGGCGCCCTTTCTCATGGCCGCCTCATGGCCGGACAGCCCCGGGACCGCTCAGAAGCGCTCCGGCCGCAGCACCTGCACCCGCGCGAAGGTCAGCGACACCGCGTAGTTCTGGGCATAGGCCTGCAGCACGTGCGCGGCGATCGCATCGGCCACCGCCTCGTCGCAGATGATCTTCATCTCGATCGTGCGGTCGGCCTCCCAGGCCCCCTCGCGCACGCCGCTGCGGCCGGCACCGCGCACCTCGGTCACCGTCCAGCCCTGCGCGCCGCGTTCGCGCGCATCGCGCAGCAGGGCCTTCTCGATGGCCGACTCGGCCAGGATCATGAGCAGGGTCTTGTCGTGCTTTGCCAGGGTCATGGCTGCCTTCCTCTCGCCGGTTCGTCTTTGCTCGTCGGGGGGCCCGTTCGGGCTGCGCCTGTCGAAGCCCCGAGGATCACGCGCGCTTCGACAGGCTCAGCGCGAACGGGGTGCTCGTGCTCGGCGCGGACGGGCGTGCCCATGCGTTCGAACGCGGGTCCACGTCAGCCGGTCCAGCGCCGTGCCAGCTCGATATACAGCGGGATGCCGACCACCAGGTTGAACGGAAACGTGATGCCCAGCGCCGCGGTGATGGACAGCGCGGCGTTGGCCTGCGGCACCGCGATGCGCATCGCCGTCGGCGCGGCGATGTAGCTGGCGCTGGCGGCCAGCGTGGCCAGGATCGCCACGCCGCCGGTGGACAGCCCGAGCGCGACGCCCGTCGCGCCGCCGGCCAGCGCCAGCAGCGGCGGCGCCCCCAGCCCGATGACGCCGACCGCCAGCCCGAAGCGGCGCAGCTCCGCGAGCCGGCTGCCGGCCACCAGGCCCAGCTCCAGCAGGAACAGCGCCAGCACGCCCTTGAACGGGATCACGAACACGGCCTCGATGGGCTTGGTGCCGGCCTCGCCGGCCACCGCGCCGATCAGCAGCCCGCCGGCCAGCAGCAGCACGCTCTTGCCGAACAGCACATCGTGCGCCAGCGTGCCCCAGGAGCCCGAGGGCGCCGCCGCGGCGTCACCGCCCATGCGCCGCATGCCCCAGCGCGCCAGCAGGATGCCGGCGACGATGCCCGGCGCCTCCATCACCGCCACCCACAGCGCGGCATGCTCCTCGTGCGCGATGCCCGCGCGCGCCAGCGCCGCCGTCGCCACGGCATAGGTGACCACGCTGACCGAGCCGTAATGCGCGGCCAGCGAGGCCGCGTCGGCCGCCGCCAGCTTCAGCCAGCGCGCCAGCGGGTACAGCACGAAGGGGATCGCGAAGCCCAGCGCCATGCAGGCCAGCACCTGGGGCGCCAGCGCCGCCAGCGGCTGGCGGCTGAGCTCGATGCCGCCCTTCAGGCCGATCGCCAGCAGCAGGTAGATCGACAGCGTCTCGTACAGCGCCTCGGGCAGGCGCAGGTCGCTGCCGACCAGGCGCGCGAACAGCCCGAGCAGGAAGAACAGCACGACGACGTCGATCATGCCCGCCCCGGGGTCTGCGGCTTCAGCGCGGTCGCCGCGGCTTGCGCCCGCGGCCGGCGAAGATGTGGTCGAACAGCGCATTGGGCAGCAGGCGCAGCAGCCTGGCGACGATGGCCATCTGCCAGGGGATGACGCGGTAGCTGTCGCCCGCGGCGATGGCCCGCGCGGCGCGCGCCGCGAAGTCGGCCGGCTGCATCAGGAAGGGCATCGGGTAGGGGTTCCTCGCCGTCAGCGGCGTGGCGATGTAGCCCGGCAGCAGCGTCACCACCCGCACGCCGCTGCCGCGGCACTCGCCGCGCAGGCTCTCGCAGTAGGCCACCACCGCGGCCTTGCTGGCGCAGTAGGCGGCATGCCCGGGCAGGCCGCGGATGGCAGCCACGCTGGCGATGCCCACCAGCGTGCCGGAGCGCCGCTCGCGCATCCCGCGCAGGAAGGGGTGGAAGGTGGCGGCCAGGCCCAGGTTGTTGGTCGCGAAGGTGTCGCGCATGACCTCCAGGTCCTCGCGCTCGGCGGTGTCCATGCCGACGCTGATGCCGGCGTTGGCGATCACCACGTCGGGCAGGCCCTGGCGCGCGATGCACTCGGCGCCGGCGTCGACGATGCTGTCGGGCAGCGCGACGTCGGCACGGTAGACCTCCCAGCGCTCGCGCGGCAGGCCCTCGCGCGCGGCCCAGGCCTCGACCTCGGCGACCCGGCGCGCCACCAGCGCCAGCCGCCAGCCGCGGCGGGCATAGTCGGCGGCCAGCGCCTGGCCGATGCCGCTGGACGCGCCGGTGATGAAGACCAGCGGCGCCGTCACGTCCTCAGCCCCGGCCGGCCCGCGCCGGCAGCACCACGCGCATCGGCCCCTTGAGTTCCAGGCGCTGCGTCGGATGGTCGTAGTCCAGCCCGGCCGCACGCAGCTCGCTGGCGCCCATCGTCACCTGCACCGGCAGGTGCGACTTGACCTGCTCGGTCACCAGGAAGGCGTGCAGGAATTCGCCGCGCATCACCAGCGGCTGGCCGCGTGCATCGGTGCTCGTGACCTGCGCGCCGCCGAGCAGCTGCAGCTCGCTGCCGTCGCCGCTGCCAACGGCGCGCCGCGCCTGCGCCAGCGTCACGCGGCCGTCGGGCGCGACGGCGCGGATCTGTGCCGCATCGACCTCGAAGCGGTCGCCGGCCGGGTAGTGCCGCATCTCGGCGCCCTCGATGCGCAGCTTCAGCCGGCCCTGGGCGTCGAAGCGCTCGAGCGCGAAGCGCGTCATCGTGTAGTCGGGTTCGGGGGAAAGCGGCCGCTCGACCACCGGCCCCGGCGGGCGCGGCGAGTTCTCGACCAGCCACCAGGTGGCCAGCGCCAGCAGCAGCATCAGCAGCAGCGGCAGCCAGCCGGCGAGCAGCTCGCGCAGGCGCAGCGGCCAGGGCATGCGCTGCGGCCGCGGCGCGCCGGCCGGCGGCGCACCGACCGAGATCGGCACCTCGGGCAGGTCGGGGATGTGCAGCTCGACGCTCATGCGGCCCTAGGCAGCGTCCAGCGTGCGCCGGTGGCCGGCCAGCAGCGCGGCATAGCGGCCGGCGGCCACCAGCAGCAGGTCGCAGAATTCGCGCGCCGCGCCATGGCCGCCGGCGGCCGCGGTGACGTGGTGGGCCACGGCCCGCACCTCGGCATGCGCGTTGGGCGGCGCGCAGGCAAAGGCCGCGCGCTCCAGCAGCGGCAGGTCGGGCCAGTCGTCGCCCATCGCCGCGACCTCGTCCCAGCCCACGCCCAGCTGCGCCAGCAGCGGCGCGGCCGCCGCGAGCTTGTCGGCGGCGCCGTACACGGCATGCGCGAGGCCGAGGTCGGCGACGCGCCGGCGCACCGCGGCCGAGTCGCGCCCGGTGACGACCACCGGCTCGATGCCGCCGGCCTTCAGCAGCTTCAGGCCGTGGCCGTCCAGCGTGCTGAAGGCCTTGACCGTCTCGCCCTGCTCGCCGATGTACAGCCGGCCGTCGGTGAGCACGCCGTCGACGTCGAACAGCGCGGCCTTCATGCCCAGGCCGCGACCCTGCGCGCGCAGCAGCGTCTCGGGAGCGAAGTGCAGCGCCGGCATCAGATCACCTTGGCGCGCATCAGGTCGTTGGAGTTGAGCGCGCCGACCAGCCGGCCCCCGTCGTCGACGACCAGCACGCTGGTGATGCGGTGCTGCTCCATCACGTCCGCTGCCTCCACGGCCAGTGCGCCCGCGCGCACCAGGCGCGGCCCGGGGTGCATCACGTCGGCCGCGGTCAGCGTGCGCAGGTCGGCGCCGCGTTCGATGAGCCGGCGCAGGTCGCCGTCGGTGAAGATGCCGATCGCGCGCCCGTCGGCGTCCACCACCGCGGTGAAGCCCAGGCCCTTGCCGGTCATCTCGCGCAGCAGCTCGTTGAAGCTGGCGTCGGGCGGCACGCGCGGCACCGCGTCGCCGCTGCGCATCAGGTCGTGCACGTGCATCAGCAGCTTGCGGCCGAGCGCACCGCCGGGGTGGCTGCGCGCGAAGTCCTCCTCGCGGAAGCCGCGTGCGTCCAGCAGCGCCACCGCCAGCGCGTCGCCCAGCGCCATCTGCGCGGTGGTGCTGGCGGTGGGCGCCAGGTTCAGCGGGCAGGCCTCCTCGTCGACCGCGCTGGACAGCACGATGTCGGCGTGCCGCGCCAGCGTGCTCTCGGCGCGGCCGCTCATCGCCACCAGCGTGACGCCGATGCGGCGGATCGCCGGCAGGATGGCCGCCAGCTCGTCGCTCTCGCCGCTGTTGCTGATGGCCAGCACCACGTCGCCCGGCTGCACCATGCCCAGGTCGCCGTGGCTGGCCTCGGCCGGGTGCACGAAGAAGGCCGGCGTGCCGGTGGAGGCCAGCGTGGCGGCGATCTTGCGCCCGACATGCCCGCTCTTGCCCATGCCCATCACGACGACGCGGCCGCGGCAGTGCAGCATCGTGCGCACGGCCTCGGCGAAGCCGCCGTCCTGGCGCGCGGCCAGACCGCTGAGCGCACGCGCCTCGATCTCGAAGGTGCGCGCGGCCATGCGCAGCGCACGCTCGGCATCGAAGGGCGGCGGGGTGGGCGTGGTGACGGGGGGCACCGATTCGGAAACGGACACCGGCTGGGCCTCGAATACGATCGGGCGATTCTAGGCACCATGGCCACCACGCTCGAGCTCGTCCTGCTGTACCTGGTGGCCGCCGTGCTGGGCGTGGTCGCCTGCCGCTCGCTGAAGCTGCCGCCGATGCTGGGCTACCTGGTCGTCGGCATCCTGATCGGCCCGCACGCGCTGGCCGTCGCGCAGGACAGCGCCGGGGTGCGCTACCTGGCCGAGTTCGGCATCGTCTTCCTGATGTTCGTCATCGGGCTGGAGTTCAACCTGCCCAAGCTGCGCTCGATGCGCACGCTGGTCTTCGGGCTCGGGATGTCGCAGGTGGTGCTGACCATGGCCGGCACGCTGGCCGGGCACTTCCTGCTCGTCGCCACCTGGGCCTGGCTGACCGGCGGGGCCTGGCAGATGTCGTGGCAGGGCGCGGTGGTGCTCGGCGGCGCCATCGCGATGAGCTCCACCGCCATCGTCGCCAAGCTGCTGGCCGAACGGCTGGAGCTGGACAGCGAGCACGGCCGGCGCGTGATGGGCGTGCTGCTGTTCCAGGACCTCGCGGTGGTGCCGCTGCTGGTGCTGATCCCGGCGCTGGGCCGCCCGGCCGAGGAGCTGGCCGGCGCGATGGCGCTGGCGATGGTCAAGGCCGCGGCGCTGCTCGCGCTGCTGCTGGTGGGCGGGCAGAAGCTCATGCGCTGGTGGCTCACGCTGGTGGCGCGGCGCAAGAGCGAGGAGCTGTTCATGCTCAACCTGCTGCTGGTGACGCTGGGCCTGGCCTGGCTGACCGAGCATGCGGGGCTGAGCCTGGCGCTGGGCGCCTTCGTCGCCGGCATGCTGGTGGCCGAGACCGAATACAAGCACCAGGTCGAGACCGACATCCGCCCCTTCCACGACGTGCTGCTGGGGCTGTTCTTCATCACCATCGGCATGAAGCTGGACTGGCGGCCGGTCATCGACCAGTGGCTGCTGGTGCTGCTGCTGACCACGCTGCCGGTGCTGGCGAAGTTTGCGCTGGTCGCGGCCCTGGCGCGCGCCTTCCGCGCCGCGCCGGGGGTCGCGCTGCGCACCGGGCTGTACCTGGCGCAGGCCGGCGAGTTCGGCTTCGTGCTGCTGACGCTGGGCGCGCAGGGCGGTCTGGTGGCGCCGCAGTGGGTGAGCCCGGTGCTGGCGAGCATGGTGCTGTCGATGCTGGCGACGCCCTTCATCGTGATGTACAGCAACCGCATCGTCTCGCGCCTGTCGGCCAGCGACTGGATGCTGCAGTCGGTGGCGCTGACCACGATCGCGAAGAAGTCGATCGCCACCGAGGCACACGTGATCATCTGCGGCTACGGCCGCAGCGGCCAGAACCTGGCGCGCCTGCTCGCCAACGAGCGCATCCCCTACATGGCACTGGACCTCGACCCCGACCGCGTGCGCCAGGCCGCGGCCGCTGGCCAGAGCGTGGTGTTCGGCGACGCGGCGCGCCTGAAGAGCCTGATGGCCGCCGGCCTCGCGCGCGCCAGTGCGGTGGCGGTGACCTACCACGACACGCCGTCGGCGCTGAAGATTCTGCAGCTGGTGCGCTCGCACGCGCCGCAGGTGCCCGTCATCGTGCGCACGGTCGATGAAGTCGACATCGACAAGCTCAAGGCCGCCGGCGCCACCGAGGTCGTGCCCGAGGCGATCGAGGGCTCGCTGATGCTGGCCAGCCATGCGCTGGCGCTGGTGGGCGTGCCGATGCGGCGCGTGATCCGCATCACGCGCGACGCGCGCGACGCGCGCTACAGGCTGTTGCGCGGCTACTTCCACGGCGCCGACGACGACACCGTCGAGGAGCGCCAGCAGGCGCGCCTGTCGAGCATCACGCTGCCGGCGGCCGCGCCGTGCCTGGGCCGCGCGCTGGCCGACCAGGCCCTGCACGCGGTGGGTGTGCAGGTGGTGTCGGTGCGGCGCGCCGCGGGGCCGGTGCAGGATGCCCACGACGGTCTGATCCTCGCCGCCGGCGACACCCTGGTGCTGGCCGGCCTGCCCGAGGCGCTGGCGCTGGCCGAAGAGAAGCTGCTTCGGACATGATGCGCGCCATGCAGCGCAGGCCTCGACGGCCCGCCCAGGAGAAGACCCGATGAGCCGCAACCCGACGGCCGTGGCCGACCCCGTGGCCTACATCCGCGAGCGCATCCGTACCGTGCCGGACTGGCCCGAGCCCGGCGTGATGTTCCGCGACATCACGCCGCTGCTGGCCGACCCCAAGGTGTTTCGCGTGCTGATCGACCAGTTCGTGCACCGCTACTTCGACGTGCGGCCGGACCTGGTGGCCGGGCTCGACGCGCGCGGCTTCATCATCGGCGCCGTGCTGGCCTACGAGCTGGGCGTGGGCTTCGTGCCGATCCGCAAGAAGGGCAAGTTGCCTTTCACGACGGTGGCCGAGACCTACGAACTCGAGTACGGCAGCGCGACGGTGGAGATGCACACCGACGCGGTGCGTGCCGGCGACCGCGTGCTGCTGATCGACGACCTGATCGCCACCGGCGGCACGATGATGGCCGGCAAGCGCCTGCTCGAACGCCTGGGCGCGACGGTGATCGAGGGCGCCGCGATCGTCGACCTGCCCGAGCTCGGTGGCTCGGCCAAGCTGCGCGAAGCCGGGTTGCCGCTGTTCACGTTGGTCGACTTCGCCGGGCATTGATCAGCAGCCGCCGCGGAACTGGCTCTGCCAGGCCGCTGGCGGCGCCCCCTTGAGGGGGAGCGCCGAAGGCGCTTCGGGGGTGGGCTAAGACACCGCTTGGC
>CAZUPH010000025.1:0-207 GCA_964621995.1 uncultured Rubrivivax sp. | reverse complement strand
GCTTGGCCGGCCTCGATGTTGGCGCGCATGCGCACCCCCATCACGGCCGCGGCCGCGCGCACGAGCTCGAGCGTCAGCGCCGGGTTGCGCGCCGCGAGCTCCTCGTAGCGCGGCCCGCGCAGCGCCCAGACGACGCAAGCGGTCATCGCCTCGACGTTGGCCATGCGCGGCTGGTCGCTGAACAGCCCCGCTTCGCCGACCACCGAA
>CAZUPH010000024.1:0-29345 GCA_964621995.1 uncultured Rubrivivax sp. | reverse complement strand
TTGCCGTTCGCCGCTTCGCGGCTAGCCCGGGACGGGGAAGTCCCTTGCATTCGTTGGACCGCACAACGCACGCCAGATGAACGCCACCGCACAGATCCTTGCCGAGCAGATGAACTGGGCCGCAGGCGCCGGACTCAGCCCGAACGCAGCTGGATACCTGCCCAACTGGCAGGACAATCTCGCGCGGCCACTGTCGGATTCGGCAAGGATCGCATTTCAACGGGGCGCGGGCTCAGAACTTGTTCAAACTGCTGATGGCCCGCCCAAGATGGGAGCGCTCCATTCGTCTGCAGCACTCGCGGTGAACTTCTTCGACTTTTGGACCGAACGGTCACTTGAGCCACTGGCAGCCGCGCTGGATCTTGGTCAAACCCCAGATTGCTTCTCATTCGAGTCGACATTCTCGACAAGCCTCCGAGGTACACCTCCAACCCTTGATGTCGCCTTCCGTAACACCAATGGCAGCGTTGTAGGGGTCGAGAGCAAGTTCACCGAATGGCTCGCGCCAAAGGTCCATGGCGGAAACAACTTCGCGCCGAGCTACTTTCCTGATGGCCCCGGGCTGTGGGCTGCCGTGGGCCTTGAAGGCGCGCAGAGTCTGACAAACGATCTCCGGACGACGAACGCGCGCTTTCGATACCTCGACGTGGCTCAGCTCTTGAAGCACATGCTTGGTTTGGCCACGCAGCATCGCGGGGCAGCTTCGCTCTACTACCTCTTCTACGACTGGCCATCTTGTCCTGAGTCGGCGCTCCACCGTGCCGAACTCGAGGTTTTCTGTGCCCGCATCGGCAGCGATCTGCCCTTCCGTTGGGCAAGCTACCAAGAAGTATTCGCCCGCTTTACCTCAGCGTTCAGCGCGGAGCATGGAACCTACTTGCAGTACCTCAAGCGCCGTTATTTCAGGAACTGAACCGCCCCGCCGACAGTGCTTGATCCTTTTCCTCCTTGCCCCATACCCGGTTCGGCGCGTCTGCGGCCCATCACGTCGTGGACCCAGATGCACGAGGAGCGCAAGGCACTGAAGGTCGAGTACGGCACATTTTGGGACGACTCCGTCCACGCCGGCGTCGCGTACTTCTTCCGCTGGCTTGGAGAGCCACGTGCTACGGTTCTTGCCGTCTACAACGGCAAGGAACTGACGCATGTGGAGGGGCGCAAAGTCGGAGATCTGGAGCTCTCTTCGAGCGAGGCCTTGACGATCACTCGCGAAGTCGTTTCGGAATTCAAGCGACACGGCTTTGTGTATCGGCCTGGTTAGGCTGCATGCGCATGCCCGATGCGGTCTAACCGGTCGCTCAAGTTGCCGCTGGGCGCAACTTAGCTCCAACGCTAGTTTCGATCATCAAGGACCGCCGAGCCCTGCACCCCTTTGCCGTACGCCAACAGAGCGCCCACGCCCCACCCCATGCGCCTCCTGCTGTCCCTGGCCCTGCCGCTCCTGGTGCAGCTCTTCGGCTTCCTGGCGGTCTTCGTCGCGTCGCAGGGCGGCGGTTCGTTCACCGGGCTGCTGGCCATGCCCGTCGCGGCCTTCGCCTTCCTGGCGCTGCTCACGGCCGGCGTCGTCGGCGCGCGCGGGGCGCGGCCCATCGGCGGGGTGCTGGCGCGCAATCTGGCCCTGGCGATCCTGCCGCCCCTGCTGCTGCTGGTCGTGCGCGCGGTCGAGGGCTGATTCGCCGCCCCGGCACCCCGGGCCGGGCACGGGTGCCACAGCCGGCAGTGCAGCCGGCCGTGCGGCCGGCCTGGGCAGGCCGCAGCGCCCGAGCGGCGGCCGCCTGGCCAATCCCGGCCGCTGGGGCTATCGTTGCGCCGCGGGCCGCCGGCGCCCGCTGCAGGGCGCCGCAGTGGCCGGCATGGGCCCCCGGGCCCGGGAGGCCTTCATGCCCGCCACCGCCGATGCGACCCCCGCTTCGATCTCCGTCGCTTCGCTGGTCACCGCCGGCATCGAAGGCAAGGACGCCGCACTCGCCGCCTACGACGAGATGCTCTGGAAGATTCGCGGGGGCTACGCGGCGGTCCTGTACGGCGCATTCACCCTCGTCGTCGCGCTCTCCGACAAGTCGAACGTGGGCCTCTCCGGCAACAAGGCGGCCGCCGTCGCATTGATCCTCATCACGGGCTTCACCATCTGTGCGGCGGCGCTGGACTTCCATTTCCTGCGCAGCAAGCTTCGTGTCGTGGACACCAAGGAAGAACTCGTCGACCTGGCGCTGCATCTGGCCTCGGGCGAGGCGCTCGAAGACTGGCGTGGCCGGCCCCTGCCTCACCTGCTCTACAACGCGGGCGAACACAAGCTGCCGTTGCGCCCGCTCGACTACCCGTCCCCGTGGCCCATCTGGCTGCTGTATGCCGGCACCTGGGCGCCGCTCTCGCTCGCGACGCTGCTCATGGCGGCCTGAGCGTCCCCTGCCCGCCGCCCACCGGAGCCCCCCATGCCGCTGCTGAAGCCCCTCGCCTTCGCCACGCTCGCCGCCGCCACGATGACGCTGGCCGCCGCGGTGCCGGCGCTGCTGGAAGGCGCCGCCCTCGCCACGCCCCGCGCCGGCCACCAGGCCACGCTGCTGGCGGACGGCCGCGTGCTCGTCACCGGCGGCTGCGCGGGCGCCGGGTGCACGCAGGTCCAGCGCTCGTCGGAGCGCTACGACCCGGCCAGCACCCGCTTCGCGCCGGCGGCCGAGATGACCGAGCCGCGCGTGTCGCACACCGCCATCGCGCTGGCGGACGGCCGCGTCTTCGTGGCCGGCGGCTGGACGGGCGCGGCCGCCACCGCGTCCACCGAGCTCTACGACCCGGCGCAACAGCGCTTCGTGCCGGGCCCCGCGATGGCAGCCGCGCGCATGGACGGCACCGCCACGCTGCTGGACGACGGCAGCGTGCTGTTGGTGGGCGGCGCCGCGCAGACCAACCGGCCGCTGGCGGCGGCCGAGCGCTTCGGCCCGGCCAGCGGCACCCTGGCCGCCGCCGGAACGCTGCACGCCGCGCGAGTGCACCACGCCGCGGTGAAGCTGCGCGACGGCCGCGTGCTCGTCGTGGGCGGGCTGGTGGCGCGCCACGCGGCCACCGCCAGCGCCGAGATCTACGACCCGCGCAGCGGCCGCTTCCGGCCCACCGGGGCGCTGGCCCAGCCACGCTGCAAGCATGCCGCGCTGCTGCTGGCCGACGGGCGGGTGCTGGTGCTGGCCGGCTCGGCCGACTGCGGGGAAGGGCGCAAGCTCGCCAGCACCGAGATCTTCGACCCGGCCACCGAGACCTTCCAGCCCGGCCCGCCGCTGCTGGACGCGCGCTACAAGGTGGCCAGCGCAGCCGTGCGCCTGGCCAGCGGCGCGGTGCTGATCGCCGGCGACGCGAACGACGTCGAGGTCTGGACGCCGGGCACACCCGCCTTCGTGAAGCTGGCCGGCGCGCCGCTGGGCGCCGCGCTGGCCTTCAGCAGCGCCACCGCGCTGGGCGACGGCCGCGTGCTGGTGGTCGGCGGCTACGACCGCACGATCACGCCCACCGCGCGCAGCTGGCAGCTGGCCACGCGGGCCGGCGGCGGGCGCTGAGACGCGGCGCACGCGCCGCACTTGGCGCGCCGCGGCGCCGGCAGTACGCTGCACCCCGCCGCACCGGCACAGGAGCCACCCGATGCACCCCGCCGCACTCAGCATCAAGGTCTTCGGCGCCTACGTGGCGCTCACCGGCATCGGGCTCCTCGTCGCGCCCGGCCTCACGCTGGCGCCGCTGGGGGTGGCCGCGCCCACGGAGGTGTGGATCCGCGTCGTCGGCGCGCTGGCCATCGTCATCGGCTACTACTACTGGGCCTGCGGCGCGGCCGGGGCGGTCGCCTTCTTCCGCGCCACGGTGCGCGGGCGGCCGCTGTTCGCCGCCCTGTGCGTGCTGCTCGTGCTCGCCTTCCAGGCGCCGCTGCAGCTGCTCTTGTTCGCGGCGGTGGACCTGGCCGGCGCCGCCTGGACCTGGCAGGCGCTGCGCAAGGCGGACCCGGCCTAGCCGTGCGCCGCGGCCGGCGCGCTGCCGCGCCGCACGGCGCCTTCAGGACTCTGGGTCGAACATGATCTCGCGCACCTCCTGCGCGCAGCGGCATGCCCGGGCCAGACGCGCGGCCCAGGCCAGGGCCTCCTCGCGCGTGGGCACCTCGACGATCGAGAAGCCGCCGGGCACCGCCTTGGTCTCCGGCAGCGGGCCTTCGGCCACGCTGCCGTCGGGCGCGACGATGGCCGCGCGCTGGCGCAGGATGCCGCCGCCGAAGATCCACACGCCGGCCGCCTTGGCATGCCGCACCACGGCATGCGCCGCCTCGCCGACGGCCGGCAGGTCCTGCGCGCCGATGTGGTCCATCGCGCCGTCGTCGAACGAGATCAGGTACCGTGGCATCGCAGGGCTCCCGGTGGCGGGCGGGCACCCGCCGCCGGGCCGCACGCCCGGCGATCTTGCTACAGGCCCGCCCCCCGGCGCATGGCCACCCCGCACGGAGACCGCCGATGAACCTCTGGCTGCGCATGCTCGTGACCTTCCTGCGCAGCAGCCTGCGCCGGCGCTGCGGCATCGACGCGACCAGCACGATGGACTTCGTGGTCTGGCCCTGGGAAGCCGAGTGGAAGGTCATCAGCCATGCGTCGCTGCTGGTGCTGCTGGACATGGCGCGGCAGGACCACATGCAGCGCACCGGCGTCCTGCCGCTGATGCTGAAGCACCGCTGGTTCCTGCCGGTGGCTGCGGTTCAGGTCTCGTTCCGGCGGCCGGTGCTGCGTCTGGACCGCATCACCGTGACGACACGCGTGCCGTTCTGGAACGACAGGGACATCCTGATCGAGCACGAAGTCCTTCGCGGCGGTAAGCTGATGGCCACCTCCATCGTGCGCGCCGTCATCAAGGAGGGCCGGGACACCGTGGACCCGCGCGGCGTCGTCGCCGCGCTGGGCGGCGGGGCGGTGGACGAAGCGGCCGCCGCCCGCCTGAGGAGCCTGATGGAAGTCGAGCGCATGACGACGCCAGGCAGTACAAACTGAGCTTCGCCGGCCGCCGCCCTGGCGCAGGATCGGCACACGACTCTGCTGCACACCACTTCGCATCGCACGGATCACGACCATGGAACTCGGCACCTGGCTCCTGTACCTGGCGGCGGCCATCGGCCTCGCGGCCTCGCCCGGGCCCAACGGCCTGCTGGCGCTGACGCATGGCGCGCTGCACGGCCAGCGCAAGACGCTGAATACCATCCTCGGCGGCGCGCTGGGCTTCGTGGTGCTGATCGCGCTGTCGATGTTCGGCATCGGCGCGCTGCTGCAGTCGTCGCTGGTCTGGCTGACGGTGCTGAAGTGGCTGGGCGGCGCCTACCTGGTGTGGCTCGGCATCCAGGTCTGGCGCTCGCCACCGCTGCAGCTGCAGCCGCAGCCCGGCGGCGCCGTGCCCTCCGCCTTCGGGATGTTCCGCCAGGGGGCGCTCTCGGCGCTGACCAACCCGAAGGGCCTGCTCTTCTTCGCGGCCTTCCTGCCGCAGTTCATCGACCCGCAGCGCAGCCTGCTCGTGCAGTTCGTGGTGATGGCGGGCACCTTCGCGGTGGTCGAGATCGTCACCGAGTTCCTGCTCGCCAGCATGGCGCACCGCCTGCGCCCCTGGCTGCGGCGCGTGGGACGCAGCTTCAACCGCGCCTGCGGCGGCGCCTTCGTGGCCATCGGCGCCGCGCTGCCGCTGCGCGGCTGAATGCGCCCGGGCCGCGGCGAGCGGAACCCGCCGTTCCGCGCCAGAATCCGCGCCGCGTTTTGCATGACCGGATCCGGAGGTTTCGATGTCCCGACGCATCGGCACCGTCGTCGCAGCGACGGTCCTGGCCGCCCTGACGGGCTGCGCCATCACCCAGAACGTCACGCCGTTCAAGGCGGACCCACCCGCACGCGACCTGTGCCTGGTGCGCAACAGCGAGGTGGTGCAGGACGCCTTCCACGACGTCTACGCCAAGGTGCTGGAGCGCAAGGGCTTCGTCGTGCGCAGCCTGCCGGACAAGTCGCCCGTCGATGCCTGCCCGCTGCTGGCCACCTACGAGGCCATCTACCGCTGGGACATGGCCATCTACCTGGCCCGCGCCGACCTGCGCGTCTATGCCCAGGGCAAGGAGGCCGGGCGCGCGGTGTACGACGCGCTGTCCGGCGGCGCCAACATGAACAAGTTCATCCGCACCGAGCCCAAGCTCGCCGAACTCGTCGACCAGCTGTTCCCGGCCGTCGCCAGACGCTAGGCGCCTGCACCGCGCAGGTGCCTGGATGCAGGTGTGACTTCCGGTTGCACGAATTCCGCCGGCGCCCGGGGATCCTTCGGGCAGCACCGGCCGCGCCACGGCGACGCCGGCCCCGGGGGCTGCCGAGCCCCGCCCGATCCACCCCCAGCACCCACCGCGCATGCGCCCACTTGCCCTGACCTGCCTGTGCCTGCTGCTGGCCTCCTGCGCCACGCAGCGGCCGGCGCCTTCCACGCCCGCCGAGCGCGCGGCGCTGACGACGGCCTCCGCCGAATGCCAGGCCGCCAGGCTGCGCCCGGTGGAGCCGATGCCGGCCAGCATGGTGCCCGACGAGGTGCTGCGCCGCGCGCAGAGCGGCTTTGTCGTCGTGCGCTACGACCTGGTCGGCGGCCGGCTGCGCAATGCCGTCGTCGTGGACAGCCAGCCCGCGGGCCTGTACGACGCCTACGTGCTGCGCCACGCCGCCACGCACACCGACCCCACCGGCGCCACCGTGCGCGGGTGCATCATGACGACCCAGATCAAGTTCTGAGGCCCCGCGACGCGGCCCGCGCCGGCGTCGAAGGAGATGCATCCCATGCCTGAAGACCCCCTGCCGCAGGGCGCCTGCCACTGCGGCGCCGTGCGGCTGACGCTGCCGGGCCCGCCGCTGAAGGCCACGCGCTGCAACTGCTCGCTGTGCCGCCGCGTGGGCGCCGTCTGGGCGTACTACGAATTCGGCACCGTCGCGATCCAGGGGCACCCGGAGCACACGGATGAGTACGTGCAGGGCGACCGCACGCTGCGCACCGTGCGCTGCCGCAGCTGCGGCGTCGTCACGCACTGGGAGCCGCTGGTGCCCAACGGCGACAACCGCCACGGCGTCAACCTGAACAACTTCGACCCCGCGCTGCTGGCCACGGTGCAGGTGCGGCGCTTCGACGGCGCCGACACCTGGACCTTCCTGGATTGAGCACGCGATGCCGGACCCGACGCCCCACCGCCTGTTCGCGATGCTCTTCGCGAAGCTCTATCTGATGTACGTGAACAAGGCGCAGCGCAAGGGCCGCACCCAGGCCGAGGTGGACCGCCTCATCGCCTGGCTCACCGGCTACGACGCCGCGGCGCTGGCGCGCCAGCTCGAGCGCGGCGTGGACGTGCAGACCTTCTTCGCCGAGGCCCCGGCGCCGAACGCGGCGCGCGTGCTCGTCACCGGCGTCGTCTGCGGCGTGCGCGTGGAGGACGTGGCGGACCCGCTGATGCAGGAGATCCGCCGCCTGGACAAGATGGTCGTCGAACTGGCCAAGGGCCGGGCGATGGAGAAGATCCTTCCGCAGTGACGGCGGGCGGCCGCGGCCGGCACCACCGGCCGCGGCCGCGCTGTACGCCGCGGAGCGCCGGCGGTAGATGGAGTGCAGGGAGGCTCGATGGACTGGATCAGCGTCGCGGTCAGCGCGGGAGCGGGGGCCTTGGCCGTGCTGTTCAGCCTGGGCGTGCTGCGGCTGCTGGGGCGCCCGGCCGGCAGCCGGGGCGCGGTGGTCCTGCATGCGGCAGTGTTCGCAGCGGCGCTGGCCTTCGGACGCCATGTCGTCGAACCCGGGATCCAGGCCTGGCGCGTGGAGTCCGCGTTGCTCGAGATGCCGGTCTACCGCGCGCTGCAGCAGCACGAGCCGCAGGCGTACCAGCGCATACGGGCGGCGATCGCGCAGGGCATCGAGGCAAGATGGCCGCAGCAGCAGATCTGGGCGGCGACGCGCCCGGTCGTCAGCGAAGTCACGGCCCGGCTCCTTCCGCAGGCGCCGGACGAGTTGCTGACCCGCTTTGCCCACCACCTCGTCGACGCACTGACCCGGCTGCACGCCACGGGCGGCACGGAATGCTTCTCGTACGTCAACCCCGCACCGGGTGTAGCGGTCGACTTCGGCGAATTGCTCGGAGCGGAGTTCACGTCGCGCGAACTGGCGCTGATCGCGGACGTCGTCGTCGCCACCGCCGCCGCGCTGCAGCCGCCCGTCGATCGGCAGGCGGCCGCGCAGGACCTGGAAGCCGTCGTCGCCAGGCTGCTGGCGATCCACGGCCCGGAGGCCGTCGCGACCCTGGAGAACCCACAGGTGCCCGGCCTGGACAGGCGCAGATACTGCGAGGTGATCGCCGGCCTCTACCGCGAAGCCACGGCGCTGCCCGCCCCGCGCGGGGCGCGCCTGCTTCGCTTCCTGATGCAGACTTGAGGGGCTGCGTCGACGGGCTCGCAGCGCTTCGCACCGAACGCAGCCCACCGAGGAACCCGCATGACCGACCCCGCCCTGTCCCGCGCCGCCGCCCGCGTCGCGGCGCTGACCGCGCTGCTGCTCCTGGTGCCGCTGGTGGCGATGCAGTTCACCGCCGAGGTGAACTGGGCGCCGGGCGACTTCGTCGCCGCCGGCGCGCTGCTCTTCGGCGCCGGCATGGCCTGGGTGCTGGCCACGCGGCGAGCGCGCACCACGCGGCACCGGCTCGTGGCGGGCGCACTGGTGCTGCTGGCGCTGGTTGCCATGTGGGCCGAACTGGCCGTCGGCCTGTTCGACTGACCGGGCGCAGGGCGCTACGCTGCGGGCATGGACACCCACCCCATCGACGTCTGGCATGCGCTGGTGCGCGCGCAGGACCCGGCCGGCCTGGACGCGCTGCTGGACGACGAGGCCGTCTTCGTCTCGCCGGTCGTGCACACGCCGCAGCGCGGCCGGGCGCTGACGAAGGCCTACCTGTCCGCCGCCTTCCACGTCTTCTTCAACCCGAGCTTCCGCTACGTGCGCGAGATCCGCGGCCCGGCCGATGCGATGCTGGAGTTCGAGACCACGATCGACGGCATCGTGGTCAACGGCGTGGACATCATCAAGTGGAACGCCGCCGGGCGCATCGTCGAGTTCAAGGTCATGGTGCGCCCGCTGAAGGCGATGCAGATCGTGCACGAGCGCATGGCGGCGCTGCTGGCGGCCGCGCAGCGCCCGCGCTGAGGCGCCGGCGCGCACGCCCGGGCCCCGCCGCCGCGACCGGCCGCGCCATGACCGCCCGCAGCCTGCTCGACCGCTACGAAGGCACCCTGCTCGCGCTGGCCTGCGGCGATGCCGTCGGCACCGCCGTCGAGTTCTCGCCGCGCGGCAGCTTCGCGCCGGTGCGCGGCATGCAGGGCGGCGGTCCCTTCGACCTGGCGCCCGGCCAGTGGACCGACGACACCTCGATGGCGCTGTGCCTGGCCGAGAGCCTGCTCGAGCAGGGCGGCTTCGACGTGCGCGACCAGATGCAGCGCTACCTGCGCTGGTGGCGCCACGGCCACCTCAGCGCCACCGGCAAGTGCTTCGACATCGGCATGACCACGCGGCAGGCGCTGGCGCGCTTCGAGGCCACCGGCGAGCCGTACGCAGGCTCGACGGACCCGCGCAGTGCCGGCAACGGCTCGCTGATGCGCCTGGCGCCGGTGGTGCTGCGCTACCACCCGCAGCGGCCGCAGGTGCTGGCGCATGCCGCGGCCAGCTCGCGCAGCACGCATGCCGCGGCCGAGGCGGTGGACGCCTGCCGGCTGCTCGCCGCGGTGCTGTGCAATGCGCTGGACGGCCTGCCGAAGGAGCGTCTGCTCGACGGCACGGCCGAGGTCGTGACCGAGCCCGCGCTGCGCGCCATCGCGGCGGGCGGTTTCCTCGGCAAGCCGGCGTCCGCGGTCCGCGGCAGCGGCTACGCGGTGCACTCGCTGGAAGCGGCGCTGTGGTGCGTGGCGACGACCCACACGCTGGAGGCGGCCATCCTGCAGGCCGCCAACCTGGGCGACGACGCCGACACCACGGCGGCCATCGCCGGCCAGGTGGCCGGTGCCCTGTACGGGGCCGGTTCCATCCCGCCCGCGTGGCTGGGGCAGCTGCACCTGGAGCGCGAGATCCGGGTGATGGCCGGGCGGCTGCTGCAGGCCGCCACGGCGGCCTGAGCGATGCCCGGCGCCTGCCGCGCACTGCCTATGATGCGGGACAGCCGACAGCCCGGAGACCGCCGATGAAGCCCGCCCGCACCCTGCTGCTGCCCCTGCTCGCGCTGGCCGCGGCCAACGCCTTCGCCACCGACGCGCGCGAGCGCGGCTTCATCCGCAAGGGCATGCCCGAAGGCGAGGTCGTCTTCCGCATCGGCAAGCCGGACCACGAGGCCTTCGTCAGCAACGTGCGCGGCCAGCCGGAGGAGAAGACCTGGACCTACTTCCCGCACCGCCGCGACCCGCAGACGCTGACCATCATCACGCTGCGCGCCGGCATCGTGGCCGGCATCGAGCGCAAGATCTCGCGCTGAGCCCGCCGCGCCGCATGAGGGCCGTGCTCGTGGTGCCGCCGGACCCGGCCTGGGCCGGGCGCTACGCGGCGGAGGCCGCGCGCATCCGTGCGGCGCTGGCCGGCGTGGACGTCGCGGTCCACCACATCGGCAGCACCGCGATCCGCGGCATCGCCGCCAAGCCCATCGTCGACCTGCTGCTGGAGGTGGCCGAGCTCGCTGCGCTGGACGCCCGCAGCGCGGCGATGAGCGGTCTCGGCTACGAGGCGATGGGCGAATTCGGCCTGCCCGGGCGCCGCTACTTCCGCCGCAGCACGCCCGACGGCGTGCGGCTGTTCCATGTCCATGCGTTCCAGCGCGGCAGCGCCGAGGCGCGGCGCCACCTGGCCTTCCGCGACTACATGATTGCGCATCCCGTGGCGGCGCAGGCCTACGGTGCGCTCAAGCAGCGCCTGGCGCGCGAGTTTCCGGACGACATGCCCGCCTACATGGACGGCAAGGACGCCTTCGTCAAGCAGCACGAGGCGCTGGCGCTGGCCTGGTGCTCGCGCCGTGGCACCGACGCCTGACCGGGCGCCCCCGTGCGTCCCCGTGCGCCGGATCACGCACACTGCGGCCCCATGACCCCGCTCCACGGTTCCTGCCAGTGCGGCCGCGTGCGCTTCACGCTGGCGCAGCGCCCCACCGACGCCACGGCCTGCCATTGCGTGCAGTGCCGCAAGCAGTCCGGCCACTACTTCGCCTCGGCCAACGTGCCGAAGGCCGCGGTGGCGATCGAAGGTGCCGAGCACCTGAGCTGGTACGCGTCCTCGCCCAAGGTGCGGCGCGGCTTCTGCAGCCGCTGCGGCAGCTGGCTATTCTGGGAGCCGGTGCAGCGCGACTGGACCTCGGTGGCGCTGGGCGCCATCGACGGCGCCACCGGCCTGGCGCTGGAGCGCCACATCTTCGTCGTCGAGAAGGGCGACTACTACGCCATCGCCGACGGGCTGCCGCAGAACGAGCGCTGAGCGGCCGCCATGACCTGGCAGGTCATCGCGCGCGCATGGCAGCGCCGCCCAGAATGCGCGGCATCGACAGGCGACGAACGACGGCGATGACCGAACACCCCACCCCTTCCGCTTTCTGGATCCGCTGGCTGCTGGCGGCGGCCCTCGGCGTGATGGTCTTCGGGCTCGTGCTCGTGCTGGCACCCGGCGCGGCCCGGCAGGGCTTCGCGCTGCTGCTGTACGGCGCGCCGGGGGGCATCGACGCCTTCGGCGCCGAGCCGGTGCGCTACGTCGGCCTGGCGCATGCGGTGATCGGCGGCGTGATGGTCGGCTGGGGCGCGGCGCTGTTCCTGGCGGTGCGAAACTGGCTCGCACGCGGAGACCGCGCCGCCTGGCAGCTCGTGGCGCTGTCGCTGGCGGCCTGGTACGTGCCCGACACCGCGTATTCGCTGCTCTCGGGCTACACGCCCAATGCGCTGCTCAACACCGGCTTCCTGCTGCTGTTCGCGCTGCCGCTGTGGGGCACGCGCGCGGTGCTGCGCCAGGGCGCGTCGGCGCGCCCGGCCGCGGCCCGGCACACCGGTTCGTAGCGATGGGGCCGCGGCGCACTCAGCCGCACTTCAGCAGCAGGTCCTGCACCCACAGCGCCGACCGCGACGGCAGGTCCGCGCGCGGCGGCGGCTGGTAGCGCAGGCCGATCGCGACGCGTCCGGTCCACCACACGGTGCGGCCGGTGGCCGACAGCAGCACCGGGCCGACATGGCCCCTGGGCACCTGGATCGGCGGTTCCTCGCTGGCGATCGCTTCGTGGGCGGATCGCACGCAGGCGTCGTTGGCGGCTTGGGCATCCATGGCGGGCACTCCGGTGGGATGCCGGCATCTTCGCCAGCCTGCCCTGCCGCGGCAGCGCCCGAAGCGAGGGGTGGCACCACAGGCCTTCGTGAACGACTGCCGCCTGCATCGCGGCAAAGCGTAACGCGCGCGCCGCCCGCACCCCGGCCATCGCGGGGGGTGCACAAGGTGCCGCGGGGCGCGTGGCGGGGCTCGCCAGGCCGGGCCGGCGGTCGCAGAATCGGTGCCCCGACAGCCGCCCGCGGAGCAGCGCCATGTCCAGCCCCCCGTCCCTGACGATCAGCGGCCTGGTCGTGCGCGCGGTGCACGTGCCGATGCGCATCCCGCTGCGCACGAGCAGCGGCACCATCGCCGTCGCGCCGCTGGCGCTGCTGGACCTGCAGACCGCCGAGGGCGTGGTCGGCCACACCTACCTCTTCTGCTACACGCCGCTGGTGCTGCAGCCGGTGTGTGCGCTGCTGCGCAACCTGGAGCCGCTGCTGCGCGGGCGGGCGGTGGCGCCGCTGGCCATCGACGAGGCACTGCACGCGCGCTTCCGGCTGCTGGGCAGCAAGGGCGTGGTCGGCATGGCGCTGGCCGGCATCGACATGGCAGCCTGGGACGCGCTGGCGCGGGCACAGGGGCTGCCGCTGGCGCGTGCGCTGGGGGCCGAGGCCTGCGAGATCCCTGCCTACAACAGCTGCGGGCTCGGGCTCGTCGGCGCCGCGGGCGCGGCGGCCGAGGCCGAGACGCTGGTGGCGCCGGGCTTCGACGCGATCAAGGTGCGCCTGGGCTACCCCACGGTGGCGGAGGACCTCGAGGTCGTGCGCGCGGTGCGGCGCGCCGTCGGCGAGCGGGTGCGGCTGATGTCCGACTACAACCAGGTGCTGCCCGTGCCGGAGGCCGGGCAGCGCATCCGAGCGCTGGCCGGCGAGGGCCTGACCTGGATCGAGGAGCCCTGCGCGGCCGACGACTATGCCGGCTGCGCGCGCCTGCGTGCCGCCGCGGCGACGCCGATCCAGATGGGCGAGAACTGGTGGGGTCCGAAGGAGATGGCCGCCTGCCTGCAGGCCGGCGCCTGCGACCTGGGCATGCCCGATGCGATGAAGATCGGCGGCGTCACCGGCTGGCTGCAGGCTGCCGCGCTGGCGCAGGCCGCGGGCATGCCGCTGTCCACGCACCTGTTCCCCGAGGTCAGCGTGCACCTGATGGCCGCCACGCCGACGCGCCACTGGCTGGAATTCGTCGACTGGGCATCACCCGTGCTCGCCGAGCCGATGCAGGTGCGCGACGGCCGGGCCCGCGTGCCGGACCGGCCGGGCAGCGGCATCGAGTGGGACGAGGCGGCGGTCGAGCGCCATCGCGTGGCGGCGTGATGCCCATGAAGACACCCGAAGACTTCCCGGCCGAAGGTGGCTGCGACTGCCGCGCGCTGCGCTACCGCATGCTGACGCGGCCGCTGTTCGTGCACTGCTGCCACTGCCGCTGGTGCCAGCGCGAGAGCGGTGCCGCGTTCGCGCTGAACGCGATGATCGAGTCCGACCGCGTCGTCGAGCTCGGCGTGGCGCCGGAGCTCGTGGACACGCCCTCGGACAGCGGCCTGGGGCAGAAGATCGCACGCTGCCCGCGCTGCCGCATCGCGGTGTGGAGCCACTATGCCGGCAGCGGGCCGGCGGTGAAGTTCGTGCGCGTGGGCACGCTGGACGACCCGGACCGGCTGCCGCCGGACATCCACATCTTCACCGCCTCGAAGCAGCCCTGGGTGCTGCTGCCGCCCGGCACGCCGGCGGTGCCCGGGTACTACGAGCGCGAGCAGCACTGGCCGGCCGAGAGCCTGCAGCGGCGCCAGGCGATCCTGCCGCAGATCCAGGCCTGGCAGGCCGCGCAGCGCGGCGAGGACTGAAGTGCGCCCGAGGGCCGCGGCGCCTGGGCTGCGGTCAGCGCCGCACCATCTTGCGCATCAGGTCCTCGAGCGCCGCGTCCAGGTCGGCACAGCGCCCGGTGTGCACCGCCGACACCTGCACGCTGGTGCTGCGCGGCGCCACCAGCCAGTGGAAACGTTCGCGCGTGGACAGTGCGCCCAGCGCTCCGGCGGCGGCACCGCCGGCGCACACGGCCTCGATGCCGGCCAGCGCCGCGCGGATCGGCTCCGGGTCCAGGCCCGGCGCCAGGCAGCGCAGCAGCGCCTCGTCCAGCTCGAAGCGCGCGCGCAGGTAGCCCGCCGCCGCGCAGGACAGGATGACGCCGGCATTGACCTGCTCGCCACGCTCCACGCGCGGCAGCACGCGCACGATGGCGTAGTCATAGCGGTGCATGGGCGGCCCGGGCGTGCTCGGCGAAGGCGCGCGGCGCCTGCAGCCGCGCATGGAAGTACCGGCGGTAGGCCTCGCGCCGCGCGGGGTCGTCCAGCCAGGCCTCGGGGATCAGCGCGACGAGGCTGTCGATGCGCTGCGGCGTGAGCAGCGGCGCCAGCCGTGCATCGGCCTCCTCCAGCGCGCGCGCGTAGGGCAGCAGCACATGGTCCCGGATCGGCGCGAAGGGCCGCATGGCGCGCTCCAGGAAGCCGTCCCACTGGTGCTGGAAGACCAGCGCGGCGCCATGGTCGATGAGCCACAACCGCCGATGCCACCACAGCAGGTTGACGTTGCGCGCCGTGCGGTCCACGTTGCCCACCAGCGCGTCGAACCAGACGACGGCCGAGGCCAGGGCCGGGTAAACCGGCATCGTCAGCGGGTCGAAGGCCAGCGCGCCGGGCAGGTAGTCCAATGCCAGGTTCAGCCCGCCGCTGGCGCGGATCAGGTCCTGGATCTCCGGGTCGGGTTCGGTGCGCGCGAGCTCGGGGTCGAGCTGCACGAGGACGATCTCCGGCACCGGCAGGCCGAGCGCACGGCCGATCTCGCCGGCCAGCAGTTCGGCGATCAGCGCCTTCGGGCCCTGGCCGGCGCCGCGGAATTTTAGCACGTACAGGCCGTCGTCGTCGGCCTCGACGATGGCCGGCAGCGAGCCGCCTTCGCGCAGCGGCGTCAGGTAGCGGGTGGCCTCGACGGTTCTCAAGGTGCGCAGACTCTACCGTGCAGCGCCGCCGCTATGCTCGCGATGCCAGGAGACCCGCCATGACCGCCACGCAGCTACACAAGGCCGAAGCCTTCCGCGACCTGCACCGCGAAGGCTGCTTCGTCATCCCCAACCCCTGGGACGCCGGCAGCGCGCGGGCGCTGGCCGGGATGGGCTTCGTCGCGCTCGCCACCTCCAGCGGCGCGGCGGCCGGCGTGCTGGGCCGGCGCGACGGCGAGCTCACGCGCGACGAGGCGCTGGCCCATGCGCGCGCCATCGTCGAGGCGACCGACCTGCCGGTGGCGGCGGACCTGGAGAACGGCTTCGGCGACGCACCCGCCGACGCCGCGCTGACCATCCGGCTGGCGGCGCAGGCCGGGCTGGTGGGCGGTTCGATCGAGGATGCGAGCGGCGTGGCCGACCGGCGCATCTACGACTTCGGGCACGCGGTGGAGCGTGTCGCCGCCGCGGCCGAGGCGGCGCGCGGGCTGCCGTTCCCGTTCACGCTGACCGCGCGCTGCGAGAACTTCCTGCGCGGCCACCCCGACCTGGACGACACGATCCGCCGCCTGCAGGCCTACGAGCGGGCCGGCGCAGACGTGCTGTTCGCGCCCTCGCTGCCCGACCTGGCGGCCGTGCGCACGGTGTGCGCCGCGCTCGGCAAGCCCTTCAACTACATGATCGGGCGCAAGGGCGGGTCCTTCGGCGTGGCCGAACTGCGCGATGCCGGCGTGCGCCGCATCGGCCTGGCGACCTCGCTGTACCGCGCCGCGATGGCCGGCATGCGGCAGGCCGCCACCGAGATCCGCGAGCACGGCACGTTCGCCTATGTCGAGCGCCTGTGACGCGCCGGTGAAGCGGCTCCGGGCCTGCGGCCACGACGCGCACCGACCGCCCTGGCGGCGCTGGGCACCCGTGTTGCTGGCTCTACTGCTGGCCGGCTGCGCGGGCACGCCGCCCAGTTCGCTGCAGGCGCTGTCCGACGCGCCCGACCCGGCGCGCCCGCGTGCGGCGGCCGAGCCCGGCCCGGCCAGCTACCAGGAGGCCCTGGCGCGCTGGACCTCGCCGCAGGACATCGGCCGCTGGCTCGGCGCACGCTTCGAGTACGACCATGGCCGCGCGCTGGCGCTGTCCGAGACCGCGCGCCAGGCCGGACAGCGCACACCCGTGCATGCGCCCGAGGCCTTCTTCGCCGACCCCACCGGCGTGTGCGTGGACCTGACGCACTTCGCGGTGAGCACGCTGCGCCGCATCGCGCCGCAGGCGCGGGCGCAGTACCTGATGATCGAGTTCGAGCCGCTGCAGATCGGCGGCCACACGCTGCGCCGGCACTGGATCGCCGGCTACGGCCATGCGGGCGCGCTCTGGTTCTTCGCCGACTCCAAGCGCCCGGCGCATGTCGCCGGGCCCTACACGACGGTGGAGCAGTTCGTGCGCGAGTACGCCGAGTACCGGCAGCGGCCCATCGTGCGCTGGCGGCTGGCCGACAGCCACGAGCGCCAGCTGCGCCAGCGCGCGCCGCGGGCGCAGCGCGACGAACGCGGCTGAGCGCAGCTGAGCGTGGCTGCAGAGGCATCGACGCGCGCCGCCGGCGGCGCCGCGGATTGCGCGTCCGGAAGCGGCCAGCGCGCAGCGCGGCCGCGGCGCAGCATGGCGCCTGCCACTGGAGCCGCCATGACCGCCACCGCCTTGCCCGCCGCCCCGTCCTTCCGCCTCGTCGGCCTGGACCACCGCCGCTTCGAGCCACTGTTTGCGCTGTCCGACGCCGAGCTGGCCGCGATCGACGCCGAGCGCCGCATCGCCACCGCCGACCACGGCTACCCGTGCCGCGTCGGCCTGGAGGACGCACGCGCTGGCGACGAGCTGCTGCTGCTGCCTTTCGAGCACCAGGGCGCACGCTCGCCGTACCGCGCCTCGGGGCCGGTCTTCGTGCGCCGCGGCGCGCGGCAGCGCCGGCTGGCACCGGGCGAGGTGCCGCCGTACGTGACGAGCCGGCTGATCTCGGTGCGTGCCTACGACGCGGCGCACCACATCGTCGAGGCCGTGGTCTGCGAAGGCGTGCAGGTGGCGCGCGAGCTCGCGGCGCTGTTCGCCGGCCCGCAGGTGGCCTATGCCCAGCTGCACAACGCGCGGCGCGGCTGCTTCTCGTGCACGGTGCAGCGCTGCGGTTGAGCTTGCCTGCCGGCCGCGGTTGCGTTCAGCATCGCGGTCCATGAGGATGCACGACGGCACGCTGCGGCTGGCCGAAGCCGACCCGCAGGGCGCCGAGGCGCTGGCGCTCCTGGCCGAGGCCGCGGCCGAGGCGCGCGCGCTGTACCCCGAGCTGCACGACCCGGCGGCGCCGCCGCCGACGAATGCGCCGACGCCGCCGCGGGGCTGCTACCTGCTGGCCTGGTGGCAGGGCGTGCCGGTGGGCATGGGGGCGCACCGGCCGATCGACGCGCACACGACCGAGCTCCGCCGCCTGTTCGTCACGCGCGCGGCGCGCCGGGCCGGCGTCGCGCAGGCGCTGCTGGCGCGCCTGGAGGCCCATGCCGCCGCTGCCGGCTTCACGCGGCTGGTGCTGGAGACGGGCTGCCGGCAGCAGCCGGCGATGCGGCTGTACGAACGCTGCGGGTATGCCCGCATCCCGGCCTTCGGGCCCTACCGCGACGACCCGACCAGCGTCTGCTACGCCAAGGCGCCGGGCCGCGGCCCCGGTCCGGGGGTTTGATGCGCGCACGCCGTGCGCCTTATGCTGCGCGGGCCGCCCGGCACAACCGTCCCACCGCACAAGCGAGCCGTCCATGGTCGATGATCTGCTGGCCCCGCACCGCCACACCGCCAACAACCGCGCCGAGGTCGAGGCGAGTTCGCTGTGCGGCTGCTTCTACTGCGTGCAGACCTTCCCGCCTTCGGAGATCGTCGCCTGGGGCGGGCTGGACGCCAGCAACTTCGACGACCCCGACGCCGCCGCCGGCGGCACCGCGCTGTGCCCGCGCTGCGGCAGCGAGTCGGTGATCGGCGACCGCTCCGGCTACCCGATCAACGCGCAGTTCCTCACCCGCATGCACGAGGCCTGGTTCCAGCGCACGATCATCCGCACGCCGCAGAAGAAGAAGTGAAGCCGGGCGGCGTGCCGCGCCGCCGCCTTGCAGGAGCCCGTGCATGAGCACACCGACCGCCCTCGCGCTGACCGGATTCATCGCCTGGACCCTGGCCCTGCTGGTGCTGATGGAGATCATCCGCGCCAAGCTGGTGCTGACGAAGGAGGTCCCCGCCAACGGCTTCGTGCCGGACAACGCCAACCTGTCGCCGTTCATGCAGCGGCTGGCGCGTGCGCATGCCAACGGCCTGGAGGGGCTGCCGATCTTCGGCGGCCTGATGCTGGTGGCGCTGGTCACCGAGCGCACTGCGGTCACCGACCCGCTGGCCCTGGTGCTGCTGGGCGCGCGCATCGTGCAGTCGCTGATCCACCTGGCCTCGGTCAGCGCAGCGGCGGTGACGCTGCGCTTCGCGGCCTTCGCGGTGCAGATGGCCATCGGCGTCGCCTGGGCCGCGGGCCTGCTGGCCGGCTGAGCCGGTGCGGCCGACGGAAGCGGTGCGGCCTGATGCGGCGTGTTCCCGGCGCGGCACCCGCGACGACCCCCACCGCACGGTCCGCGCTGGCGCTGCTGGTGCGGGCGCGGCGCATGCGGCAGCACCGGGCCCTGGGGCGGGCCGCGGTGGCGGTCGGCGCCGCCTTCGTCGTCTCCAGCCTGCTGCTCTCGCACCACCGCGTCAGCCGCATGGACGCGGCGGACTTCGCGGCGCATGGCTACGGCTTCTACCTGCCGCAGCTGATGACGGGGGTCTTCGCTGCCGCGCTGGCGCAGGGCTGGCGCTGGCGCCGCGTGATGCCGCTGCATGCCCGCTACATGGCCTGCACGCCTCTCGCTGCTGGACCCGGTGACGGCGCGGCCGATGGTTTTCCACGTGGCACCGCAGGCGCCCTTCTTCGTCAGCCAGCTGCCGGCCTTCGTGATCGTCGCCGCCGTGCTGGCAGTGCTGTGGCGCACGCTGCCGGCGGCGGCGCCGGGGCGGCGCGGTTTTGCGGCTTATGCCGTGGTGGTCGTCGGGCTCTTCCTGCTGTACGGGGTCACGCCGTACAGTTCGGCATGGCTGGCCTTCCTGCAATGGTTCCGCGCATGGCCGCTGAGCTGATGCTGCGCGCGCCGGCCCCAGCCGCGTCATGGCCGGGTTGAAGACGAGACCGACGGCCGAGGAGCCGGCCGCATTCGTCGCCGCGATCGCCGACCCGCTGCGCCGCGCCGACTGCGAGCGGCTCGCCGCGATGATGTCGCAGGCCACCGGCGCGCCGGCGCGCCTGTGGGGCAGCAGCATCGTCGGCTTCGGCAGCTACCGCTACCGCTACGCCTCGGGCCACGAAGGCGAGTGGTGCGAGGTCGGCTTCTCGCCGCGCAAGGGCGACCTCAGCATCTACCTGATGGCCGGCTTCGACGGGCTGGCGCCGCAGCTGGCGCGGCTGGGCCGCCACAAGGTCGGCAAGAGCTGCCTGTACGTCAAGCGGCTGGCCGACGTGGACGAGGCGGTCCTGCAGGCGATGATCGACCGTGCCGTGGCCGAGATCCGGCGCCGGCATCCCTGAGACGCAGGCCGCGGCGCGGCGCCGGGGCGGGAGGCACCGTGAAGGACCTGCTGGACCGCGTGCTGCGCGCGCTGCCGCGCGACCTGCCGGAGCTGGGCCGGCTCCTGGTCGGCCCGAAGACGGCCATCGTGCAGTGGGTCGAGGCGGCGCGCGGCGACCTGACGCATGCGCTGGTCTTCGTCGGGCTGACGGTGGCCATCGGCTTCGTGCTGCAGATCCCTCGGCTGGCGCGGGACCAGGACTTCCTGTCGCATGCCGCGAGCATGGGGGCGTTCAAGCTGGTCGCGCTGGTGGCGGCGGCCGCCATCATCCACGGCCTGTTCCGGCTCCTGCGCGGGCGGGCAGCATTCGCCGCGACCTTCGCGGCCTACCTTTACCTGGCGAGCCCGCTGTACCTGGCGCTGCTGCTGGTGCACCTCGCCGGCGAGGGCATCGTGCGGGCCTACGACCCCGCGCTGATCGACGCCACGCGCCTCGACCCGCTGTATTTCGCCAACCACCCCGACGAGGCGCGCCGCTTCCTGGCCGCGGCACCCGGGCTGGCCTGGGCCTACGGTGCGCTGGTGTGGGTGCGGCTGCTGGCGATAGCCGGCTGGTGCGTCGCCTGCTG
This sequence comes from uncultured Rubrivivax sp., assembly GCA_964621995.1. Taxonomy (GTDB): domain Bacteria; phylum Pseudomonadota; class Gammaproteobacteria; order Burkholderiales; family Burkholderiaceae_C; genus Rubrivivax. The sequence continues at coordinate 8,739 of CAZUPH010000024.1, read as the reverse complement.
GGGTGCGTTCCGCATGCTGCATGGCGTGGGCCGCTGGCGCAGCCTGGCCGCGGGCGTGGCCTCCGCTGTCGCGATCCTGCTGTGCTTCAGCGCGCTGGACTACCTGCTGCTGGGCATGTTCGGCGTGCGCATGCCGCCGCTGATGTAGGCGCAGCGCGCGCCGCCGTGCCGCGCCGGGGTCGCGGGCTTGCCCCCAGGGCGACTGGGGCCCGGCGGCCCCTGCTGGCCCGGCGGGCGACGGCGGGCTATCGTTATCGCGTCGCGCAGCTTGCGCCACCCTGCTTGGAGGACAGGTCGCCATGATCCGACGGGACTTCATCGCGGCGCTCGGCGTCACCGCCGTGCCGGCAGCCTGGGCGGGCACCGAGGCCGACGCCGTGGCCGCGGCCCGCGCCGCCGCCGAGGCCTGGCTGGCCGTGCTGGACGTCGCCGACTACGGCGCCACCTGGGACGCCGCCGCCGCGCTGTTCCGCAACGCGGTGCCGCGTGCCGGCTGGGAGCGGGCGGCGCGCGGCACGCGCGGGGCGCTGGGCGCGGTGCAGCAGCGCGAGGTGGCGGGCGCGCAGTTCACGCGCACCTTGCCCGGCGCACCCGACGGCGAATATGTCGTCGTGCAGTACCGCACGCGCTTCGAGCACAAGGCCGCCGCGGTGGAGACCGTGACGGCGATGCGCGACGCGGACGGCCCGTGGCGCGTCTCGGGCTACTTCATCCGCTGAGTCTTGCGCCGAGCCGTCCGCCGAGCCCGCCTGCGGCGGCGAGGCTTGCAGGACGCCGACCCGCCCCCAACTGGTTCCGGGTCTGCCGCCCGAGGAGTGCCCGCCATGCTCAAGCGCCTGTCCCTGCTGTGGACGCTGGTCCGCGGCGACGCCCGCGTGCTGTGGCGCGCGCTGCGCCACCCTGGCGCGCCGCGCTGGCTGAAGCCGGCGGTGGCGCTGCTGGCGCTGTACCTCGTCTGGCCCGCCGACCTGGTGCCCGACCTGATCCCGGTGCTGGGGCTGGCCGACGACCTGGTGCTGATCCCGCTGGCGGTGCGTTTCCTGCTCAACCGCCTGCCGCCGGGGCTGCGCGCCGAGATCGAGGCCGCGCGCACACCCTGAGCGGCCGTGAAGACCGGGGTCGTTTCGGACATCCACGGCAACCTGCCGGCGCTGCAGGCCGTCGTGGCCGACGGCGATGCGCAGGGCGTGCAGCGCTGGCTGAACCTGGGGGACATCGTCAGCGGGCCGCTGTGGCCGGCCGAGACGGCCGACTGGCTGCTGGCGCGCGGCTGGCCGGCCATCGCCGGCAACCACGAGCGCCAGGTGCTGGGCCCGGCGCGCGAGCGGATGTCGGCCACCGACCGCCACACCGCCGAGCGGCTGGCGCCGCGGCACCGCGACTGGCTGGCCGCGCTGCCCAAGGCGATGGACGCCGCGCCGGGGCTGCACTGCGTGCACGGCACGCCGGACAGCGACCTCGTCTACCTGCTCGAGACCGTCACGCCCGAGGGCCTGCGCGCGGCGGGCGACGACGAGGTCGCGGCCCGGCTGCAGGCCTTGCCGGCCGCGGCGGCCGGCGCGCCGCTGACGCTGCTGCTGTGCGGCCACACCCACCTGCCGCGCGACCGCCTGCTGCGGGGTCGAGGGCCCGGCGGGCTGCGCATCGTCAACCCGGGCAGCGTGGGCCTGCCGGCCTACGACGACGAGCACCCGCACCCGCATGTCGTCGAGAACGGCACGCCGCATGCCCGCTATGCGGTGATCGAGCCCGCGGGCAGCGGCTGGCGCGTGGACCTGCGCGCGGTCGCCTACGACTGGAAGGCCGCCGCCCGCCGGGCCGAGAGCCACGGCCGCGGCGACTGGGCCGACGCGCTGCGCAGCGGCCGCGTCGGCCGCCGCGAGCGCGACGTGGTGCTCAGCTGACGGCGCCGCCGGCGAGCTTCTCGCGCAGCGCCTCGCGCAGCCCGTAGGCGACGCGCCGCATTTCGTTGCCGGCGCGCCAGGCGTAGGCCGGCAGCCGCTGCGGCCAGGGAAACTTGCGCGTCGTGCCCGGCGGCGCGGTGATCGTGCTGGCGATCTGCTCGTCGTGGCCGCAGGGCGTGGGCGTGACGAGGCGGAACTTGAGGCCGAAGCGCCAGCCCTGGTCGAAGGCGTGGTCGTAGGGCAGCTGCATCGGCAGCAGCCCGCCGGGTTCGTGCAGCCAGGCCGTGGCCGCGCGCCGGTTCATCAGGTAGGCGCTGGAGCCGGTGCACTTGGACAGCATCACCGCCAGCCGGTGGCCCGGCGCCACCTCCAGGTAGGGCACCGGCGTGCCCGAGTGCACGGCCGAGAGCTTGACCGCGTCCCAGCGGTCGGCATGCCGCATCAGGCCCTGCAGCACCGCGGGGAGCGTGTCGTGCAGCAGCACGTCGTCCTCCAGCACCAGCGCGAAGCCGGCGTCGCCGGCCAGGAAGGCGCGCATGACCTCCACGTGCGACAGGTAACATCCCAGCTCGCCGGGCACCGGGCTCATGCCGTGGCGGCGGCGGTAGCCGGGTTCGTCCAGCGCCGCGCGCTGCGGCGGCGTCAGCGCACGGGCGTCCACCGCCGGCAGCCGCGTGAACGGCAGCCCCAGGCGGTCGAGCTGGGCGCGGATGCGCGCCAGCCGCTCCGGCGCCCGGTCCAGATTGATCACCCATGTGCGCAGACCTTCCATCGCCCTCATTGTCGGCCAGCGTGCGGCGCGGCCGCCGCAAGGCATGAACCCCTGGGCCGGCTGGGCGCTGGCGCTGGCGGCCGTCGTCGGCGGCTGGCTCTCGTACGGCTGGCAGGGCCTGGTGCTGGCGCTCACCGTCATCGTCTTCTGGCTGCTGCTGCAGTTCAGCCGCTCGCTGCGCGCGCTGCAGCGCGCCGCGGGGCGGCCGGTGGGCTCGGTGCCGAATGCCGTGATGTTGAACGCGAAGCTGCAGGCGGGCCTGCGCCTGCCGCAGGTGCTGGCGCTGACCGGCAGCCTGGGGCGCAAGGTCGGCGACGACCCGGAGACCTGGGCCTGGGCCGACGCCGCCGGCGACGAGGTGCGCGTGGAGCTGCACGGCGGCCGCGTCTGCGCGTGGAAGCTCACGCGCGCGGCACTGGAGGCCTGAGGGCGGCGCCCTAGAATTCCGCACTTTCCTGCCCGCGCCCGCCGGTGCGCGGCCTGCCCACACCCCAAGGAGCTCCCATGTCGATGTCCGACCGCGACGGCAAGATCTGGATGGACGGCACGCTCGTCGACTGGCGCGATGCCAAGATCCACGTGCTGACGCACACGCTGCACTACGGCTGCGGCGCCTTCGAGGGCGTGCGGGCGTACAAGACGGCGCAGGGCACGGCCATCTTCCGGCTGCAGGAGCACACCGAGCGCCTGTTCAACAGCGCGAAGATCCTGCGCATGAAGATTCCGTTCACCCCGCAGCAGGTGATGGACGCGCAGCGCGAGGTCGTGCGCGCCAACAAGCTCGAGAGCTGCTACCTGCGCCCGCTGACCTGGATCGGCAGCGAGAAGCTGGGCGTCAGCCCCAAGGGCAACACGATCCACCTGATGGTGGCGGCCTGGCCCTGGGGCGCCTACCTGGGCGAGGAGGGCCTGAAGCGTGGCATCCGCGTCAAGACCAGCAGCTACACGCGCCACCACGTCAACATCACGATGACGCAGGCCAAGGCGGTGAGCAACTACACCAACAGCATCCTGGCCAACATGGAGGCCACGGAGGAAGGCTACGACGAGGCGATGCTGCTCGACGCCAGCGGCTTCGTCAGCGAAGGCGCGGGCGAGAACCTCTTCGTCATCAAGGGCGGCACGGTCTACACGCCCGACCTCAGCGCCGGCGCGCTCAACGGCATCACGCGCAACACCATCTTCCACATCTGCAAGGACCTGGGCCTGCCGCTGGTGGAGAAGCGCATCACGCGCGACGAAGTCTACATCTGCGACGAGGCCTTCTTCACCGGCACCGCGGCCGAGGTGACGCCGATCCGCGAGCTGGACCGCATCGAGCTGGGCAGCGGCAGCCGCGGGCCGATCACCGAGAAGATCCAGAGCGCCTTCTTCGACATCGTCTACGGGCGCAACCCGAAATATGCCGAGTGGCTGAGCCCGGTCTGAGCGCACCCCGAAAGCACCCCATGAGCGAATCCCAGGCCGCCACCGCCCCGAAGGCCGTCGTCGAGCTGGCCGCCAGCGAACTGCTCGGTCCCGGCGTGACCCACTGCCCGCACCCGCGCATGCCGCTGTGGAGCGGCCACCCGAAGGTCTACATCGACGTCGCCACCACCGGCGAGGGGCGCTGCCCGTACTGCGGCACCGCCTACCGGCTGAAGGCCGGCGAGCGAGCGGGTGCCGGGCACTGAGCCGGCGCCCCCCGCCGCGGCGGCGGGTGCCGACCTCGCCGCGCGCCTGTGGCGCATCGCCCACGATGCGCTGCTCGACCAGGTCGAGCGCGGCGACCCGCGCCACGCGCTGCAGCGCCTGCTGAAGGCGCTGCAGCCGCTGCTGGGCCGCCGCTTCGGCGTGCAGGCGCTGGACGAGCGCGGCGGCGTGCTGTGGGCCGCCGCCGTGCCGGACGGGGCCGCAGGGGCCGCAGCGATCGAGGTGTCGCATCTGGGCGGCGTCGTCGGCCGGCTGCTCGTGCAGGCGCCGGCCGGGGGGGACGTCGCCCGGCTGCGCGACGAGCTCGACCCGCTGATGCCGGCGCTGGGGGCGCTGCTGCGCGCCTGCGCGGCGCCGCCGGACGCCGGCCACATGGCGCTGGTGCGCGCGGCGCTGGCCGGCGCCGACACCTTCGTCTGGGAATGGGACCTGGACAGCGACCGCCTGGGCGACATCGCCGAGGGCCTGCGCCAGCTGGGCTATGCGCCGGGCGAGCCGGGCGACACGCAGGACGACTGGAATGCGCTGATCCACCCCGAGGACCGCGCCGCCAACCACGAGGCCTACCTGCGCCACGAACGCGGCGAGCAGGAGATCTACGAGCATGTGTACCGCGCCCGCGCCGCCGACGGCAGCTGGCGCTGGCTGATGGAGCGCGGGCGCATCGTCGAGCGCCATGCCGACGGGCGGCCGCGGCGCATGGTCGGCACGCAGACCGACGTGACCGAGCGGCGCGCGATGGCGCGCGCGGCATCGGAGGTGACGCGCCGGCTGGAGCGCATCGCCGGGCAGGTCAGCGGCATGCTCTACCAGTTCGAGATGCTGCCCGGCCGCAAGGGGCGGCTGACCTACGTCAGCGAACGCGGGCAGTACCTCTTCGGGCTGCCGGTGGAGGCGGCGCTGGAGGACATCGAGCAGGTCTGGGACCTCATCGAGGTCGAGGACCGCAGGCTGATGGCGCAGGCGCTGAAGGCCTCGGCCGAGCACCTGACCGAGTGGCGCTGCGAGTTCCGGGCCCGCCGCGCCGACGGCCAGATGCGCTGGATGCTGGGCAACGCGATGCCGGAGAAGCTGGCCGACGGCCGCCTGGTCTGGTACGGCTACCTCGAGGACGTGACCGAGCGCCGCGAGCTCGAGCAGGCGCGCCGCGACGCCGCGGTGGCCGAGGCCGCCAACCGCGCCAAGACCGACTTCCTCTCGCGCATGAGCCACGAACTGCGCACGCCGCTGAATGCGGTGCTGGGCTTCGCGCAGCTGATGGAGATCGACCGCAGCGAGCCGCCGGCCGAGGGCCAGCGGCGCCGGCTGGCGATGATCCGCGACGCCGGCGAGCACCTGCTGCACATGATCGGCGACCTGCTGGACCTGACGCGCATCGAGTCCGGCGGCATGACGCTGCAGCCCGAGCCGGTGCCGCTGCGTGCGCTGGCGGCGCAGGCCCTGGAGATGGTGCGCGACAGCGCCGACAAGGCGCAGGTGGCGCTGGCGCTGGCCGAGGGCGGCGACGCGCTGGTCGTGCGGGCCGACCGCACGCGGCTGCGCCAGGTGCTGCTGAACCTGCTGTCCAATGCCATCAAGTACAACCGGCCGGGCGGGCGTGTCGAGCTGCGCCTGGCCGACGGCGCCGACGGCGAGACGCTGCTCAGCGTCGCCGACACCGGCGTCGGCATCGCCGAGGACGAGCTGCCGCTGGTCTTCGAGCCCTTCCAGCGCGGGCGCCAGGCGCGCGGCGGCGTCGAGGGTGCGGGCATCGGGCTGTCGGTGACGCGCGCGCTGGTGCAGCTGATGGGCGGGCGCATCGCCGCGCACAGCCACCTGGGCGAAGGCTCGGTCTTCACGGTGGCGCTGCCGGCCGCGCGCGCCGACGCTCAGCTGCCGCCGAGCACGTAGACCAGCGCGGTGCGCGGCGGCACCGTCAGCGTGCCGCTGGCGGCGTCCCAGCGCGCCTGCAGCGCCGGCCTCGGGTCGGCGGCGCCGGGGGCGCGGTGCACCGGGTGCAGCACCAGCGGCCGCCCGGCCAGCGCCGGCAGCGCCAGGGTCTTCGTCTCGTTCGCGACGTTGATCGCATAAAGCAGCTCGTCGAAGCGCGCGCCGGCCAGGCCGCGGCCGTCGAGGTGGCCGACGATCACGGTCGGGTCCTGGGCCGGGCCGGTGTTGTGGAAGCGCAGCCGCTGCGCGATCTCGGCCGCGCTGGGCAGGCGCAGCAGCGTGGTGCTGGCGCGGATGCGCAGCAGGTCCAGGAAGGCGTTGCGCGTGAAGCGGATCTGCGCCGGCGTCGGCCGGATCGCCGCCGCGTCGGCCAGCAGCGGCCGCATCACCGGCCAGGCGGCGCCGTTCTCCGACTGCAGCGGCAGCCCGCTGCCGAAGCCGTTGTCGGAGAGCGTCCAGTCGATGCGGTTGAACCAGTCGCCGCTGTCGTAGCTGTTGCGGTCCAGGCTCTTGCTGCGCAGGATCTCGATGCCGGCGTGGAAGTAGGCCACGCCCTGGCTGAAGGCCGTGGTCGCGATGCCCAGCACCTGCACGCGCGCGCGGTCCTCGCGCGAGGTCGCGCGCGGCAGCTTCATCACGTGGATGTCGAACAGCGTCGGGTTGTCGTGGTTCTCCACGTAGTTGACGACCTCGCCGGGCTCGGCGGCATAGCCGGCGGGGCCGCCGGCATAGTCGATCTCGGCGCCGCGCCGCACGCTGCCGTCGTGCGTGGTCAGCGGCAGCTCGCGCAGCGTGCCGGCCAGCGCCAGGCGCACCAGGTCGGCCGTGCGCAGCAGTTCCTCGCGCGTGCCGGCGCCGGCCGCCGCGGCGTGCTCGTTGCGGTCGTGGTGCAGGCCGTTGAGCCAGCCCTGCCGGCGCAGCACCTCCTGCGGGCCGTCGCAGCAGCCGCCGCCGCGCAGCGCGTCGCGGCCGCGGTCGCTGAAGGTGGCGATGCCGGTGCCGGCCAGCTCGCCCTGGATGGCCTGGCGGAAGCGCGCGCCGTTGGCGACCTCGCCGAAGTTCCAGCCCTCGCCGATGAGCTGCACGCGCCGGCCGGCGGCGGCGTCCACCGCCTGCTGCAGCCGCAGCATGGCCTCGCGCGGCTGGTGGCCCATCAGGTCGAAGCGAAAGCTGTCGATGCGGTGTTCGCGCGCCCAGACCACGGCCGAGTCGATCATCAGCTTGGCCATCATCAGGTGCTCGGTGGCCGTGTTGTCGCAGCAGGTGCTGGTCTCGACGCGGCCGTCGGCGTCCAGCCGCTGGTAGTAGCCGGGCACGATGCGGTCGAGCACCGAGTTGGCGTGCAGCCCCGAGGCGCTGGTGTGGTTGTAGACCACGTCCATGCCCACGCGCAGGCCCAGCCGGTGCAGCGCCTGGACCATGGCGCGGAACTCGCGCACGCGCACCGCGGGGTCGTCGGCGTCGCTGGCGTAGCTGCCCTCCGGCGCGTTGAAGAACAGCGGGTCGTAGCCCCAGTTGAAGCAGTCGCGTTCCTTGACGGCGGCCACCGCGGCCTGCTGGCGCTCGCTGTCCGGCGGCGCGTCGGGGATCGCCGGCGTCAGGCAGCCGGTCTCGGGCACGGTGGCGAGGTCGAACACCGGCAGCAGGTGCACGTCGGTGAGGCCGGCCGCGGCCATCGCGGCGAGGTGGCGCATGCCGTCGCTGGCGGTCTCGGTGAAGGCGCCGTAGCGGCCGCGGTGCGCCGCGGCGACCGTGCGGTCGCCGGCCGAGAAGTCGCGCACGTGCAGCTCGTAGATGACGAGGTCGGTGTTGTGCGGCCGCGGCGCCGGCCGCGGCGTGGCATCCCAGCCGGCGGGCTTGAGCGCCGGCGCGTCGAGGTCGACGACCGCGCTGCGCCGCGAGTCCGCCGTCAGGCTCAGCGCATAGGGGTCGCCGACGCGGTGGCGCACCAGGCCGGCCGGGCGCTGGTGCACGTCGACGAGGTGGTTGTAGGTGCGGCCCGAGAGGTCGCCGGCGCGCTCGAGCCGCCACACGCCGGTCTGCGCGTCGCGCGCCATCGGCAGCAGCTCGGCGGCGGCGCCGCGGGCGTCCGGGTACAGGCACAGCGACACCGCGGTGGCGGTCGGTGCCCACAGCGCGAAGGCGGTGCGCCCGCCGCCGACGACGGCCCCGAGCCGCGCCTGCCCGGCGGCGGCATAGAGCCGGTCCAGCGCGCCCGGGTGCTGGGTCGCGGTGGCGCGCTGCACGCGGCCGGCGGCGTCCTCCTGCACCAGCAGCAGCTGGCCGCGCAGCAGTTCCGGCAGCGCGCCGCGGTCGGCCTCGGCCAGCTCGAGCAGCACACCGCCGCGCACATGCGGGAAGCGCGCGGCGACCTCGGCCGGCGGCGGCGCGTCCGCCGGCTGCAGCGCCAGCGTGCGGTCGGCGCCGGCCACCGGCTGCCCG
>CAZUPH010000023.1:21478-30242 GCA_964621995.1 uncultured Rubrivivax sp. | reverse complement strand
GCTGCCCGCGGGCCCCCACAGGTAGACCGGCGGCGCACCGCCGGGCTGCCGGTGGGGCTGGTCGCGCAGGTGGGCCAGCGCGGCGCGGTTGGCGCCGGCGACGAAGTTGTCGAAACTCGGCTGCGAGTCGGGGCCTATGGCCAGCGGGATCTGTCGCATGTTCAGTGCAGGCGCGGTCCGGCCTGCAGCCGCTCGCGCAGCGCGGCGGCGTCGGCGGCGCCGGGGCGGTGCTGCAGGTACAGCGCGCCGGCGGCGCGGGCCTCCTCGTCGCGGCCGAGCTCGGCCAGCACCCAGGCCAGGTCGCGGTGTTCCTCCCAGGCGCGCGGCAGCACGGCGACCAGCCGCTGCAGCACGGCGGCCAGCCGCTCGCGCTGGCCGCCCGCGCGGTGGATGGTCTTCAGGTTGCGCAGCACGCGCGCCAGCGTCTCGCGCGCGGTCGCGGCGCGCAGCAGTGGCGCCAGCGGCGGCTCGACCTCGCCGCCGAAGGCCTGCCGCCAGGGCGCCAGGCGCTCGACCAGGTCCTCGCGCGAGAGCGAGCGGCCGCTGAACGGGTCGACGACCACCTCGCCGGCCGGCAGCCGCAGCTTGACCAGGAAGTGCCCCGGGAAGGACACGCCATGCGCCACGAGCCCGGCGCGCGTGGCCAGCTCCACGTACAGCAGCGCCAGCGTGATCGGGATGCCGCGTCGTGTCCGAAGCACCTCGTGCAGGTAGCTGTTGCGCGGGTCCTCGTAGTGGTTCACGTTGCCGGCGAAGCCGAGCTCGCCGAAGAAGTAGCGGTTGAGCAGCCGCAGCCGCGCCAGCGGCGCGGCGTCGGCGGGGATGCGGCGCACCAGGCGCGCCGCCAACGCATCCACCTGCACCAGCACGCCCTGCACGTCCAGCGCCGGGTCCGCGTCCTGGCCGACCGCGATCGCCGCTTCGAGCAGCGGGAAGTCGGCGTCGTCGGCGACCAGCGCGGCGAAGTAGGCCGCCGCTGTCGGGGCTTGGAGATCCAGGGGTCCGGGCATCGCGGGCGCAGTGTAGGTCAGGCGCGGCGCAGCAGATGGCGCGGGCGCAGGCCGCAGGCGGCCAGCACGGCAAAGTACAGCAGCGCCACGCCGCCCAGCACCAGCGCCACCGCGGCGGCGCGGCGGCCCCACTGGGTCTGCAGCGCGATCCAGTCCACGCGGACTGCCGCCCAGGCCAGCGCAGCGCCCAGCGCGACGTTGGCGGCCGCGACACGCGCGAAGAAGCCGCCCCAGCCCGGCTGCGGGCGGTAGACGCCGCGCCGCAGCAGGCCCGCCAGCAGCAGCGAGGCGTTGACCAGCGCACCCAGGCCGATCGCCAGCGCCAGCCCGGCGTGGCCCAGCCAGGGCACCAGCACGAGGTTCATCGCCTGCGTCGCGACGAGCACGCCGATGGCGATCTTCACCGGCGTGCGGATGTCCTGGCGCGCGTAGAAGGCCGGTGCGAGCACCTTCACCGCCACCAGCCCCAGCAGCCCGGCGCCATAGCCGCGCAGGGCCAGCACCGTCATCGCGACGTCCTCGGCGCTGAAGGCGCCATAGTGGTACAGCACCGCGACCAGCGCCTGCGGAAATACCAGCAGCGCGATCGCGCAGGGCACCGCCAGCAGCACCACCAGGCGCAGGCCCCAGTCCAGCATGCCGGAATATTCGCCGCCGTCGCCGCGCGCCTGCGCCGCCGACAGCTGCGGCAGCAGCACCACGCCCAGCGCCACGCCCAGCAGCGCCGTCGGAAACTCCATCAGCCGGTCGGCGTAGGTCAGCCAGGACACCGCGCCGACCGCCACGTGCGAGGCGATCTGCGTATTGATCAGCAGCGAGATCTGCGCCACCGACACGCCCAGCAGCGCCGGCGCCATCTGCCGCAGCACCCGGTGCACGCCCGGGTGGTGCCAGGCGCGCGCAATGGCCGAAGGCGCCAGCCCCAGCCGCGGCAGCATGCCGATCCTGGCCAGCGCCGGCACCTGCACGGCGGCCTGCAGCAGCCCGCCCAGCATCACACCGCCGGCCAGCGCCAGGATGGGGTCGATGCCGGCGGCCGCCAGCCGAGGCGAGCCCCACCAGGCGGCGCCGATGACGCTCAGGTTCAGCAGCACCGGCGTGGCTGCAGGCACCGCGAAGCGCTTCCAGGTGTTCAGAACGCCGGCGGCCAGCGCCACCATGGACATGAAGCCGATGTACGGGAACATCCAGCGCGTCAGCAGCACCGCGGTGTCGAAGCGCTCGAGCCCGGAGCCGATCGCCCACACCAGCAGCGGCGCGCCGGCCACGCCCACCACGCAGGCTGCCAGCAGCACCCAGGCCAGCACGGTGGCCACGGCATTGAGCAGCTCGCGCGTGGCCTCGTCGCCGTGCTGTGCCCGCGTGGCGGCCAGGAGGGGCACGAAGGCCTGCGAGAACGCACCCTCGGCGAACAGGCGGCGGAACAGGTTCGGGATGCGGAACGCGACGTTGAAGGCGTCGGTGGCCGCGCTGGCGCCGAAGCTGGCGGCGATGAGCTGCTCGCGCACCAGGCCCGTCACGCGCGACAGCAGGGTCAGCAGGGAGACGGTGGACGCGGCCTTGAACAGGTTCACTCGGGGGATGGATCCGGGTCTCGGGCCACGCAGCGGCGGAAGGCGGCGGATTATAGGCAGCGGCCCCACGCCGGCCGTGGACGGCATCGCCGCGCGTGCTATACTTGATGGTCTTTGCACCCCACGACCGACCGCCCGAGTCAGCTCCCACCCGCATGGCCACCTCGTCCAAAGCCAAGAAGAAGACCGTCCGCCTCGCCTCGGGCCGCAAGCGCGCCCGCCAGGACGTCAAGCTCAACGCGCACAACACCTCGCTGCGCTCGCGCTTCCGCACCGTCGTCAAGAATGTCGTGAAGGTGGTCGCCGGTGGCGACAAGGCCAAGGCCGCCGACAGCTTCAAGACGGCACAGAAGGTCATCGACTCGGTCGCCGACAAGGGCATCTTCCACAAGAACAAGGCCGCGCGCCTGAAGAGCCGCCTGGCCGCCAAGGTCAAGGCGCTGTCGCTCGCCGCCTGATCGACCCCGGTCGTTCCGGTGCACCCGAAGGGCCCGCAGCAGCGGGCCCTTCGTGCTTTGCGCTTGCCTCAGCCGCGCTGCTCCGGCAGCACGCAGACCTCGCCCACCGGCAGACCGTTGTCGCGGGCGAAGTTCATCACGAAGTCCCAGGCCATGGGCTCGATGTCCTTCAGCGCCTCGCTGACCAGCACGCACTTCACGCCACCCACCACCTGCGGCACGCAGTACGGCGAATAGCCGATGTGCGCGGCCGGCCCGGCGACCACGCCGCCGGGGCGGAACGAGGACATCGCGCCGGCCAGCCGCTCGGCCCAGTCGCTGGGGCGGAAGGTGCGCCCGTCGTGGGTCAGGCCCTGGATGTAGAACTGGCGCGGCTTGGCGGGCGTCATCGGCGGCGGGGCGCGGCGGGTCGTGTCGATACGGCGCGTGCGCTGCCGACCGAGGCGGAAGTGGAGTCTCCTGGCCGGGCAGCGGCGCTCCGCGGCCCTGACCACTGCGCATTGTGCCCTGTCGCTGCTGCGTCGCAGCAACGGCGCCGGCCTGCGGCGGGGCAGCGCAGGGCGCGCCGTAGAATGCACCACGCCAGCCGGCCGGCGCCAAAGTTGACCCGTCGCCTGCCGTCTTTTCCTTCCCGGCCCACGACTGGACCTGAACGCGATGAACGCCCCCGAGCCCGCCGTGACGCACGCCCCAGCGCGCCCGATGCCGCATGTGCTGAACACCTACGGCCGGCTGCCGATCGCGCTGTCGCACGGCCAGGGCTGCTGGCTGTGGGACACGCAGGGCCGCAAATACCTGGACGGCCTGGGCGGCATCGCGGTCAATACGCTGGGCCACGCGCACCCCAAGCTGGTGCCGGCGCTGCAGGACCAGGTCGCCAAGCTGATCCACACCAGCAACTACTACGAGGTGCCGCTGCAGGAGCAGCTGGCCGCGAAGCTGTGCGAGATCTCGGGCCTGGCGGGCGCGTTCTTCTGCAACTCGGGCCTGGAGGCCAACGAGGCGGCGCTGAAGATCGCGCGCAAGTACGGCCACGACCGCGGCATCGCGCGGCCGGAGGTCATCGTCTACGAGCGCGCCTTCCACGGCCGCAGCATCGCCACGCTGTCGGCCACCGGCAATCCGAAGGTGCACAAGGGCTTCGAGCCGCTGGTCGAGGGCTTCGTGCGCGTCCCGCTGAACGACCTCGCGGCGGTGGAGCGCGTCGCGCGCGAGAACCCCAACGTGGTGGCGGTGTTTCTCGAAACGATCCAGGGCGAAGGTGGCGTCAACCCGGCGCGCTGGGACTACCTGCAGGGCCTGCGCCGCGTCTGCGACGAGCGCGGCTGGCTGCTGATGCTCGACGAGGTGCAGTGCGGCATCGGCCGCACCGGCAAGTGGTTCGCGCATCAGTGGGCCGGCATCCAGCCCGACGTGATGCCGCTGGCCAAGGGTCTGGGCTCGGGCGTGCCCGTGGGCGCGGTGGTCTGCGGCCCGAAGGCGGTGGACGTGCTCGGCCCCGGCAACCACGGCACCACCTTCGGCGGCAACCCGCTGGCCATGCGCGCCGGCGTCGAGACGCTGCGCATCATGGTCGAGGATGGCCTGCTGGCGCATGCCGCCGAGGTCGGTGCGCTGCTCAAGACCGGGCTCGAGCAGGCGCTCGCGGCCGAGCTGGCCAGCGGCGGCGTCAAGGAGATCCGCGGCGCCGGGCTGATGATCGGCGTGGAGCTGGCGCGGCCCTGCGGCGTGCTGATCGCACGCGCGGCCGAGGCCGGGCTGATGATCAGCGTCACCGCCGACAGCGTGATCCGCATCGTGCCGCCGCTGGTCATCTCGGCCGACGAGGCGCGGCAGCTGGTGGCCCTCCTCGCGCCGCTGGTCCGCGCCTTCCTGACCGAGCCGGCCTGACGAGGGCATGACGACCGCATGATTCGGGCATGAAGCCGGGCCATTCGCTGATGCGCCACTTCCTGCAGTTCAAGGACTTCCGCGCCGAGGAGTACGCCTACCTCTTCGAGCGCGCGCGCATCATCAAGACGCGCTTCAAGAACTACGAGAAGTACCAGCCGCTGGCCGACCGCACGCTGGCGATGATCTTCGAAAAGGCCAGCACGCGCACGCGCGTGAGCTTCGAGGCCGGCATGTACCAGATGGGCGGCTCGGTGGTCAACCTGACCACCGGCGACAGCCAGCTCGGCCGCGCCGAGCCGGTGGAGGACACCGCGCGCGTGATCAGCCGCATGGTGGACCTGGTGATGATCCGCACCTACGAGCAGGCCAAGCTGGAGGCCTTCGCGGCGCACTCGCGGGTGCCGGTGATCAACGGCCTGACCAACGAGTACCACCCCTGCCAGATCCTGGCCGACGTCTTCACCTACATCGAGCACCGCGGTCCACGCGGCGGCGGAGCCGACCCGCTGGCCGCGCTCCAGGGCAAGGTCGTCGCCTGGGTCGGCGACGGCAACAACATGGCCAACACCTGGCTGCAGGCGGCCGAGGTCCTGGGCTTCACGGTGCATGTCAGCACGCCCGGCGGCTACGAGGTGGACCCGGCGGTGGCCGGCGTGCGCGACCGCTCCTGCTACAAGGTCTTCGACCACCCGATGGACGCCTGCCGCGACGCGCACCTGGTGACCACCGACGTGTGGACCAGCATGGGCTACGAGGCCGAGAACGAGGAACGCCGCAAGGCCTTCGTCGAGTGGTGCGTGGACGAGGACATGATGGCCGTGGCGCAGCCCGACGCGCTGTTCATGCACTGCCTGCCCGCCCACCGCGGCGAGGAGGTCACCGCCGAGGTCATCGACGGCCCGCAGAGCGTGGTCTGGGACGAGGCCGAGAACCGCATGCACGTGCAGAAGGCGCTGATGGAGTACCTGCTGCTCGGGCGCATCGGCTGAGCCAGGATGTCGCCGGCGGCGGGCGCCACCGGCGACGCGCGCAGGCCGACGCGCGGGACGGCGCTAAGGCCGCGGTCCCGGGTCGTCGTCGGCCGCTCGGGCGGGCGCGGCGGCCAGCGGCAGGCCGATGCCGCGGCGCATCGCCAGCTGCACCAGCGCGCTGGTGCTGTCCACGCCCAGCTTCTCCGTCAGCCGCGCCTCGTGGGTGCTGACGGTCTTCGGGCTGATGTTCAGCGCCGACGCGATCGCCTTCTGCGCGCGCCCGGCGACCAGCATCTGCAGGATCTAGAACTCGCGGCCGGACAGCAGGTCCTGCACGCCGGGCTCGGCCTGGCCGGCCATGATCGCCAGCACGCCGTCCAGGAGGTCCGGGTCGACGAAGCGCCCGCCGGCATGCGTGCGGCGCAGCACCATGCCGATGGTCGCGAAGGCGTTGTCCTTGCAGATGTAGCCGTCGGCCCCGGCGCGCAGCATGCGCGCGGCGATCGCCGGCTCCTTGTGCATCGTCAGCACCAGCACGCGCAACCCCGGCTGACGACGACGCAGCTCGCGCAGCGTCTCGACCGGGCCCGGCCCCGGCATGTCCAGGTCCATCAGCACGAGGTCTGCGTCCAGCGAGCCGGCAGCTTCGATGAGCGCCGTCCCGGTGGCGAACTCGCCGACGACGCGGATCCCGGCTTCCTCGGCGATCAGCCGGCGCAGCCCCTCGCGCATGATCGCGTGGTCGTCGGCGAGCAGCACGCGGATCTCGCTCACGGCGCGCCCTCCGGGGTCGCAGGGGCCGGAGGGGTCCGCGGCGCCCCGGATGGCGCCTGGCGCGCGTCCTCGGTCTGCTCGACCCGCAGCGACGCGCGCGGCAGCCGCAGGCGCAGGCGCCGGCCGCCCTCCCGGCCACCTTCCCGGCCGGCGTCCCGGGCGACGCAGGCGCCGATCAGTGCCGCGCGTGCCAGGGCACCTTCCAGCGCCGGCGACATGAGCAGCCGCGCGGCCTTGAGCAAGTGGCCGGGCTCGTCGTGCAGCTCACGGGCGCTGCCGCGTCGCTCCTGGTCGCGCAAGCGTTCCTGCCGGAGCGCGAAGTCGCGCAGGGTCGCGGCGTCGGGGGGCTGGGTTGCGGACAGTGGCGTGGCCTCGGGCACGGAGCGGGCGGAGCGGGCGGGACGGGCAGAGGGCGGAGCGCGATGCTCGCGCGGAACGGTCGCAGCCTCGAAGGGACCACGAGGCCGCAGCGCAGGCAGCGCCCCTGGACGAGAGCCTACGCGTTCATGGACCCGGATGCGCAGCATAACCGTCCGGCGTGCGGGACATGATGGGCGCGGGGATGCTTGTCGTTGCGTGGTGAGACCCCAGGGAAACTGTGGTCTGGCCGCGGCTCGGTCGCGGCGCGGTCGCGCAAGACCCGCCCCGTGGGTGTCGTCATCGACGAGGCTGTGGCCGTCCCCGACGCCCCACCCAGACCAGGCCCGGCGCCGGGCGCCGTCGAGGCTCGTCGCGCTCGTCGACCGCTGCATCGCGCTGTGCCGCGAGCGGCACCCGGCCGGGCCTGCGGTGCAGCACCGCCTCGACCCCTCGCTCGAGCCTGACCGCATCGGCGACGAAGGGTTGCCGGGTCTGGTGCTGCTGCAGCTGCTGCGCCTGGGCGGGCCGGGCGAGCTGCTGCTGCACGTCGCCGCCAGCCCGCTGGCGGGTCCGGACCTGCGCTTCACGCTCCTGCCCGCGTTGCCCGAAACCGTGCAGGCGCTGGCCGGGCCGCCCGGCGAGATGCCGCCGGCAGCCCAGGCGCTGGCACCCGTGCTGCCGCGCACGCTGCTGCAGGCCCATGGCGGCCTGCTGGCGGTCGAGGACGATGGACCCGCGGGCAGCGCGCTGCACTGCGACCTGGTGCAGCCGGCGGACGACCCCACGCCGCGCCTGGCCGCCACCGGCATCCGCAGCGTGCGGCTCGGCCAGCGCGAGGAGTACACACCGGACTGCCGCTGCCACGCGCCGGACATGCCGCGCTGGTTCGAGCCGCGAGTGCGCCGCACGCACGTCGCGGGCGGCGACGCGCACGGCGTCGTCGCGCACGAAGACATCACGGCGCGCGTGCGGTCCGAGCAGCGGCTGGTGCAGGCGTGCGAGACCGACCGGCAGACCCGGCTGGCCAAGCGGCGGCACGTCCAGCACCGCGGGTCGCCGGCCTGGGAACGCCTGCGGCACGGGGGACCAGCGCTGGCGCGGACGGAGATCGAGGTGCTGCCCGGCGACGCGGGCGAAGCGGCGCCCGGGCGCCTGCGGCCGCAGCCCGGCGTGCCGGGCCCGGCGGAGCTGCTGCTGCTGGACCCGCGGGACACGAGCCCCGACCCGCAGCGGCGCGTGCGCCTGGTGCACGACGCCGGTCGGCACAGGCGGCAGCTCGTCGACGACCTGCTGGACCTCTCGCGCATCGAGTCCGGCGATCTCGCCCTGCGCCTGCAGCCCCTGGAGCCGCCGCCGCTGCCGGGCGTACTGATGGCACGGGCCCAGCCGCTGGCAGCGCAGCGCTCGCTGGTGCTGAGTCTGCACGCGGAGCCTGCGGGCCCCGCCGTCGTCGTCGCCGTCGTCGTCGCCGTCTGCGACGTCGTCGAGCTCGGCGGCGTATCGCTGCGGCCGGCCCCGGTGCTGGGCGGCAAGGCCTTCGCCGGGGCGACCGCCGGCATCGGCCGCCTGCCCCAGGGCGATCTGCGCCGCACGCTGACCCTCGTCGAGATCGAAACGCTGGTCGCCCAGGTCGCCAGCGGTCTGGTCGGCGGCACCGCGCACCGAGCGCCGGCCGGCCGCCACGCCCGAGCCCCCTCCCTGCGTTCGCGCAGCCGGAAGACACC
>CAZUPH010000023.1:0-21468 GCA_964621995.1 uncultured Rubrivivax sp. | reverse complement strand
GATCGTCGGCGCGATCCGCCGCGTCGGCGACATCGTCGGCGAGGCGGTGTCGCAGATGGCGCCGGTCACGCAGCAGAACGCCGCGCTGGTCGAGGAGAGCGCGGCCGCCGTCGCGGCGGCGCGGCGCCACGGCCGGCGGCTCAGTAGGTCGCGCGCCCGCCGCTGATGTCGAAGACCGCGCCGGTGGAGAACGAGCAGTCCTCGCTGGCCAGCCAGGCGACCATCGCGGCGATCTCCTGCACCTCGGCGAAGCGGCCCATGGGGATCTTGCCCAGCATGTAGTCCACGTGCGCGCGCGTCATCTGCGCGAACAGCGCGGTGCGCGCCGCCGCCGGCGTGACGGCATTGACGAGCACGCCGCGCGTGGCGGTCTCCTTGGCCAGCGACTTGGTCAGCGCGATCAGCCCGGCCTTGCTGGCGCTGTAGTGCGAGGCATTCGGGTTGCCTTCCTTGCCCGCCACCGAGGCGACGTTGACGACGCGCCCCCAGCCGCGCGCCAGCATGCCCGGCACCACGTGCCGGCAGGCCAGGTACGGCCCGACCAGGTTGACCTCGAGCACGCGGCGCCAGGTCGCGGGGTCCAGTTCCCAGGTCGCGCCGTTGCCGCCGGTGATGCCGGCGTTGTTGACCAGCACGTCGATGCGCCCCTCGGCCACCTCGGCCTCGGCGGTGGCGGCGGCCACCGCGGCGTCGTCGGTCAGGTCGACCTGCGCGCCGCGCACCGGACCCAGCGCGCCCAGGACCTCGCAGGCCTGGCGCAGCCGCTCGGCGTCGATGTCCCAGACGGTCACCCGCGCACCCGAGCGCAGCAGCCGCTCGGCGATCGCCAGGCCGATGCCCTGCGCGCCGCCGGTGACGACGGCCACGCGGTCCTGCAGGTCGATGCGGTTCACGCCTGCAGCCCCGCGAGCGCCGGCGTGCCTTCGTGATCGGCGATGTACTGGCGGATGATGTCCTCGAAGCGCTCCTCGGGCTGCAGGCCCAGCCCGGCGGCACGCTGCGCGCTGACCGCGCGCGGCCAGTTGGCGACGATGCCGGCGATGCGCTCGTCGCGCTCGAAGCGCACGCGCTCGCGCACGCGCGGGCCGGCCACCGCCTCCAGCGCATCCAGCATCTGCTGCACGCTGACGTTGAGCGCCGGCAGGTTCAGCGCGCTGCGTCCGACGAAGGCCTCGCGGCTGGCCTCGTAGACGGCGATCAGGCCCTGCACCGTGCGCTGCGGCGACGACACCGGGTGCCGCACGTCCGGCGCCACCGGGCAGACCGCTTGCTCCCCCGCCAGCGGCTCGCGGATGATGCCGCTGAAGAAGGAGCTGGCGGCGCCGTTGGGCCGCCCGGGCCGCACCGTCACCGTCATCAGCCGCGCCGCGCGGCCGTCCACGTAGCCCTTGCGCGTGTAGTCGGCGACCAGGTGCTCGCACACCAGCTTCTGCGTGCCGTAGCTGGTCTGCGGCGCCGGGATCGTGTCGTCGCCCACGACCGCGGGCAGCGGCAGCGCGGGGTCGGGCCCGAAGACCGCGATCGAGCTCGAGAAGACCAGCCGCGCCGGCGGCGCGCCGCGCTGCGCGTGCTGGCGCAGCGCATCCAGCAGCGCGCGCGTGCCGTCCAGGTTGCTGCGCAGGCCCAGATCGAAGTCGGTCTCGCACTCGCCGGAGACCGCGGAGGCGAGGTGAAACACGCCGTCGTAGGCCTCGCCGCGCAGCGCCTCGCAGGTCGCGGCCAGCGGCTCGACGCGGGCGGCCACGCGGGCGTCGTCGCGCAGGTCCGGTGGCGGCGCCGCGAGGTCGGCCAGCACCAGGCGTTCGATGCGCCGGCCGGACAGCGTGCCGCCGGACAGCAGCGTGCGCGCCAGGCGCGCACCGACGAAGCCGGCACCGCCGGTGATCAGGATCTTCATGGCGTGGGCTCCTTGACGGCCGCGCGGGGGCGGCCCTTCGGGGATCGGTGGGGCGCAAGCGGCGCGGCCGGCCGCGCCAGCGACGGCAGGCGCCGCCCCGAGGCCAGCACCTGTTCGATGTCCTCGCGCGCCCCGTCGATCAGCGCCAGGCTCGCGCGCTCGGCGCGCTGCGGCCGGCGCGCGATCACCGCGTCCAGCACCGCGCGGTGCAGCGGCAGCGCCTGCGCCGCGCTGTCCGGGCGCGCGGTGGAGATCTCGAAGCTGGTGCGCAGCAGCGCGCCCAGCGCCTGGCTCATCTGCACCATCATGCGGTTGTGGCTGGCGCGCAGCAGGCCCTGGTGGAAGCGCAGGTCGTGGCCGACATAGTCGCCGCCCTGCTCCACCGCGGCGCGCATGCCGGCGTAGGCGGCCTCGATCTCCGCCAGGTCGGCGGCCGTCGCGCGCTCGGCGGACAGGCGCACCGCCGCCGGCTCGACGGCGCGACGCAGCTCCTGCAGGTCGCGCAGGAACTCGCGCGTGAGCCCGCTGCGCGTGTGCCAGTGCACGACCTCGGGATCGAACCAGTTCCACTGCCCGGGCGGCAGCACGCGCGTGCCGACCTTGGGCCCGGTGCTGAGCAGCCCGCGCGCCACGAGCGACTTGACGGCCTCGCGCACCACGGTGCGGCTGACGCCGAGTTCCTCGCCGAGCGTCGGCTCCGGCGGCAGCGTCGCGCCCGGCGGCCAGCGGCCGGCGACGATGGCGCCGCCCAGGCGGTCCAGCGCCTGGCCGTGCACGCTGCGCAGCGGCGGCACCGGGCCCCTCGCTCAGGCGCGGACGAAGGCGGTGACCAGCGGCTCGCTGCCGACCTGGCGGCTCCAGTGGCCGTGCACCGCGGGGTCGAAGCGCGCACCGGGCGGCAGCGTGTCGGCGGAGTAGAAGTGCTGGCCGGGCAGGAACACCCGCGAGCTGCCGTCCTGCAGGCCGATCTCCATGGCGCCGTGCAGGATGAACACCCACTGCGGCGTCGTCGTGCAGTGGAACTCGCTGCGAAAGCCCACCGGGCTCATGCGCAGCTGCAGCCCGCCGCTGGGCAGCAGCGCCGACAGCCGCGCCGCGGGCGTGCCTTCCGCCAGCGGCAGCGCCTCCTCGCGCCAGCGTGCGCGGCCGTCGTCGTCCGTGTACAGCACGAGCTTGTCGAAGTGCATGGCCGGGCTCCCGCGACGCCCCCGGGTTCCCCCGCTCGGGCCGTCTATCGTCATACCATAGCATCGACCGCGTCAGCCCCGCCAACCGGGAAAGCCAGCACCTGATGAGCGACGACACCGACCCGCCCGCCCCGCCGTCCCGGCCGCGCCGCGACCCGCGCACGCTGCGCAGCCGGCAGTGGTTCGGCCGCCAGGACCGCGACGGCTTCGCCTACCGCAGCTGGGTCAAGGGCCGCGGCGTGCCGCACGACCAGTTCGACGGCCGCCCGGTCATCGGCATCTGCAACACCTTCAGCGAGCTGACGCCCTGCAACAGCCATTTCCGCACGCTGGCCGAGCAGGTCAAGATCGGCGTGCACGAGGCCGGCGGCTTTCCGCTCGAGTTTCCGGTCATGAGCCTGGGCGAGACGCTGCTGCGCCCGACCGCGATGCTCTACCGAAACCTGGCCAGCATGGACGTCGAGGAGTCCATCCGCGGCAACCCGATCGACGGCGTGGTGCTGCTCTTCGGCTGCGACAAGACCACGCCCAGCCTGCTGATGGGCGCCGCCAGCGTCGGCCTGCCGAGCATCGGCGTCAGCGGCGGGCCCATGCTCAGCGGCAAGTGGCGCGGCCAGGAGCTCGGCTCGGGCACCGGCGTGTGGCAGATGAGCGAGCAGGTGCGTGCCGGCACGATGAAGCTGGCCGACTTCTTCGAGGCCGAGAGCTGCATGCACCGCAGCCACGGCCACTGCATGACCATGGGCACCGCCAGCACGATGGCCTGCATGGTCGAGGCGCTGGGCATCGGCCTGCCCGGCAACGCCGCCTACCCGGCGGTGGACGGGCGGCGCAACGTGCTCGCGCGCCTGGCCGGCCGGCGCATCGTGCAGATGGTGCACGAGGACCAGACGATCTCGCAGGTGCTCACGCGCGAGGCCTTCGAGAATGCGATCCGCACGCTGGCTGCCATCGGCGGCAGCACGAATGCGGTGATCCACCTGATCGCGATCGCCGGGCGGCTGGGCGTGCCGCTCGCCATCGACGACTTCGAGCGCCTGGGCAGCGAACTGCCCTGCCTGGTCAACCTGCAGCCCAGCGGCCGGTACCTGATGGAGGACTTCTGCTACGCCGGCGGGCTGCCGGCGGTGATGCAGCAGATCGCGCCGCTGCTGCACCGCGACGCCATCACCGTCAGCGGCCGCACCGTGGCGGAGAACCTGGCCGAGGCGGCGAACCACAACCCGGACGTCATCCGGCCCTTCGACGCCCCGTTCAAGGAGCGCGCCGGCATCGCGGTGCTGCGAGGCAACCTGGCGCCGCGCGGCGCGGTCATCAAGCCCAGCGCGGCCACGCCGTCGCTGATGGTGCACACCGGCCGCGCGGTGGTCTTCGAGGACAGCGACGACTTCCATGCCCGCATCGACGACGAGGCGCTGGACGTGGACGAGACCTGCGTGCTGGTGCTGAAGAACTGCGGCCCCAAGGGCTACCCGGGCATGGCCGAGGTCGGCAACATGCCGCTGCCCCCGAAGGTGCTGAAGAAGGGCATCACCGACATGGTCCGCATCAGCGACGCGCGCATGAGCGGCACCGCCTACGGCACCGTGGTGCTGCACGTGGTGCCCGAGGCGGCCGCCGGCGGGCCGCTGGCGCTGGTGCGCAGCGGCGACCTGATCACGCTGGACGTGCCGGCACGCCGCCTGCACCTGCACGTGGACGACGCCGAACTCGAGCGCCGCCGCGCCGCCTGGCAGCCGCCGGCACCGCCGCTCGCCAGCGGCTACTGGAAGCTGTACATCGACCACGTGCTGCAGGCCGACGAGGGCGCCGACCTGGACTTCCTGCGCGGCCGGCGCGGTGCCTTCGTGCCCAAGGACAACCACTGAAGGATCACCGCATGGGCCAGCGCCTGCAGGGCAAGACCGCCTTCGTCACCGCCGCCGGCCAGGGCATCGGCCGCGCGACGGCGCTGGCCTTCGCGCGCGAAGGTGCGACGGTGATCGCGACCGATGTCGCGCCGGCGCTGCTGCAGGCGCTGGCCGCCGACGCGGCGGCGCAGCCGGGCCCCGCACCCGTCACCGAGCCGCTGGACGTGCTCGATGCACCGGCCATCGCCGCCGCTGCGGCGCGCCATCCGCAGGTGGACGTGCTGTTCAACGCCGCCGGCTTCGTGCACCACGGCAGCGTGCTCGACTGCACCGAGGACGAATGGGCCTACGCGATGGACCTCAACGTGCGCTCGATGTACCGCACCGTGCGCGCCTTCCTGCCGGGCATGCTGGCGCGCGGCGGGGGCTCCATCATCAACGTCGCCTCGGCGGCGAGCAGCGTCAAGGGCGCGCCCAACCGCTTCGTCTACGGCACCAGCAAGGCCGCGGTGATCGGGCTCACGAAAAGCGTCGCGGTGGACTTCATCACGCGCGGCATCCGCTGCAATGCCATCTGCCCGGGCACCGTGGAGTCGCCCTCGCTGCGCGGGCGCATCGCCGCGCTGGCCGAGCGCAGCGGCCAGGCGCCGGCGCAGGTGGAGGCCGCCTTCGTCGCCCGCCAGCCCATGGGCCGGCTCGGCACCGCCGAGGAGATCGCGTCGCTGGCCGTCTACCTGGCCAGCGACGAGTCGGCCTTCACGACCGGCACCACGCAGCTCATCGACGGCGGCTGGACGCTGTAGCCGCCGTCCCCGACGAACCACCCAGCCCAGGAGACCCACCCCCGATGAAGCTGCTGCGCCACGGCCCCCGCGGCCACGAGAAGCCCGCGCTGCTGGACAAGCAGGGCCAGCTGCGCGACCTCTCGCCGCTGCTGCCCGACATCACGCCGGCCACGCTGTCCCCGGCGGCGCTGGCCGCGCTGGCCAGCGTGGACCCGGGCACCCTGCCCGTCGTGCAGCCGGGCGAGCTGGCCGTGCCCTGGTCGGGCCTGGGCAAGTTCGTCGCGATCGGCCTGAACTATGCCGACCACGCCGCCGAGTCCGGCCTGCCGGTGCCCAAGGAGCCGATCGTGTTCCTGAAGGCCAACAGCTGCGCGGTCGGCTGCAACCACCCGGTGGTGCTGCCGCAGGGCTCGGTGAAGACCGACTGGGAGGTCGAGCTCGGCGTCGTCATCGGCACGCGCGCACGCTACGTCAGCGAGGCGCAGGCGCTGGCGCACGTGGCCGGCTACTGCGTCGTCAACGACGTGTCGGAACGCGAGTACCAGATCGAGCGCGGCGGCCAGTGGGACAAGGGCAAGGGCTGCGACACCTTCGGCCCCATCGGCCCCTGGCTGGTGACCGCCGACGAGGTGCCCGACCCGCAAGGGCTGGAGCTGTGGCTGGACGTCAACGGCCGGCGCTGGCAGAGCGGCAGCACGCGCACGATGGTCTTCGGCGTCGCGCAGCTCGTCAGCTACCTGAGCCGCTTCATGACGCTGGAGCCCGGCGACCTGATCACCACCGGCACGCCGCCGGGCGTGGGCATGGGTGCGAAGCCGACGCCGGTCTACCTGAAGCCCGGGGACGTGATGCGGCTGGGCATCGCCGGGCTGGGCGAGCAGCGCCAGCAGGTCCACGCCTGGGACCCGGCCTTGATCGACGGCTGAGCGGCCGCCGATCGGCGGCTGCGCCTCGCGCGCGGCCGCGTTCAGTCCGCCAGCGCCGCCTGCGCCGCCTCCGCGTCGCCGAGCGCGGCGCCCTCGGCCATCAGCCGCTGCAGCTCGTCGGCCGGCAGTGCGGCGGCCAGCATCGCCAGCGCCTGGTCGTGGGCACGCTGCTCGTTGGGTTCGCGCCGGCCCTGGCGCCAGGCATTCGCGGCGTCGGCGCGGCCCAGTGCCCGCGCGGCCTCGGCCCAGCGCCCGCGCTTGCAGGCCAGCAGTGCGATCGGGTCCAGCCAGTACCAGGCCGTGCCGACCGGCGCCAGGATGCCCACGGCCTCGCGCGCCGTCCGCAGCGCCTCGTCCAGTTCACCGAGCTCGGTCAGCGCGGCGCTCAGGTTGCCCAGCGCGGTGGCAGGCGACCCCGCGAAGGGCGTGCGACGGATCGTCGACACCAGTTCGCGCCCGCGCGCCGCCGCCTCCTCGAAGCGGCCCGCGGCCGCCGCCGCCTGCTCCAGCATGAACAGCGCCGCGCGGCGCATCGACGCGTCGCCGGTCTGGGTCGCCAGCTCCAGGCCCTGCTGGCCCAGCGCCCCCGCCTCGCCGAAGGCGCCACCGTGCAGGGCCGCGAGTGCACGCAGCATCAGCAGGTGCCAGCGCGCCCCCGGCGGCCAGCGCGGGTCGAATACGGCAGCCATCTCGTCGATCAAGGCAATCATCAGCTCGGGCTGACCGCTCTGGTTCGCGCCCATCGCCTGCCGCACCAGGGCCTGGTATTCGCCAACCCGATCGCCGAGGGCGCGGTACAGCGCCACGGCACGTGCGGCTGCCGCCAGCTCCTCCGCTCCGGCGCGGGGGGAGCTGACCAGCGGCAATGCCGACTGCAGCCGCGCTTCCATCGCCGGCGGCGTCGTCGCATCGACGCGGGCCAGCGCCGCCTTGCAGCGGCGCACGCCCTCCACGCGCTGGCCGGCGCCGGGCCAGATCCAGGCCGAGGCCCCGGTCAGCGCCACCTGCAGCGCCGCGTCGTGGTCCTGCGACCAGTCCAGGGCCGCGCGCAGGTTCTCCAGGTCGGGCAGGCAGCGCTCGCGCATCGCATCGGGCGACAGCGTCCAGCGCTGCGCGGTGACCTCATCGAACAGCGCCAGCATCGCGCGCGCGTGGCCGGCCAGCGTGGCGTCCGTCTCGCCGGCGTCGCGCAGCTTCTCCAGGGCGTAGGCGCGCGCAGTCTCCAGCAGACGGTAGCGCGGCGGGTCGCCGGGGTCGGCGACGACGAGCGACTTGTCCACCAGCGCACCCAGGTGTTCCAGCACCGCCCATTCGTCGATCTCGCCGCCCTCCGGGTCGGCCAGCGCCTGCTGCGCGGCGGCCAGCGAGAAGCCGCCCGCGAAGACGCCGGCGCGGCGGAAGACCGCGCACTCGCCCGGCGCGAGCAGGCCGTGGCTCCAGTCCAGCGTCTCGCGCAGCGTCTGGTGGCGGCGCAGCGCGGCGCGCGCGCCGCCGGTCAGCATGCGGAAGCGCTCGGCCAGGCGCTGGCGCACGCCGGCCACGCCGAGCAGCGGCACGCGTGCAGCGGCCATCTCGATGGCCAGCGGCAGGCCGTCCAGGCGGCGGCAGATCTCCACCGCGTCGGCAATGTTGGCCGCGCCCAGCGCGAAGGCCGGCTGCAGCGCCTGCACGCGACGCTCGAAGAGCTGCAGCGCACCGGTGGCGCGGGCCGCGTCCAGGTCGGCCTGCGCATCGGCCACCTCGGGCAGCGCCAGCGGCGCCACGCGGTAGAGCTGCTCCTCGCCGGCCTTGAGCAGCTCCTGGCTGGTGGCCAGCACGCGCACCTGCGGCGCATGCGCGACCACGGCCTCGACGAAGGCGCTGGCGGCGTCGATCAGGTGCTCGCAGTTGTCCAGCACCAGCAGCAGTTCGCGGCCGCGCAGCGCGTCGGCCACCGCGTCGCGCGCCTCCCTGCGACCGACCAGCGCGACACCCAGCGTCTGCGCCACCGCCGCCGGCAGCAGCGCCGGGTCGGCCACGGGGGCCAGTTCCACCATCCACGCGCCGTCGGCGAAGTCGCCGCGCAGCGCGTGCGCGACCGCGCGTGCCAGCCGCGTCTTGCCGATGCCGCCGGCGCCCACGATGGTGACCACGCGGTGCGCGGCGACGAGCGCGGCGAGCGCCTCGAGGTCGCCGCCGCGGCCCAGCAGTTCGGGCAGCACCTCGGGCAGGTTGCCGGCCGGCGGGGCCTCGGCCTCCAGCGGTGGCGCCGCGCCGGCCGCGCCGGCCTCGGCCGACGGTGGCGCATCGGCGATCGGCTGCCCGGGCCGGCGCAGCCGCCAGGCGCGCACCGGATCGGCGATATTCTTCACCGGCTGCGGGCCGATGTCGTCGAAGACCGCTTCCACGCGGCGCAGGACCATGTCGTGCACTGCCTGCGACACCGCGACGCCCCCGGGCACCGCCAGGCCCTCCAGGCGCGCGGCGATGTTGACGCCGTCGCCATAGACCGTGAGGTCGTCCTTCTCGATGACGTCGCCGACATGCACGCCGATGCGAAAGCGCATGCGGCGCTCCTCGGGCAGGTCCGCGACGAGCTCGTCCAGCGCCTGCTGCACCTCGATGGCCGTCTGCACGGCGGCCGTGGCGGTGCCGAAGACGGCCAGCACCGAGTCGCCGGCCATGTCCACGACACGACCCTCGTGCGCCGCGACGCGCTGGCGGAAGACCTCGCGCGCCCGGTCCAGCGCAAGCACGGTCGCGCGGTCGTCCAGCGCCATCAGCCGGGAGTAGCCGGCCACGTCGGCGGCCAGCACGGCAAGCAGGCGGTCACGCAGCGGGGAGTCGGCGCTCATCGGGCGGCGGGTACTTCGGTGTGCGCGGCAACGGGCGCGGGGCCGTGCCCAGCACGCTGGCTGCGGCAGGCCAGTCTAGCGCCTGGGCGCGGGCACGGCCGCCGCGGACCTCACGGGGTTGCGGCGTCGACGGGGTTGCACCGGGCGACGCGGGCGCTGCGCACCCCGCGCCGGAACCGGCCCATGCGCTGCCGGCTGGTGCCGTGCGTGAAGGCCGCGGCGGCAAGTACCCGCGCCAGCGCGGTCGCCGCCGCCGCTACGCCTTGGGCAGCGTCACCCCGCGCTGGCCCTGGTACTTGCCGCCGCGGTCCTTGTAGCTGGTCTCGCAGACCTCGTCGCTCTCGAAGAACAGCACCTGCGCGCAGCCCTCGCCGGCGTAGATCTTGGCCGGCAGCGGCGTCGTGTTGCTGAACTCCAGCGTCACGTAGCCCTCCCACTCCGGCTCGAAGGGGGTCACGTTGACGATGATCCCGCAGCGCGCGTAGGTGCTCTTGCCCAGGCAGATCGTGAGCACGTTGCGCGGGATGCGGAAATACTCCACCGTGCGCGCCAGCGCGAAGCTGTTCGGCGGGACGATGCAGACGTCGGCCTCGATGTCCACGAAGCTGCGCTCGTCGAAGTTCTTCGGGTCCACCACGGTGCTGTAGATGTTGGTGAAGACCTTGAACTCGCGCGCGCAGCGGATGTCATAACCATAGCTGCTGGTGCCGTAGCTGACGATGCGCTGGCCGTCGGCGGACTGGCGGACCTGGCCGGGCTCGAAGGGCTCGATCATCCCGTGCTCGGCCGCCATGCGGCGTATCCAGCGGTCGCTCTTGATGCTCATGCCGTCCCCGGTGACAAGCTGATGAAATTGGCCGCCGCATTCTAGGAGCCTGCGCTAGCATTCCCCGCAGGACACGCCGCCGCAAGGAGCCCGCCATGGCCTCGCCCTTCCGCAACGCCACCACGCTGCTGCAGCAGTACGCCGAGTACCACCGCGACCGGCGCAACATCGTGACCCACTTCGTCGGCGTGCCGATGATCGTCTTCGCGGTCGGCGTGCTGCTCAGCAAGCCGGCCTTCGTGGTGGCCGGTCTGGCGCTGACGCCGGCCTGGGTGGTCTTCGCACTGGCCGCGCTGTGGTACCTGACGCGCGGACGCCTGGGCATCGGGCTGGCCACCACGCTGGCCATCGGCGCGCTGATGCTGCTGGCGCACCGGGTCGGCGACGGCAGCACGGCGTCCTGGCTGGCCTGGGGGGTGGGCTTCTTCGTCGTCGGCTGGATCATCCAGTTCGTCGGCCACTACTACGAGGGCCGCAAGCCGGCCTTCGCCGACGACCTGGTCGGGCTGCTCGTCGGCCCGATGTTCGTGGTGCTGGAGCTGCTGGCGCCACTGGGCCTGTTCCGCGGGCTCGTGGCCGAGGTCGAGCGTCATGCCGGCCCGACGACGATCCGCGACCTGGCGCACCCGGCCACGCGCTGACGCGCGGGCCGGTCCACACCGGAGGGTCCTGCCATGGCCCTGACCCACACGCAGCCGGCCGAGCCGGTGGACATCCGCCCGCTGGGGCCGGCGCTGCGCACCACGCGCACGAGCGCCCTGTTCAAGTCGGAGCAGCTCGAGCTGATGCGCGTGGTGCTGCCGGCCGGCGGCAAGCTGCCGCCGCACGCGGTGGCCGGCGAGATCACCGTGCAGTGCATCGAGGGCGCCGCCGAGCTGACGCTGGACGACGGCGCGGTCACGCTGCGCGCCGGGCAGCTGCTCTACCTGCCCGGCGGCTGCCGCCACGGCGTGCGTGCGCTGGCGGACAGCTCGCTGCTGGTGACGATCGTGCTCGGCGGGCGCTGAGGCGCCGTCCTCAGTTCCACACCTCCTGCGCCGTCTCGACGACGAGGCGGATCTTGGCCCACTGGGCCTCCATCGCGATGTTGTTGCCGTGCACGGTGCTGGAGAAGCCGCACTGCGGGCTCAGGCACAGCTGCTCCAGCGGCGCGTACTTCGCGGCCTCGTCGATGCGGCGCTTCAGGCTGTCCTTGCTCTCCATCTCGCCGAACTTGGTCGTCACCAGGCCGAGCACGACGATGCGCCCCGGCTTCAGGTAGCGCAGCGGGCGGAAGTCGCCGCTGCGGTCGTCGTCGTACTCCATGAAGATCGCGTCGAGGTTCATCTCCGAGAGCAGCGCCTCGGCCACCGGCTCGTAGTTGCCGGCCGCCGCGTGCGTGCTCTTGAAGTTGCCGCGGCACAGGTGCATGGCCAGCGTCATGCCGGCCGGCTTGCGCGCGACGACCTTGTTGATGAAGCCGGCGTAGCGGTGCGGCAGCTCGTTGGGGTCGTCGCCGCGCTGGCGCGCCGCCTCGCGCATCTTCTCGTCGCACAGGTAGGCCATGTTGGTGTCGTCCATCTGCACGTAGCGGCAGCCGGCGTCGTACAGCGACTGCAGCTCGTCGCCGTAGGCCTTGGCGACGTCGTCGTAGAAGGCCGGGTCCAGCTCCGGGTAGGCCTCCCGGCTGATGCCGGCGCGGCCGCCGCGGAAGTGCAGCATCGTCGGGCTAGGGATCGTCACCTTGGACACCAGCCCCGGCGTGCCCAGCGCCTGCACCCGGCCCTGCAGGTACTCGAAGTCGGCGCGCTGGATGTCCCTGGCATGGCGCACCTTGTCCACGACGCGGATGACCGGCGGCGCCAGCTCCTCGCTGCCGTCGGCGCGCTTCACGGTGACCGGGATGTCGGTCTTCACGCCGCCGAGCTGCTCGAGGAAGTCGATGTGAAAGTAGGTGCGCCGGAACTCGCCGTCGGTGATGGCCTGCAGGCCCGCGTCGCGCTGCGCCTTCACGACCTCGGCGATGGCCCGGTCCTCGACCTCGCGCAGCTGCGCGGCGCCGATGGCCTTCTTCACGAAGAACTGCTCGCGCGCGTCGAGCAGGTACTTGGGCCGCAGGAAGCTGCCGACATGGTCGGCGCGGAACGGGGGCGTGGTGCGTGGG
Source organism: uncultured Rubrivivax sp. (assembly GCA_964621995.1). Classification (GTDB taxonomy): domain Bacteria; phylum Pseudomonadota; class Gammaproteobacteria; order Burkholderiales; family Burkholderiaceae_C; genus Rubrivivax. Next base: position 9,020 of record CAZUPH010000023.1, on the reverse strand, counting down.
GTCATCGCGGGTCTCCTCGGGGGTCGGTCTCGGGTGGATCGGAATGTTCAGGCCGCCGCCGGCAGGCGGTCCGGCCGCCAGGCGGAGTCGATCGTCAAGCCGCCGCCGCACACGCGCGAGACGCAGGCGCACAGGCGCCGGCCCTCGCGCTGCTCGGCTGCGCTGAAGAAGACGTCGCGGTGGTCGATGCGGCCGTCCACCGCCAGCACGTCGACGGCGCAGAGCCCGCATTCGCCGCGCAGGCAGTCGTGCAGCACCTGCACGCCGGCGGCTTCCAGCACCTCCAGCAGCGAGCGCTCGGCCGGCACCTCGAGCGTCAGGCCATGCCGCGGCACCTGCACGGTGAAGGCCTCGGCCGGCTCGGCACCGGTATTGCCGAAGGTCTCGAAGCGCAGCCGCTGCGGCAGCCGGCCGGCGCGCGTCCACTCGGCACGCGCCGCGTGCAGCAGCGGCACCGGGCCGCAGACCAGCGCCTGCGCGTCGGCCGGCAGGGCGGCGAACTCGGCCGCCAGGTCCAGCGCCTGGCCGGCACTGCGGCAGAAGGTGACGAGCCGGTCGCCGAGCGCGGCACGCAGCTCGTCGGCATAGACCAGTTCCTCGGGCGAGCGCGCGGCGTAGGCCATGCGCAGCGGCGCCGCGCGCCGGGCCAGCACCAGCGCCGTGCCGAGCAGCGGCGTGATGCCGATGCCGCCGGCCACCAGCAGCGTGGGCCGCGGCGCCGGCGGCAGCTCGAAGTGGTTGTGCGGGCCGTGCACCGGCAGCCGGTCGCCCACCGCCAGCCGCCACATGAAGGCCGAGCCGCCGCGGCCCGGGTCGGCGCGCTTGACGGCGATGCGCCAGTCCGCGCCCGGCGCCGGCAGGCCGACCAGCGAATAGCGGCGCTCGTCGGTGCGCCCGCCTTGCAGACGCACCTGCACGCGCAGGTGGCTGCCGACGGTGTAGGCCGCCGCGCCGCTGTCCGGCCGCAGCGTGATCTCGCGCACCGTGGGGCTCAGCTCGCGCAGGCCGACGACGGTGGCCTGCTGCGTGAAGACGGTCTCGTTCAAGGCAGCTCCATCAGCGTGCGCCGCGGCGGATCAGGCTGGCGCCGGGCAGGCGCTGCAGCGCCTGCTGGCTGGCCAGCGCCTCGCCCAGGTTGGCGTGCGCGTTGCGCGCGTGCTCGCGCATCAGCGCCTCGGCACGCGCGCCCTCGCCGCGCGCGATGGCCTCGACCACGGCGCGGTGCTGCTCGTGCGCGACGAGCAGCCGGTCGCGCGCCGCGGTGCCGGTGGTGCGCAGCATCACGAAGGCATTGGGCGAAGCGAACGGCAGCCTGCAGGCGCGCTCGAGCTGGCGCTGCACCAGCGCACTGCCGCAGGCCTCGGCCAGCAGCGCGTGCAGGCGGGCGTTGTGCTCGCCGTAGGCGGCGAAGGCGGCTTCGCTGAGGCCGGGCGCGGCCAGCAGCTCGTCGATGCGCGCCACGGCCTCGCGCAGCCCGGCCAGCGTGGCGGTGCCGCAGCCGCGCTCGGCGGCCAGCCGCGCGGCCAGGCCCTCGAGCGTGCCGCGCAGCTCGATCGCGTCGCGGATGTCGGCCTCGGAGAAGTCGCGCACGACGTAGCCGCCGCCGGGCAGCGCCTCGAGCAGGCCTTCGTCGAGCAGCCGCGTCAGCGCGGCGCGGATCGGCGTGCGCGACATGCCCAGGCGCTCCGCCAGCGCCAGCTCGGTCACGCGTTCGCCGGCCTTCAGCGTGCCGCCGACGATGGCCTCGCGCAGCAGCAGCTGCGCACGCAGCGTCTGCGAGCCGGCCGCGGCCTCGTCGCCGTCCTCCACCGCCGCACCCAACGCCGCACCCCCCGCCGCCAGCGGCGTGACCTTCGCCGGCTTCATGCCGCCGGCCGCAGCGGGATCACCGGCCGCCCGCCGGGCTGCTCGCGCGCGATCAGGCCGTCGATCAGCCGCCGCGCCCACAGCGCGCCGGCGTCGATATTCAGGTTGTTGAAGCCGCGGTCCGGGCGCGCGCTGAGGGCGCGCTGCTGCGCCTCGAGCACCCGCTCGTCCTCGGCGAAGATGCGCGAGACGCCTTCGCGCAGCTCGTGCGTCAGGCGCTGCTCGGACAGGCGGTAGTTGCGCGCGAAGGCCCAGAAATAGTGGCAGCTGGTCTCGGTCTCCGGCGTGATGGTGTTGAGCACCATGCCGTTGACGCCGCGGCTGCGGTCGCCCTGGCGCGCGCCGCTGCCGGCCTCGGCCACGCCGACGTCGATGGCCACCGTGCACGGCGCCTCGAAGCGGATGATCTGCCAGCGGTCCACGCGGCCCTCCCAGCCGCGCGCGCCACGGATCTGCGCGGCCCAGAATGGCGGCGGCACGATGTCCTCCATCCAGCGCGTGACGGTGGCCGTGCGGTCGCCATGCGTCGCGACGAAGGGCGCCTCGGCCACCGCGCGGTCGCCGATGCTGCCGCTGTGCACGAAGGTCTCGTGCGTCAGGTCCATCAGGTTGTCCACGACCAGCCGGTAGTCGCACTGCACGCGGATCAGCTTGCCATCGCCGGCCCAGGCCGGGTCCTCGTTCCAGTGCAGGTCGGGCACCAGCGCGGGGTCGGCCAGCGCCGGGTCGCCGGGCCAGACCCAGACGAAGCGGTGGCGCTCCACCACCGGGTAGGCGCGCACGCAGGCCGAGGGGTTGATGGTCTCCTGCGACGGCATGTGCGTACACAGCCCATCGGCGTTGTATACAAGACCATGGTAGCCACAGACGACCTCGTCGCCTTCCAGCCGGCCCTGCGACAGCGGCAGCAGGCGGTGCCAGCAGGCGTCCTCGAGCACCGCGACGGCGCCATTGCCCTGGCGGTACAGCACCATCGGCTGCTTGCACACGGTGCGCGCGAGCAGCTCGCGCCTGACCTCGACGTCGTACGCAGCGGCGTACCAGGCATTCAGCGGAAAGCTGCTCATCGCATCTCCAGCCCGTTCAATGTATACAGGCTGGATTCTGCACGGCGCCGGCCCGGGCGGCAAGCGCCGTGCAGGCGCTGCGCCGCCGCGCCGCGCTTCAGCCCAGCAGTTCGCGCAGCCGCTCGGCCGCCGTGCGCACCTGCGCTTCGCTGACGTCCAGGTGCGTCACCGCGCGCACGGTGCGCGCGCCGAAGGCATTGAGCAGCACGCCGCGCTCGCGCGCACGCGCCACCACGGTGGCCGCATCCGGCGCTCCCTCCGCGAGGTGGAAGACGACGATGTTGGTCTGCACCGTCGCCAGGTCCAGCCGCACGGCCGCGCTGCCGGCCAGCGCCTCGGCCAGCAGCCGGGCATGGCGGTGGTCGTCGGCCAGCCGCGCCAGGTGGTGGTCCAGACCGTGCAGTGCCGCCGCCGCGTAGTGCCCGGTCTGGCGCATCGCGCCGCCCAGCATGCGGCGGTGGCGGTTGGCCAGGGTGATCGACTCGTGGCGACCGGCCAGCAGCGAGCCGCCGGGCGCGCCCAGGCCCTTGGAGAAGGCCACCGCGACGAGGTCGAAGGGCGCCGCCAGCTCGGCCACGCTGCGCCCGCTGGCCACGCTGGCATTCCACAGCCGCGCCCCGTCCAGGAAGCTGGCGATGCCGCGCGAGCGGGCTGAAGCGCAGATGCGCTCGGCCTCGGCCTGCGGGAATACGACGCCGCCGGCGCGGTTGTGGGTATTCTCGATCTGCACCAGCGTCGTCGGCGGGAACACGGGCAGCCCGCGCGGCTTGATCGCGGCCTCGAAGTCGGCCTGCGTGAACATGCCGCCGGCACCCACCTCGTGCAGCTGCACGCCGGCATTGGCCGCCGCGCCGCCGGTCTCGTGCCAGCCGGCATGCGCCTCGCGGCTGGTGACGACCTCGTCGCCGGGGCGCGTCAGCACGCGCAGCGCCACCTGGTTGGCCATCGTGCCGCTGGGCAGCCACAGCGCGGCCTCCTTGCCCAGCAGCGCGGCGCAGCGTTCCTGCAGCCGCGTGGTGGTGGCATCCTCTCCGTACTGGTCGTCGCCGACCTCGGCGGCGGCCATCGCGGCGCGCATCGCGGGCGTCGGACGGGTGACGGTGTCGGAGCGCAGGTCGATGGGGGTATGCATGGCGTCCTCAGGGGCGGGGTGCGGTGCCGCGCGCGGTGACCGTGCCGCCGGCGCTGGCGCGCACCGCGCAGTACTTGAACTCGGGGATCTTCGCCACCGGGTCCAGCGCCGGGTTGGTCAGCAGGTTGGCCGGCGCCTCGACCCAGCAGAAGGCGGCGAAAACCACGCCACGCGGCGTGCCTTCGTCGGCGCGGGCGTACAGCGTCACCGCGCCGCGGCGCGACGCGACCGTGATCGGCTCGCCCGGCTGCACGCCCAGCGCCGCCAGGTCCAGCGGATGCAGCATCGCCACCGGGTCGGGCTCGATCGCGTGCAGCACCGGCGTGCGGCGGGTCATGCTGCCGGTGTGCCAGTGCTCGAGCTGGCGGCCGGTGATCAGCACCAGCGGGTAGTCCGCATCGGGCTGCTCGTCGGCCGGCAGCACGTCGGCCGGCACGAAGCGCGCGCGGCCGTCGGGCGTGGGGAAATGGTCGGTGAAGACGACCGGCTCGCCGGGCTCGCCCTCGGCGTGGCAGGGGTAGACCACCGCGCCCTCGGCCTGCAGCCGCGCCCAGCCGATGCCGGCGATGCTGGGCATCAGTGTGCGCATCTCCTCGTGCACCGCGGCCGCGGCGGCGTCGCAGTCGGCGGGCGTGGCGCCGTAGGCGCTCCAGTCCAGGCCCAGCTCGCGCGCCATCGCGGTCAGGATCCACAGGTCCTGCCGCGCCTGCCCGGGCAGCGCCAGCGCACGGCGGCCGAGCTGCACCAGGCGGTCGGTGTTGGTGTAGCTGCCGGTCTTCTCCGGGAAGGCGCTGGCCGGCAGCACCACGTCGGCCAGCGCCGCGGTCTCGGTCAGGAAGATGTCCTGCACGACGAGCATCTCCAGCTTCGCGAGCGCCTCGCGCGCATGCGCCGCATCGGGGTCGCTCATCGCCGGGTTCTCGCCCAGGATGTACATGCCGCGCACCTGGCCGGCCGCGATGGCCTTCATGACCTCGACCACCGTCAGCCCGGGCGCGGCGTCCAGCTGCTGCACCGGCACGCCCCAGGCGGCGGCCATGCGCGCGCGTGCCGCGGGGTCGGCCACCCGCTGGTAGTCGGGGTACATCATCGGGATCAGCCCGGCGTCGGACGCCCCCTGCACGTTGTTCTGCCCGCGCAGCGGGTGCAGCCCGGTGCCGGGGCGGCCGATCTGCCCGGTCATCAGCGCCAGCGCGATCAGGCAGCGCGCGTTGTCGGTGCCGTGCACGTGCTGGCTGATGCCCATGCCCCAGAGGATCATGCTGGCGCGGCTGGTGGCGTAGGCGCGCGCCACCTCGCGCACGGTGGCTGCCGGAATGCCGGTGACGGGCTCCATCGCCTCCGGGCTGAAACGCGCCACGTTGGCCGCCAGCGCCTCGTAGCCGCTGGTGCGGTCGGCGATGAAACCGCGGTCGACCAGGCCCTCGGTCACGATGACGTGCATCAGCGCATTGAGCAGTGCCACGTCGCTCGCCGGGTGGAAGGCCAGGTGGCGCCAGGCGTGGCGCGCGAGCTCGCTGCGCCGCGGGTCGACGACGACGAGCCTGGTGCCGCGGCGCACCGCATTCTTGATCCAGGTCGCCGCCACCGGGTGGTTGACCACCGGATTGGCGCCGATCACGACCACCAGCTCGGCCTGCGCGACGTCCATCACCGGGTTGCTGACCGCCCCGGAGCCGATGCCCTCCAGCAGCGCGGCCACGCTGCTGGCATGGCACAGCCGCGTGCAGTGGTCCACGTTGTTGCTGCCGAAGCCCAGCCGCACCAGCTTCTGGAACAGGTAGGCCTCCTCGTTGCTGCCCTTGGCCGAACCGAAGCCGGCCAGCGCGCGCGCGCCATGGGTGTCGCGCAGCCGGGCCAGCGTGCCGCCGCCGAGTGCCAGCGCCTCGTCCCAGCTCGCCTCGCGGAACCACTCGCGCACGCGCGCCGGGTCGCCGATCAGCGCCGGGTCCTTGGGCGCGCCGGGCCGGCGCACCAGCGGCACCGTCAGCCGGCCCTCGTGGCGCGCGTAGGTGAAGCCGTAGCGGCCCTTCACGCACAGGCGGCCGTGGTTGGCCGGGCCGTCGCGGCCCTGGACCTGGATCACGCGGTCGCCGGCCACCTGCAGCCTGACCTGGCAGCCGACGCCGCAGTAGGGGCACAGCGTGTCGACGCTGCGCTCGGGCCGCTGCATCGCCGCGCCGGTGGCGTCGGCCAGCGCGCCGGTGGGGCAGGCCTGCACACACTCGCCGCAGCCGACGCAGCTGCTGGCGCCCATCGCATCGTCGATGTCGAAGACGATCTTCGAGCCGGCGCCGCGGTGCGCGATGCCGATCACGTCGTTGGCCTGCTCGTCGCGGCAGGCGCGCAGGCAGCGTGTGCACTGGATGCAGGCGTCCAGGTTGACGGCGATGGCGGCATGTGTGCGGTCCGGCGCCACCGCCTCGCGCGCGGCGAAACGCGGCGTGGCCACGCCCAGCTTCGCGGCCCAGTGCGCGACCTCGTCGTCGCGCTTGAGCGGCTCGGCCGGCAGGTCGGCGCGCAGCAGCTCCAGCACCAGGCGCTGCGAACGCCGCGCGCGCTCGCTGGCGGTGTGCACGACCATGCCCGCGGTCGGCCGGCGGCAGCAGGCGGCGGCCAGCGTGCGCTCGCCCTGCACCTCCACCATGCAGGCGCGGCAGTTGCCGGCGGGGTCCAGCGTCGGCGTCCAGCACAGGTGCGGGACCTCGATGCCCTCGCGGCGCGCGACCTCGATGAGGGTCTCGTCGGCGCGCGCGGCGACCTCGCGGCCGTCGAGCGTGAAGCGCAGCGTCGGTGCGTCGAGCCGGCGGCGTTCGGCACGCGTGATCGCATTCATGGCGCGCCCTCGCCGCCGTCGATCTCGTGGCGGAAATGTTCGATCACGCCGTCCATCACGTTCGGCGCCGCCTGCCCCAGGCCGCAGATCGACGCGTCGCGCATCACCTGCGACAGGTCCGCCAGCAGCGGCAGGTCCCAGCGCGGCGCGTCCAGCAGCGCGGCGGCCTTCGCGGTGCCGTTGCGGCAGGGCGTGCACTGGCCGCAGCTCTCGTGCGCGAAGAAGTGCATCGTGTTGCGCGCCGCGTCGGCGGCACGGTCGTGCTGCGAGAGCACGATGACGGCCGCCGAGCCGATGAAGCAGCCATGCGCTTGCAGCGTGTCGAAGTCCAGCGGCAGGTCGGCCTGCGCCGCCGGCAGGATGCCGCCCGAGGCGCCCCCCGGCAGGTAGGCATAGAGCTCGTGACCCGGCAGCATGCCGCCGCAGAATTCGTCCACCAGCTCGCGCAGCGTGATGCCGGCCGGCGCCAGCTTCACGCCCGGCTCGCGCACGCGCCCGCTGACGCTGAAGCTGCGCAGGCCCTTGCGGCCATGGCGGCCCTGCGCGGCAAACCAGTCGGCGCCACGCTCGAGGATCTCGCGCACCCAGTGCAGCGTCTCGTAGTTGTGCTCCAGCGTCGGGCGGCCGAAGAGCCCGACCTCGGCCACGTAGGGCGGGCGCAGGCGCGGCCAGCCGCGCTTGCCCTCGATCGATTCGATCATCGCCGACTCCTCGCCGCACACGTAGGCGCCGGCGCCGCGCCGCAGCTCGATGGCCGGCATGCCGGGCCAGGGCGGGTCGGCACGCAGGCGCGCCAGCTCGCGCGCCAGCAGCGCGCGGTGGCCGTGGTATTCGTCGCGCAGGTAGAGCCAGATGCCCGCGATGCCCACCGCCCAGGCGGCGATCAGCAGGCCTTCCAGGAAGCGGTGCGGGTCGCGCTCCAGGTACCAGCGGTCCTTGAAGGTGCCCGGCTCGCCTTCGTCGATATTGACCGCCATCAGCCGCGGCGCCGGCTGGCCGCGCACGATGCGCCACTTGCGCCCGGCCGGAAAGCCCGCGCCGCCCAGGCCACGCAGCCCCGCCTGCTCCAGCGCCGCGATCACGTCGTCGGCGCTGCGCCGGCCCTCGACGCACTCGCGCAGCAGCGCATAGCCGCCACCGGCGCGGTAATCGTCGTAGCCGAGGGCGGCCGGCGGCTCGTCGTGGCGCAGCCCGCCGGCCACCGCGGCCTGCACCGCTGCCGCGGTGGCCGAGCGCAGCGTGTGCTGGTGCACCACCGCCACCGGCGCCGTCTCGCAGCGCCCGACACAGGGCGCGGCCAGCACGCGCACCTCGCGGCCCAGCAGCGAAGGCAGCTTCGCGAGCAGGTCCTTCGCGCCGGCCATCGCACAGGGCAGGCCGTCGCAGACGCGCACGGTCAACGCGGGCGCTGCGGGCAAGCTCCCGTCGGCCGCCTCCTTCACCACCTCGAAGTGGTGATAGAAGCTCGCGACCTCGTAGACCTCGGCCTGCGAGAGCTTCATCAGCTGCGCCAGCGCCGCCAGGTGCGGCGCCGGCAGGCAGCGCAGGCGGTCGTTGATCGCGTGCAGGTATTCGATCAGGCGGTCGCGGCGCGGCGCCTCGCCGTCGGCCAGGCCGAGCAGGGCGCCGACCTCGGCCACCAGCGCGGGCGCAGGATGGCGGCCGCGCGAGGCGGCACGGCGGCGGCGGCGCTGCGCGTCGGGCGCGGCCTGCGGATCCTCGGGTGTTGTCGTCTCCACGGCGGCAGCGTAACGCAGCGCGGGCCCCCGGAGCCACCTCACCCGTCGAACGCGGGGCTACTCGACGCGGCGCACGCGCGGCGCGTGGTTGGTGCCGGCGATCTCCATCAGGTAGCTGCCGAGCGCGGCGCGCCGCACCGTGACCGCCGGGTCGCGCAGGTACAGCGCGGCCGAACTGCCGTCCACGACCTGCCAGACCTGGCCGTTGGCCAGGCGCAGCCGGGCATTCGGCCCCCAGCCCTGGAACAGGCCCGGCAGGCTGCTCGTCACCGCCTGCAGCGACCGCGCCGTGCCGGACAACCCGAACTCGGCCGCGGCGGCGGCCGGTGGCGGGGCCGCGGCCGGTGCGGCCACCGGGGCCGCCGGGCGCGCCGCGGACA